>DASWRQ010000291.1:0-40130 GCA_036403095.1 Kutzneria sp. | reverse complement strand
AGCTCGGCGGGATCGAGCACGGCGCCAGGAGTGGGCACGACGAAGGCCCGCAGCCGCTGCCCGAACTCGTGGTCGGCCACGCCGATGACGGCGGCGTCGCGGACCTGGTAGTGGGTCATGAGCAGGTTCTCGACCTCGCCGGGGAACACGTTCTCGCCGCCGGAGATGATCATGTCGTCCTCGCGGCCGTCGATGAACAGCCGGCCGGCCTCGTCGAAGTGCCCGAGATCGCCGGTGTCGGCCAGCCCGTCGATGTCGTCGCGCGTGGACCGGACGCCGGCCCGCAGTGCGCTGCCGACGTGGATGCGCCCGACCCGACCGGCCCCGTGCACCTCGCGGTTGTCCACGTCGTAAAGCCGGACGGTGCAGTTGTGCGGGCTGAAGCCGACGGTGCCCGGCGCGGCGCGCAAATCTGATGGCGTGGCGACCGTGGCCACGGCGACCTCGGTGGTGCCGTAGAAGTTGTAGAGCACGTCGCCGAGCCGCTCCATGGTCAGCGTGGCCAACGACGGCGACAACGCGGAGCCGGAGCAGAACAGCACCCGCAACCGCGCCAGGTCGTAGCCGGACAGCTCCCGCTCGCCCAGCTCCATGATCCGTTGCAGCATGGTCGGCACGACCACCAGCGTGCTGCACCCGTAGCGGTCGACGGCGGCCATGGTCTGCCGGGCGTCGAACCGCCGCCGCACCACCATGGTCGAGCCGAGCCCGAGCGCCAGCACCACGTGCAGGAAGCCGATGCCGTGGAAGATCGGCGCCGCGATGAAGGTGGCTTCGTCGGCATGCAGGGGAATCCGGTCGAGGAAGTCGGCGGCGGCCAGCCCGGAGCGGATCTTGCGCGGGGCCGCCTTGGGCGCGCCGGTGGTGCCGCTGGTCAGCAGCACCACCCGCGCCACGTCACGGGGACGCCGCAGCCGGCCCTTGGGCGCGTCGGCGATGAGCTCCTCCAGCGTCGGCACGCCCGCGCCGGCCTCGTCCCGCCAGGCCACGAACCGCTGCACGGCCGGGTCCAGCTCGGCCAGCACGGGCGCGAACTCCTGGTCGTGCACCAGGATGTTCACGCGCTCGCGGCGGAGCAACCCGGCCAGCTGCGGGGCGGCCAGGCCGGTGCCGAGCAGTATCGTGGTGGCGCCGAGCTTCCCGCAGGCCAGCAGGGTCTCGATCGGCCCGCGGTGGTCCCGGCACAGCACGGCGACCACGCTGTCCGGCCCGATCTCCTTGGCCCGCAACGACTTCGCCAGCGCGGTGGACCGCTGCCACAACTCGGCGAAGGTGACCTCGCCGCGGTCGTCGACGATGCCGGCCACCTCGGGTCGTCGGCGCGCGGCCAGCTTGGCCGCCCCCACCACCGCGCCCCAGTGCCGCACGTCGGACAGCGCGCGCCGGCTGCGCAGCGCGTGCCCCGGACTGATCATGCCGGCTCTGGCCAGTACTCTGACGTCCCGCACCCCGCTCATATAAGATAGTTAACGCAGCGGAAGCCTCGACGGTTCAGCTGAATGGCGGTCGAGAAAAGAATTCTATTCTGCTATACTGGACAAAACGTGGGCTAGCCTTCGTGTCGTGTGTTACGAATCCGATGCCGAGCCGCCCGTTCCCGATCTCCCGGAAATCCCCGTGACCGAGTCGCGTGAGCCGTTGCGCTCCGAAGACGGCACCCTCGTTCCGGCCTTCCGTGCCATTCCCGGCGAACGTCGAGGCGTGGCCGTGCTGCTGTTGCCGGACAACCTGGGCCTGCGCGAGTTCTACGAGCGACTGGCCACCCGGCTCGCCCAGCGCGGACACCCCACGATCGCCATCGACTACTTCGCCCGCTCGGCACCCGACGCCCCGTTGATGCACAGACTCGGCGAATTGCACAGGGACACCCTGTTCGCCGATTTCGACGCGGCGATAACCGCGCTCGGGGAGAACGTGGTCTCGCTGGGATTCTGCCTGGGCGGCCGATTCGCGTTCCACACCGCGGCGCAACGATTCGGCCTGTCGGGGGCGATCGGCTTCTACGGCGCCGTGCAGCCGATCCGCGACGCCCCCGGCCCGGCCCAGCAGGCGCACACCTTCACCGCCCCGATCCTGGCGATCTTCGGCGGCGCCGACGAGGGCATCCCGCCCGAGCTCATCGACGGCTTCGACCAGGCCCTGACGGCGGCCGAGGTGAAGCACGAGATCGTGACCTATCCCGGGGCGCCGCACGGCTTCTTCGACGCCGGCATCGACGGATTCGCGGCGGAATCCGCCGATGCCTGGCGCCGCGTCGAGGCCTTCCTAGACGAACACGCTGATCAGCGCGGCCATCGCGAAGCCGACCACCGACAGCACGGTCTCCAGCACGGTCCAGCTGGCCAGGGTCTCCTTGACCGGGATGCCGAAGTACCGGGACACGATCCAGAACCCGCCGTCGTTGACGTGCGAGGCGATGATCGAGCCGGCGGCGATGGACATCGCGATCAGGGCCAGGTGCGGCTGTGAGTAGTGCAGGTCGGGCAGCAGCGGCGCGATGATGCCGCCGGTGGTCACGATGGCGACCGTGGCCGAGCCCTGGGCCAGCCGCAGGCCGCAGCTGATCACGTACACCAGCACGATCACCGGCAGCCCGGCCGCGCGCAGCGACCCGGACAGCGCCGTGCCGACGCCGGTCGCGGACAGCACCGCGCCGAAGAAGCCGCCGGCGCCGACCACGAGCAGGATCATCGCCACCGGCCGCAGCGAGGCGGCGGACAGCTGCGCCGCCTGCTCCTTGGTCATGCCGCGGCGGTAGCCGAGCAGCCAGAACGCCAGCAGCACGGCGATGGTCAGCGCGATACCGGGCGTGCCGAGGAAGGCGAAGACGTTGAGCGCCACCGAGTCCTTGGGCAACAGGATGCTGCCGAAGGTGCCGCACAGGATGAGCACCAGCGGGACGGCGATGATCGAGCCGACCAGGCCCAGCGACACCGGCTTGCGGTCGTTGGAACCCGTGTCCTGCGCCGCCTTCTGCGCGGCGGCCAGCATCTCCTCCGGCACCGGCAGGTTGATCCGCTTGCCGATCCAGGTGGAGTACAGGATGCCGCCGACGAACCAGGCGGGCAGGCCGCAGGCCAGGCCCATCAGGATCATCCAGCCGAGGTCGATGTGCAGCAGGCCGGCGATGGCCACCGGGCCGGGGTGCGGCGGCAGGAACGCGTGCGTGATCGACAGGCCGGCCAGCAGTGGCAGTGCGTACAGCACGATGGACCGGCCGCCGCGCTTGGCCGCCACGTAGACCAGGGGGGCCAGCACGAAGATGCCGATGTCGAAGAACACCGGGATGCCGAAGATCAGGCCGGACAGGCCCATCGCCAGCGGGGCCCGCTTCTCGCCGAAGGCCCGCAGCAGGCCGGTGGTCAGCACCTGCGCGCCGCCGGAGGCCTCCAGGATCGAGCCGAGCAGCGTGCCCAGGCCGATGATCAGCGCGATGTGCCCGAGGATGCCGCCGAACCCGGTCTCCAGCAGCGATTTCGAACTGGACTGGGCCGAGCCGACGATGGCCGACACCGGCAGCCCGGCGCCCAGCGCCACCAGCAGGCCGGCGACGACCAGCGCGATGAACGGCTCGGTCTTGAACCGGATGATCAACAACAGCAGCACGGCGATGCCGACCGCGGCGAGCAACAGCAGCCCGCCCGTCGAATGTTGCAGCCAGTTCATCGGTTTCCTCTCCGCAGGGAGCCCCCGGGCGCGGCGCCGGTGGGCCGGTCGTCGTCGATCACCGCGACCCCGTTGACCAGCACGTACGGCAGGCCCAGGGCGCGCTGCCGAGGCTGGTCGAACGTGGCCGTGTCGGCGATCGTCTCGGGGTCGAACAGCACGAGGTCGGCCGCGAACCCCTCGCGGACCAGGCCCCGGTCGGTCAACCCCAGGCGGCGCGCCGGACGTCCGGTCAGGTGCGCCACGCACTCCTCCAACCCCAGTACCCCCAGCTCACGCACGTACCGGCCGAGGTAGCGGGGGAAGGTGCCCCAGGCCCTCGGGTGCGGCCGGTCGCCGACCAGCAGGCCGTCGCTGCCGCCGGTGTGCGTGCGGTGCCGCATGATCGCGCGCACGTTGTCCTCGTGGCCGATGTGCATCAGGCACGACGTGCCCAGCCGCTCGTCGACCAGCACATCGAAGTACAGCTCGGCCGGCGCGACGCCCCGTGCGGCGGCGGATTCGGCGACCGTGTGCCCGACCAGGGCGGCGTTGCACTCGTGGCGCACGCCGTTGATCTCGATGGTGCGCCAGTCCATCGGCACGCCGTGGTTGCCGTCCGAGCCGATCTCCTCAAGCTCGGCCCGGATCCGCTCCCGGGTGTCCACATCGGACAATCGTGCCACGGCCGCGTCCGGCCCGCCCGCGCTCACCCAGCTCGGCAGCAGCGCCGACAGATAGGTCGCGCCCGGCAGGTACGGATAGGTGTCCAGCGTGATGTCGGCGCCGGCGTCGATGGCTTCGTCCAGCAGCGTCAGCAGCTCGCCGGCCTTGCCCTTGTTGACCGGGAAGTTCATGGTGGCGTGGGCCAGGTGCAGTGGGCAGCCGGCGCGTCGCGACACGTCGACCATCTCCGCGTACGCCTCCAGCGCGCCGGCCCCGTAGCTGCGGTGATGGGGGCTGTAGTAGCCGCCGCGCGCGCCGACGACCCGGCACAGCTCGACCAGTTCCGCGGTGTCGGCGTACATCCCGGGCGTGTACGTCAACCCGGACGACAACCCGAAAGCGCCTTCGTCGAGCGAAGCGTCCAAAGTGGACTTCATGGCGTCCAGCTCGGACTCGGTGGCCGGCCGGTCGTCCCAGCCGACGTGCATCATCCGCAAGGTGCCCTGTGGCACCAGATAAGCGGCATTCACGGCGATGCCTCGGTCGAGCCGGTCCAGGTACTCGCCGACCGACCGCCAGTTCCAGTCGAAGCCGGCCGGGTCGTCGTTCCAGCCGGCCAGCTGGGCCCGCATCGCCGCCAGCACCTCGTCGTTCACCGGCGCGTAGGACAGCCCGTCCTGGCCCAGGACCTCGGACGTCACGCCCTGCGAGACCTTGGCCAGGTGATCGGGCTCGGCCAGCACCCGGAGGTCCGAGTGCGAGTGCATGTCGATGAAACCGGGGCACAGCACCAATCCCGCGGCGTCGATCACCCGCCCGCCGGTGACACCTTGGCCGATCTCGGCGATCTTGCCGTCGGCGATGCCGACGTCCGCGACTCGGCCTTCAGCGCCTGTGCCATCGACGACCCTGGCCCCACGAAAGACGATGTCCATCAGAAGAACGTCCTGACCAGGTCGACCACGCGCGTCCCGTCGACCACGGGCAGCAGCTGCCACTTGTCGAACACCGTGCACGGATGCGAGAGCCCGCACCGCACCCACTCGGCGACCTCGACCTGCTGGGAACCCAGGCGCAGGAACGCGTGCTGGTCGTTCAACGCGCTCACCGACGCGCCGCGAAGGTCCTCTGTGGACCCGTCGAGGTGGCGAACCTGTTGCGGCTCAGGCAGTTCCTGGTCGTACGAGACATCGCGGCGGCCCATGGTCAGCAGCGCCAGCCCCGGCTCCGGGTGCGAGGTGACCTGCGACCACACGTGCATGGCCGGCTGGAACGGCTCGCCGCCGGGCAGCCGGTGCTTGCGGGAGAACGGCGACATCCGCCGGTACAGGCCGTCGTCGTGGATCAGGTACGAGCCGCTGCGCAGCACGCCCAGCACCGGCAGCCCGTCCGGCCACGGCTGGGTCAGCCCCTCGGCGACCTGGTCGAAGTAGGCGCTGCCGCCGGCGGTGGCGATCACCTGGTCCACGCCGTCGAAATGCCCGTCGGCGGCCAGTCGGATGATCAGCTCGCGCAGCCGCGACATGTACGTGTCGATCTTGGCCAGTTCCTCGTCCTCGGTGCCGTGGGCCAGTGCGCCCTCGTAACCGCCGGCTCCGACCAGCCGCAGCACCGGGCTCTTGCGCACCGCCTCGGCGATCTCGACGGCGTGCTCCAGGCTCCGGACCCCGGTCCGCCCGTCCGGCCCACCCAACTCCAGGATCACGTCCACCGGATTTTTTAGCACCTCGGTCATCCGGGCCACGCCCTCGACCGAATCCACCCAGCAGGTGAACTCGAAGGTGGGATCGGCGCCGAGCTCGTTGGCCAGCCAGCGCAACGCGAACGGGTCGACCAGCTGGTTGGCCATCAGGATGCGGGACACGCCGAACGCCCGGTACACCCGCAGCTGGCTGATGTTGGCCGCGGTCAGGCCCCACGCGCCGTGCTCGAACTGGCGTTGGAACAGCCGCGGGGCCATGGTCGTCTTGCCGTGCGGGGCCAGCGCCAGCCCGGCCGAGGCGCACCAGTCCGCCATCACGCGGATGTTGTGCGCCAGGGCCGGCTCGTCCAGCACGACCAGCGGGCCGACGAAGCCGCCCTCGAACAGGTCGAGTCCCGAGGCGGCCAGCTCGCCGACGGTCGAGCCGTAGGCCCAGGCCGGCATGCCCTTGAACCGCCAATCGATCTTCTCCGCGCGCAACGCGGCGACCGCGTCAGAGTTGATCACTGCTCCACCCCGTCCCGAGCGTTGCAAAATATGCAACGGTAGTTGCGCAATGTGCTTCGGTGGTGTGTAGCATTCCCCGGAGCCGCCGTCAACGAACCTGAACTCCGGGAAGGGGTGCCGATGGAGCGCCTTGAGGTCGTCTGCCTCGGTGAGTCCATGGCGTTGTTCGTGCCGGCGGCGCCAGGACCGGTGCACGAGGCCCGGAACTGGACGCTCAGCGTCGGCGGCGCCGAGTCCAATGTGGCCAGCCACCTCGCCCGGGCCGGCTTCCACGCCCGCTGGGTCAGCGCGCTGGGCGAGGACTCGCTCGGTCTCTCGGTGCGCGACCGCATCGCCGGCGTCGGCGTGGACGTGGCCGATGTGCGGACCGATCCGGTGCGGCCCACCGGTTTGTACGTCAAGGAGGCCAGCGCCGACGGCAGTCCCGTGCGCTATTACCGACGCGGCTCCGCGGCATCCGGCATGGGTCCCGAGTTACTGTCCACTTTGGACGTGAGTACTACCTCGCTGGTGCACATCAGCGGCATTACCGCCGCCCTGTCGTCGAGCTGCCTCGACCTGCTGTGGGCCGTGCTGGCCCTGCCGATCCGGGTTTCGTTCGACGTCAACTGGCGGCCCAAGCTGTGGACCGAGCTGGACAAGGGCGTGCTGCGGGAACTGGCCGACGCCGCCGACATCGTGTTTGTCGGCGACGACGAGGCGCAGGCCGTCTGGGGCGTCGAGCGGCCGGCGGAAATCCGGGCCCTGTTGCCGAATCCGCCCGAGATCGTGATCAAGCACGGCTCCTGCGGGGCGACCTTGCTCACCGACTCCGAAGAGGTTTTCGAGGCCGCTCTGAAGGTTGACGTCGTCGAGCCCGTCGGCGCCGGCGACGCCTTCGCGGCCGGCTTCCTCGCCGCCGACCTGAACGGCGAATCCGTCCGGCGACGGCTGCGGCGCGGGCACCTCACCGCCGCCGGTGTCCTGCTCACCGCCGAGGACCTCGGCGAGCCGCTGCCCGAGGACATCGTCACCAAGCTGCTCGACGCCGACGCCGCCACGTGGGCCGGCGCGCACGTGACCGCCGGGGGAGTGATCTTGTCGTGAGTCAGAGCCTGGACCGCGCACTGACGCTGCTGCGGGCCATGGCCGACGGCCACCGGACCCTCGACGAGCTCGCCGGCGTGATCGACGTGCACAAGTCGACCGTGCTGCGGCTGCTGCGGACCCTGGAGGAGCACCGGTTCGTGCAGCGCGAGGGCGTGCGGCACTACCGGCTCGGCACCGCGCTGTTCGACCTGGCCAACCGGGCCCTGGACGATCTCGACGTGCGGCGGGCCGCCGAGGCCGCGCTGCGGGAGCTCAATCTGGAGACCGGGCACACCGTGCACCTCGCCAGCTATGAGGACGGCGAGGTCGTCTACATCGACAAGTACGACAGCACGCATCCCGTGCGGATGTACTCGCGGATCGGCCGGCGCGCCCCGCTGCACTGCACCGCCGTGGCCAAGGTGCTGCTGGCCGAGCGCCCCGAGGCCCGGGAGATCGCCGCGCGCATGGAGTATCCGCGGCTCACCGCCAACACCATCACCAGCGCCGGCGACTACCTCGCCGAGCTGGCGCTCGTGCGGCAGCGCGGGTACGCCGTGGACAACTCCGAGCACGAGGACTTCATCCACTGCGTCGCCGCCCCCATCCGGGGCCAGCGGGGCGAGGTCATCGCCGCCGCGTCGCTGTCCGTGCCCAAGGTTTTCCTCGATTACGACGGGCTTCTCGCCCTCGTGCCGCGGTTGCTCGCGACCGCGGCCGCCGCCTCGTCCGAGTGCGGTTGGACCGGAGACGAAAGGATGGCCGGTGGCCAAGGTTGAGATCAGGACGTCCGATGCGCCCACCCCGGTGGCGGCGTTTTCCCAGGGTGTCCGCAAGGGCGGCATCCTCCAGGTCGCCGGGCAGGTCGCCTTCGACGCCGACGGCAAGATCACTTCGGACTCCGTCGCCGAGCAGACCCGCCAGGCCCTGCGCAACGTCAACGCCGTCCTGGCCGCCGCCGGCGCGTCCACGGACGACGTGATCATGCTCAGGGTCTACCTGACCGACACCGCCCACTTCGCCGAGATGAACCAGGCCTACGGCGAGTTCATGAGCGAGCCCTTCCCGGCCCGCACCACCGTGTACGTCGGCCTGCCGGCCGGCCTCCTGGTGGAGATCGACGCCCTGGCCGTCGTGGAGTGATCAGTCGAGGACGACGGTGACCCCGCATCTGCGCAGCAGGGTCACCGTCTCCATGAACTCGTTACGCGATGCCCAGTAGGTCGGTGCCGTTGACGTGCTGCGCGTCGCCCTCGGCGGGGGACAGCAGGATGCAGGTCACGCAGGGCATGCCCTTGGGTCGGTCCAGCAGTTCGGCCTGGCCGGGGGTGATGGTGGCGCCGCAGTAGGCGTGCAGCATCTTGGGCACGGAGCCGGGCAGTGGCACGGGGAACAGGTGGCAGCACCGTTCCCGCTCGCCGCGCGCGAACTCCGGGCGCAGGCGCGCCATGAAGATCTCGGGCATCGCGTTCCTCCCCTGGCGGCGGACTCGGAAGCGGCGTTACCGTCTACCTTGTAGGCGGAAAGCGCTTTCCAGCAAGCGGTTCGGAAAACCTTGGCCGGAACGTCACCGATGAACTCCCGATGGCTCGCAGCCGTAAGGCTCAACGTCGGGACGATCGGGGAGGGCGCGCGTGCACGAGAGGGACACCGAGTCGGCGACGTTCGGCGCGCTGGCGGACCCGAGCCGGCGGGCCGTGCTGCGCCTGCTGTCCGAACACCCGGAGTTAACGGCCTCGCAGATCGCCGCCGCCTTCCACCACATCGGGCGCACGGCGGTGTCGACCCACCTGCGCATCCTGCGCGAGGCCGGTCTGGTGCAGGAACGCCGCCAGGGGCGGTTCCGGCTGTACTCGCTGCGGCCCCGCCCGGTGCAGGACGCGGTCAACATCCTGGCCCGACTGGTGGCCACGCACAGTCACCAGCCACACCATCGGGTGGAGCAACCGGTCCGGCTGACCGGCGGATGATCATCGCCGGTACGCTCGCGCGTCCTGGCCCTTGTCCCGGGGAGCGCCGATGGCCGACATCCTGTTCACCGCCGAGGTGACAGTGCCGGCGACCCGCGAGGCGGCCTACGCGTCGTTCGGCGGCGGCCGCTGGGCCGACTGGACCTTCGATGCCCGCACCGACGACCTGCGCCCCGGCCGCACCGTCCGGGTCGCCTTCCCGGTCGGCGGCGTGCCGCTGGCCGGCATCGCCCGGGTCCACCGCGTCCGGCCGGGCCGGCGCATCGTGCTGCGGCACGAGTCCCCGTGGCGCGGACGGGTGATCATCGACTTCGAGCCGGACGGCGCCGGCACCCGGGTCCGCCTCGTCACCTCGGTCGAGGACGGCAGCGTCGCCCCGCTGGCCCGGCTGCTCGGCGCCGACCTGGCCGAGGACCCCGACGAGCCGGTGGTCCGCATCGGCCTGCTGACCAGCTACCGCGGCAGCGCCGGCGTGTTCGGCCCGGCGGTGGAGAACTGCGCGCGGCTGGCCGTGGACGAGATCAACGCCGAGAACGGCGTGCACGGCAAGCCGCTGCGCCTGATCACCGCCGACGACGCCACCAGCCCGGCCACCGGCCTGGCCGAGCTCAAGCGCCTGCACCTGCGCCACCACGTCGACATGGTGATCGCCGTGCACACCTCGGCGACGCTGGACGCCGTGCGTCCGTACGCGAAAAGGGTCGGCCTGCCGTACTTCTACACACCGGTGAACGAGGGCGGGAAGCCGGCCGGACGGCTGTTCCGCTGGGGCGAGGTGCCGGGGGAGCAGCTGCGCCAGGCGGTGCCGGCCATGATGCGCGAGCACGGCGGCAAGGGCTGGTACGTGATCGGCAACGACTACGTGTGGCCGCGGGCGGTCGGCGCGTGCGCCCGCCGCACCGTCGAGGACGAGGGCGGACGGCTGCTCGGCGAGCGCTACGTCCCGCTCAGCACCACCGACTTCGACGAGGTGCTGGAGTCGATCGAGGAGTCCGACGCCGAGCTGGTGGTCAACAGCCTGGTCGGCGGCGACGCCGCGGCGTTCGAGCGGCAGCTGCACGCGGCCGGACTGCGTCGTCGGGTCCGCAGCTTCGGGGCATTGCTGGACGAGGCGACCCGTGATCACATCGGCGACGAGGCGGCCGAGGGCATGTGGTCCGTGCTCGGCTACTTCATGGACCTGCCCACGCCGGAGAACCGTGACTTCATCGGCCGCTACCGGGCCCGGTTCGGCCCGGCCGCGTTGCCGGTCTCCAGCGTCACCGAGTCCGTCTACGAGGGCATCCACCTCTACGCCCGCGCGGCCGAGGCGGCCGGCACGATCGAGCCCACGTCCCTGGTCGGGGCCCTGCCCGGGGTCAGTTTCACCGGCCCGCGCGGCGAGGTCAGCGTCACCCCGACCGGCCGGCTGCGGCAACCGCTGTACCTGGCCGAGGCGGTGACCGGGGGCTTCCGGATCCTGGCCGAGCAGGGACTTGCCGGGATCGACTGAGCCCAGTTTGATCAGCGGCATGAGCCATTCGCGCCTCGAATGGGCGCAGCCGTTCGTCACCGCGGCGGTTGACGCCGTTCGCGCCGCCGACACCACGGCCGATGCCGTCGAGCCGTGGCAGCTGGGCCTCGTCGATGCCGCCTGCGCCATCCACGACGGGGCGCTGACGCCGTTGGAGCTGGTGGAGTCGTGTCTGGGGCGGATCGCCGCGACCGACCCGGCGGTGCACGCCTTCGTCTCCGTCGCCGAGGATGCCCGGGCCAACGCCGCCGCGCTGTCGGTCGAGCGCCCGCAGGCCGTGCTGCACGGCGTTCCCGTCGCGATCAAGGACCTCATCGACGTCGCCGGCACGGTCACCGCCGCCGGCACCACCGTCTTCACCGAGCCGGCCGACAAGGACGCCACCGTGGTCTCGCGGATCCGCGAGGCCGGCGGCATCGTCATCGGCAAGACCCACACCCATGAGATCGCGTACGGCGTCTCCACGCCCCAGTCCCGCAACCCTTGGGACACCGCGAAGATGACCTCCGGCTCCTCCGGCGGCTCGGCCGCCGCGCTGGCCGCCGGCCAGGTCGCCGCGGCGCTGGGCACCGACACCGGCGGGTCGCTCCGGCTGCCGTCGGCGTTCTGCGGCACCACCGCGATCAAGCCCACCCACGGCCTGCTGCCGGTCGACGGCATCCGGCCGCTGGCCTGGTCGCACGATGTCGTCGGGCCGATGGCCCGGGACGCGCGCGACGCCCTGCTGCTGTTCCGCGTGCTCGCCGGCCAGTCCGTCGGCGACCCCGTGGTGACCGTCGGCCGGCTGCCTGCCGTGAACGGTCTTCGCGTCGGCATTCCCGACGACGCCTTCCTCGCCGGCGCCCGCCCCGACGTCCTGGCCGCCATGGACGCCGTCGCCGACGTGCTCTGCGACCTCGGCGCCACCACCGTCCCCGTGCGGCTGCCCGCGGCCGAGGTGTACGGCTCGGTGTCCTCGCTGCTGGTCTTCCGCGAGGCCGCCGAGGCGTATCGCCAGCACCTGGCCGGCGAGCCCTTCAGTCACGACGTCCAGGCGTTCCTGGAAGCCGGCCTGGAGGCTCCCGTCGAGGACTACGTGCTGGCCCGCCGCGTCCGGCGGCGGCTGATCCAGCAGGTCAACGCCCTGTTCGATCCGGTCGACGTGGTCCTGATGCCGACCTCACCGGTCCCCGACCTGCCCCACGGCACCGACTCCGTCGACGGCGTGCCGCTGATCCCCGTGCTCACCCGGTTCGCCCTGCTGGCCAGCGTCACCGGTCTGCCGGCCGTGGCTTTCCCCGCCGGCGTCACCGACACCGGCATGCCCATCGGCGTCCAGCTCATGGGCCCCGCCCACACCGAGACCCTCTTGGCCGCCACCGCCCACGCCTACCAGTCCGCCACCCCTTGGCACCTCCGCCGCCCCTCACTCTGAGCAACCCCCAAAAGTTGGGAAGGGGGCTTTCCTCCACTCGGAGTGGAGGAAAGCCCCCTTCCCAACCGAAAAACGGGGCGGGGTGGTTACGGTCAGTAGACAGGGCCGGTGTACTTTTCGCCGGGGCCCTGGCCGGGCTCGTCGGGCACGGCGGAGCCTTCGCGGAACGCTCGCTGCACGGCCTGCAGGCCGTCGCGCAGGGGGCCGGCGTGCGGGCCGAGGTACTCGGCCGACGCGGTGATCAGGCCGGCCAGCGCGGTGATCAGCCGGCGGGCCTCGTCCAGGTCGCGGTGCGGGCTGGACTGGGGCTCGGTGTCGGCCAGGCCGAGCCGCTCGGCGGCGGCCGACAGCAGCATCACCGCGGCCCGGCTGATGATCTCCACGCTGGGCACGGCGGCCAGCTCCCGCAGCTGGGGGCCGTCGATTTCGGGCAGTTCCGTCACGTCTGCTACCCTTACACGTGCGACCAGCCCCCGTATGTGCGGGGGCGGCAAGTGGAGCCCCGCTCCCACCCGAGCCGCCAGCAGGCAGCCGGGTCCGGTCCTCCAGCCCCGGCTGGAGCAGCTCGACGCCAGCGTCGAGCGATCGGATGGAAGCGGGCCCCTCATGTCACGGACATGTGGGGCCGTTGTCGTTTCTGGCGCCGAAGCAGGTGAAGGACGTGCATGACAGCTCCCTCTAGTCGAGACCGTGGTGGCCCCACCGCCGCTCCCGAGGCACGTATCAACGACCGCATCCGGGTGCCGGAGGTCCGGCTCGTCGGACCGAACGGTGAACAGGTGGGCATCGTCCGCATCGAGGACGCCCTCCGGCTCGCCGTGGAAGCGGATCTGGACCTCGTCGAGGTCGCACCGCAGGCCCGCCCGCCGGTCTGCAAGCTCATGGACTACGGCAAGTACAAGTACGAGAGCGCGCAGAAGGCCCGCGAGTCGCGGCGCAACCAGCAGCTCACGGTGATCAAGGAGCAGAAGCTCCGGCCGAAGATCGACCCGCACGACTACGAGACGAAGAAGAACCACGTGGTTCGCTTCCTCGAACACGGTCACAAGGTCAAGGTCACCATCATGTTCCGTGGCCGCGAGCAGTCCCGGCCGGAGCTCGGCTTCCGGCTGCTCCAGCGGCTGGCCGAGGACGTGAACGAGCTGGGCTTCGTGGAGTCCAGCGCGAAGCAGGACGGCCGCAACATGATCATGGTGTTGGCGCCGCACAAGACGACGAAGACCCGGCCGATCAAGACGGCCACCCCGGAGACCGGCTCCGAGCAGGAGTGATACCCGGGAACCCCCGAGGTACGACGACGCACCGCCGCCCGATCCGGGCGGCGGTACGACAACGAGGACGACAATGCCTAAGAACAAGACGCACAAGGGCATCTCCAAGCGCGTGCGGGTGACCGGCACCGGCAAGCTGCTGCGCGAGAAGACCGGCAAGCGTCACCTGCTGGAGAAGAAGCCCAGCACGCTGACCCGCCGCTACGCCGGTGTCCAGGAGGTCGCCAAGAGCGACGTCCCGCGCATGAAGAAGATGCTCGGCCTCTGACGCGAGCGCTGTAGCCCTACGAAGACCCCCGGGGTGCCCCGAACACCCCCTTGAGATTGACAGGATGAACCAGTGGCACGCGTCAAGCGGGCGGTCAACGCCCAGAAGAAGCGCCGCACGACCCTGGAGCTCGCCAGCGGCTACCGCGGCCAGCGCTCCCGGCTGTACCGCAAGGCCAAGGAGCAGGTGCTCCACTCGCTCAACTACGCCTACCGGGACCGTCGTGCCCGCAAGGGTGACTTCCGGCAGCTGTGGATCACGCGTATCAACGCGGCCGCGCGCCTGAACGGCATGACCTACAACCGCTTCATCCAGGGCCTCAAGGTCGCTGGTGTCGAGGTCGACCGCAAGATCCTGGCCGAGCTCGCGGTCCACGACGCCGACGCGTTCGCCGCGCTGGTCGAGCTGGCCCGCAAGAACGTGCCGGCCCAGACCCCGGTGAGCCAGGGCTGAGCAAGACGTTCCAGGCGCGACCCGGGGCCGACGTGTTCACCGAACGCACTCCCCGGGTCGCCGCGGCGCGGCAGCTGACCAGGCGCGCCGGCCGCGACCGGGACGGCCGCTTCCTGGCCGAGGGCGCGCAGGCCGTGCGCGAGGCGCTGGCCTGGGCCGACGCCGGCCGGGGCCGCGTGCACGAGGTGTTCACCACCGCCGTCGCCGCGCAGCGCAGCGCCGAGCTGCTCGACCGGGCCCGCGACCAGCGCATCCCGGTCAGCGAGGTGACCGACAAGGCCGCCGACGGACTGTCCGAGACCGTGTCACCGCAGGGCCTCGTCGCCGTCTGCGACCTCGTGGACCGCTCGCTGACGGAGGCGTTGCGGGCCGCGCCGATGCTGGTCGCCGTGCTGGTCGGCGTGTCCGACCCGGGCAACGCCGGCACCGTGCTGCGGGTGGCCGACGCCGCCGGCGCGGACGCGGTGCTGCTGGCCGGCGACACCGTCGACCCGCACAACGGCAAGTGCGTGCGCGCCTCCACGGGCAGCCTGTTCCACCTGCCGGTGGCCCGTTCGCGGGACACCGCGGCGGTGCTGGTGGCGTGTCGCGACGCGGGCCTGCGCCTGGTCGCGGCCGACGGCTACGCGGAGCACGACCTGGACCAGGCCGAACGGGCCGGCGAGCTGGCCGGGCCGACCGCGTGGGTGTTCGGCAGCGAGGCCCATGGCCTGCCCGACGAGCTGCTGGCCGAGACCGACACCGCGCTGCGGGTGCCCATCCACGGACAGGCCGAGAGCCTTAACCTCGCCACCGCCGCGGCCGTCTGTCTCTACACCTCGGCCCGGGTGCAGCGCTCCGGGTGAAATCGTTTCAGTCCGACCCTCTAGGATCGGTCTGTTCACCACCCGCATGAAGCCCCAGGAGTTGTCAGGCGACCATGTCCGGAGTCAACGATCCTTTCGACCCCAAGCAGGTCGCGGCACTCGCGCCGGAGACGCTGAAAGCCGCGGTCGAGCAGGCGCACGAGGCGTTCGGCGAGGCGTCCGACCTCGATCAGTTGGCCGCGGTCAAGCCCGCGCACCTCGGCGACCGGTCGCCGCTGCTGACGGCCCGCCGGGAGATCGGCGCGCTGCCGCCGGCCGCCCGCGCCGAGGCCGGCAAGCGGGTCAACGAGGCCCAGCACGAGATCAAGGCCGCGTTCGACGCGCGCCGGGCCGAGCTGGAGGCCGAGCGGGCCAAGCAGGTGCTGGCCACCGAGCAGGTCGACGTCACGTTGCCGTGGGATCGCGTGGCGCACGGCGCCCGGCACCCCCTGACCACGCTGTCCGAGCGCATCGCCGACGTGTTCATCGGCATGGGCTACGAGATCGCCGAGGGTCCGGAGCTGGAGACCGAGTGGTTCAACTTCGACGCGCTCAACTTCGGCAAGGACCACCCGGCCCGCACCATGCAGGACACCTTCTACGTCGCGCCGGAGGACTCCGGGCTGGTGCTGCGCACGCACACCTCGCCGGTGCAGATCCGTTCGCTGCTCGAGCGTGATCTGCCGGTCTACGTGATCTGCCCGGGCCGCACCTTCCGCACCGACGCGCTGGACGCCACCCACACCCCGGTCTTCCACCAGATCGAGGGCCTGGTCGTGGACAAGGGCATCACCATGGCCCACCTCAAGGGCACGCTGGACGCCTTCGCCAAGGCCATGTTCGGCGACGAGTCCCGGATCCGGCTGCGCCCGTCGTACTTCCCGTTCACCGAGCCCTCGGCCGAGCCCGACGTCTGGTTCCCGCAGAAGAAGGGCGGCGCCGGCTGGGTGGAGTGGGGCGGTTGCGGCATGGTGCACCCCAACGTGCTGCGCGCCTGCGGAGTCGACCCCGACGTGTACTCGGGCTTCGCGTTCGGCATGGGCCTGGAGCGCACGTTGATGTTCCGCAACGGCATCCCCGACATGCACGACATGGTCGAGGGCGATGTCCGCTTCACGTTGCCCTTCGGAACGGAGTTCTGAGTCCCGTGCGCATTCCTGTCAGCTGGCTCGCCGAGCACCTGCCGCTGCCCGAGGAGACCACGCCCGAGGACGTGGCCGAGGCGCTGATCCGGATCGGCCACGAGGTCGAGGCGGTCGAGCGCCTCGAGACCGTGGACGGCCCGCTGGTGGTCGGCCTGGTGGTGGAGATCGAGGAGCTCACCGAGTTCAAGAAGCCGATCCGGTACTGCCGGGTCGAGGTGGACGAGGACCAGATCCAGGGCATCGTCTGCGGCGCGCGCAACTTCGCCGAGGGCGACCTGGTCGTGGTGGCGCTGCCCGGCGCGGTGCTGCCCGGCGGCTTCGAGATCGCCGAGCGCAAGACGTACGGCAAGGTCAGCGAGGGCATGATCTGCTCCGTCAAGGAGCTCGGCCTCGGCGACGACCACACCGGCATCCTGGTGCTGCCGCCCGGCACGGCGAGCCCCGGCGACGACGCCAAGGGCCTGCTCGGCCTGGACGACGCCGTGCTGGAGCTGTCGATCACGCCCGACCGCGGTTACGCGCTGTCGGTCCGCGGCCTCGGCCGCGACCTGGCCTGCGCCTTCGACCTGCCGTTCGGCGACCCGGCCGGCGCGGAGATCCGTCCCACCGACAACGAGGTGTGGCCGGTCGACGTGCAGGACGAGCAGGGCTGCCGGCGCTTCGTGGCCCGCCGGGTGACCGGTGTCGACACCGGCGCGCCGACCCCGTTCTGGATGCGCCGCCGGCTGATGCTGGCCGGCATCCGCTCCATCTCGCTGCCGGTCGACGTCACCAACTACGTGATGCTGGAGACCGGCCAGCCGCTGCACGCCTTCGACGCCGCCAAGCTCAAGGGCATGCTGGTCGTGCGCCGGGCGCAGACCGGCGAGAAGCTGCGCACGCTGGACGATGTCGAGCGCGCGCTGTCCCCCGACGACCTGGTCATCTGCGACGACAGCGGCCCGGTGTCGCTGGCCGGCGTGATGGGCGGCGCGTCCACCGAGGTCGGCGACGACAGCACCGACATCCTGCTGGAGGCGGCCAACTGGGAGCCGGCCTCGATCGCCCGCACGGCCCGCCGGCACAAGCTGCCCAGCGAGGCGTCCCGGCGGTTCGAGCGGGCCGTGGACCCGGTGGTGGCCGCGGCCGCCCTGGACCGCGCGGCCAAGCTGCTCGACGAGTTCGGCGAGGGCAGCATCCGCCCCGGTCGCACCGATGTCGGCAACCCGATCCTGCCGTCCCCGGTGTCGATGCCGATCGACCTGCCGGACCGCGTCGCCGGCGTGCACTACGCCCGCGGCGTGACCGCGCGGCGGCTGGGCCAGATCGGCTGCGGCGTCGAGGTCACGACCAGCGACGACGGCCGCACGTTTGTCATCGCGACGCCGCCGCCGTGGCGGCCCGACCTCACCCAGCCGGCCGACCTGGTGGAGGAGGTGCTGCGGCTGGAGGGATACCACACGATTCCGTCCGAGCTGCCGCCCGCGCCGCCGCAGCGGGGGCTGACCGAGTCGCAGCGCCGCCGCCGGGCCGCGTCCCGCGCGCTGGCCGAGGCCGGCTACGCCGAGGTGCTGCCGTTCCCGTTCGTCGCCACCACGACGTGGGACGACTTCGGGCTGGACGACGACGACATCCGGCGCACCACCGTGAAGGTGCTCAACCCGCTGGAGGCCGACCACCCCGAGCTGGCCACCACGTTGCTGCCCAACATGCTGGACATGTTGCGCCGCAACGTTTCCCGTGGCCAGCGGGACCTGGCGCTGTTCCACATCGGACAGGTCTTCCTGCCCAAGGCCCAGCCGGTCGCGGTGCCGGCCGTCGGCGTCGAGGGCCGTCCGTCCGAAGAGGACCTGGGCAAGCTCGAGGCGTCGCTGCCCAACCAGCCGCTGCACGCCGCGGTCGTGCTGGCCGGTCAGCGTGAGCAGGCCGGCTGGTGGGGCAAGGGCCGCGAGGCGTCGTGGGCCGACGCGATCGAGGCCGCGCGGACCGTCGCGCACGCCTGGGGCGTCGAGCTGACCGTCGTCGCCTCCGAGCTCGCGCCGTGGCACCCCGGCCGGTGCGCCGAGCTGCGGGTCGGCGGCTGGCCCGTCGGCCACGCCGGCGAGCTGCACCCGGCCGTCATCGAGAAGCTCGGGCTGCCCAAGCGCACCTGCGCCATGGAGATCGACCTCGACGCGCTGCCGTTGGCCGAGCGCCGGCCGGTGCCGGTGATCTCGCCGTACCCGCCGGTGCTGCTCGACGTCGCCCTGGTCGTGGACTCCTCGGTGCCCGTCGCCGACGTCGCGTCCGCATTGCGCTCCGGCGGCGGCGAACTGCTCGAGGATCTGCGGCTGTTCGACGTCTACACCGGCGAGCAGTTGGGCGAGGGCAAGCGTTCCCTGGCCTACGCGCTGCGCTTCCGTGCCGCCGACCGCACGCTCACCGTCGAGGAGGCCACCGCCGCCCGCGACGCCGCCGTCGCCTCCGCCGCCGACCAACACGGCGCGTCGCTGCGCTGACCGAAGTGCGTGAAGGGGGCTTTCCTACACTCCGAGTGTAGGAAAGCCCCCTTCACACACTCAGGCGTCGCCCTGCGTCTTGCGTTCGGCGGCGCTGCGCTCGACGCAGAACTCGTTGCCCTCGGGGTCGGCCAGCTGGGCCCAGCCGCGGCCGTCGGGGCGGCGCATGTCCAGCACCATGGTCGCGCCGAGGCCCAGCAGCCGCTCGACCTCCTCGTCGCGCGGGATGTCGGGCTGGATGTCGAGGTGCACTCGGTTTTTCGCGGCCTTGCCCTCCGGCACCCGGATGAACAGCAGCCGCGGGCCGTCGCCCGGCGCGAACAGCAACGCCTCGTCGTCCTCGGGACCGACGCCGTTGTCGGGGTGCTGCTCGTAGCCGGTGACGGCGGCCCAGAAGGTGGCCAGGGCGGCGGGATCCGCGCAGTCGACGGTGACACTGTGCAAACGGGAGGGCATGGCCGAAACCCTAGCGACCGACCTTCCTCGACGCAGCTGAAATGGAGTTACCAGCCGGCGGGACGCAGGTGGGGCAACGACTTCGGCCGGGCCAGGCCGAGCCGGGCGGCGATCGCCGCGGCCTCCTGTCGGTGTTCGGCCGCGGCGCCGCCGGCGAGCGCTGCGCCGAGTTCGCGGTGGGCCTGGGCCTGCTCGTAGCGGTGATCTCCCTGGACCGCAAGGGCCAGGGCGTGCTCGTACTGCCGGACGGCCTCGGTGTTGTCGCCGACCGCGGCGAGGCTGCGGCCGAGTTCGATCCGCGCGTACGCCTGGAGCCGGGCGTCGTCGTCGAGCATCTTCACGGCGGTGTGCAGCGGTTCCAGGGCCTCGTCGGCCCGTCCGGCCGAGGCGATGAGCACCAGCGTCTCGGCCTCGCCGGCCCGGTCGCCGATCCGTTGCCGCAGGTCACGGGCCTGGTTGAGGTGGCAGCGGGCCTCTTCTCGCGCGCCGAGCTCGACTAGGCACCGGGCCAGCGCGGTGAGCACGTGGTCGTTGGGACTGAGCTGGCCCAGCTCCTCACAGGCGGCATAGGCCGTGCGCAGATAGTCCAGCGCGGACTCGTGCTCGCCGCGCAGCCCGCGCACGACGCCGCGGATCCAGAAGGTGATGATCTTGGCGTCGATGCCGAGCGGGGACAGGCGCGCGAGCCCGGCCAGCTCGTCGAACGCGGCCTGCGCCTGCTGCGCCGCCCGGGCGTGGTCGCCGCGTTGCAGGTGCATCAGGCCGAGCAGGGCGAGCGTGTGCGCGTGGGACTCGGTGTTGTCCTGCTGCTCGGCCGAGGCGGTCAGCAGGTCGTAGGCCCGTGACGTGTGGCCTGCGGACCAATGCGCCAGAGCCAGCAGTGTGCGCAGCAGCCCCTCCCCGCCGGCCGCCGTCTCCCGCGTCGCGACCAGGCCCTGCTCCAGCAGCTCGATCGGGTCGCCGCCGAGGTTGCGGCCCAGCACGTGCCAGAACGAGATGGCCAGCTGCCACGCGTAGTTGCTGTGCCCCTCGGCCGCGGCGCAGCGGGTCGCGGCCAGCAGATTGCCCCGCTCGGCCACCAGCCACGCGTGCGCCGCCTCGGCCGCCGGGCCGCCGTCGTCGAGGCGGGCCGCCGCATCCGTGACGGAGGTCAGATAGTGGTCGAGCATCTTCTCGGTCATCAGGGGGTCGTCGGACAGACCGCGGGCGTACTGCCGGATGAGGTCGTGTTGACGGTATCGGCCGGGTACCGGCTCCTCGGCCAGGTGGACGTCGACCAGCCGCTGCGACGCGTCGTCGGCCCGCTCCGGCGACAGGCCGGTCATGGCCGCGATGACCGCGGTGTCCGCGTCGGCGCCGGGATGCCGGCCCAGGGCGTAGAAAACCTGCTGGTCGACCGGCGGCAGCTGGTCGTGCGACATCCGGAAGGCCAGCGCCACCTCGCGGTCGGCGAACAGCTTCGGCAGCTGCCACCTCGCGTCGGCCAGCTGCGCCGACAGATGCGCGATCGGCCAGCCGGTCCGGTGGGCCAGCCGGGCCCCGGACAGTCGCAACGCGAGCGGCAGTCCCGCGCACAGGCCGACGATGTGCGCCACGGCCTCCGGTTCGGCCGCCGCCCGGTCCGCCCCGACCAGACGGGCGAACAATGCCGTGGCCTCGTCCGTCGGCAGGACCGTCAGCGACAGGGGTCGGGCCCCGGCCAGGTCGGACAGCCGGGCTCGACTCGTCACGATCACCAGGCTCGGGCCGGCCGGCAGCAGCGGGGCCACCTGAGCCTCGTCCACCGCGTTGTCGAAGACGACGAGGAGCCGCGAGGACGCGGTCTTCGCCCGCCACTGCGCCTTGGCGTCGCCCGTCGCCGCGATGTCCAACTGCCCCAGCAGGACGTCCAGCGCCTCGTCGGCGGTCAGCGGCGCTTTGCCCGCGCTGTGACCCTGGAGGTCGACGAACAACACGCCGTCGGGAAACCGGTCAGCGAGCCGGTGGCCGGTGTGCACGGCGAACGCCGTCTTGCCACCCCCGGCCATGCCGTCGACCGTGAAGACCGTGGCCCGGTCGTCGGCCGACGCCGCCAGACGGGCCAGTTCGCTTTCCCGGCCGGTGAAATCCGGCAGGTCGCGGGGCAGGCAGTTGCGGCTCTCGGCGGTGGGCGGAGTGTGGCTGTCGGCCAGGATCTGCCGGTGCACCTCCTGGAGCGCGGCGCCGGGTTCGGCCCCCAGCTCCTCCACCAGTCGCTCGCGGATCCGCCGGTAGCGCGCCAGCGCGTCGGCGATGCGGCCGGCCCGATGCAGCGCGAGCATGTACTGGCTCTGCACCCGTTCGTCCAGCGGGTGTTCCTCGGCCCGGGTGGCCAGCTCGACCACCAGCTCCTCACCCTGCCCGGCGCGCAGCCGGGCATCGACCAAATCGTGTTGCGCCGCCAGCCTTTCCCGTTCCAACTGGGCCCGTTCGGTCTCCGCCCAGTCCCCGGCCAGGCCGGTCAGCGCCTCGCCCTGCCACAACTCCAGCGCCTCGGTCAGCGACGACAGGGCCCGCCGTTCGTCGGTCCGGGCCGCCGCCCTCAGCTCTCGGCACCGCTGCAGGTCGACCGTGGCCAGCTCCGGGTCCGTCATCAGCGCGTAGCCGCCCGCGCGGCGCACCACCGCGACCCCGTCGGCCTCGGCCAGCGCCGCCCGCACCCTGGAGATGTAGGCCAGCAGAGTCCTTCGCGTCCTCGGCGTCACGTCCGCGCCCCAGACCCGCTCCACCAGCCGGTCCGGCGCCACCACCTGGCCCGCCTCCACCGCCAGGGCCGCCACGATGCACCGCTGCCGCGGCGGGCCGAGATCCACCGGGTGTCCGTGGACCAGCACGTCCACCTCGCCCAGCAAGCGCACCACCGTGACCACGGACCGGCCCCCTCAGTAACGGCTCCCACACCGTGTGTTCCATGGTAGCCGGTCATTTCCGGCACGTCGCCGCGTCCGCCGCCGCTGAGCAGGGCGTTCAAACTCCCGTGCAGGATCCCTGACGTCCCGCCGGGCACCATCGAGGCCGCTGCGGCGCCAACCGCACGCCAGTCTCGGGGAGAGCAATCGCATCGGTGGCACTTGGCCGCCATTACCGATCCGGCCAACGTCGGCTTTGCCGACACGAAAGGAATGCGGCGATGAGTAGAACGCAGGGAATGAAACGGCGGATCGCGTCCGCGCTCGCGGTTCTCGGAATGATGGCGATCGCGGTGACGGGCGGGGCGGCCACCGCGTCCGCGGCCGACAAGCCCAAGCCGCCGCCCGGGTACGCCGGTCCGTCCCCGACGTGCAATGGCGAGCCGTACCTGAACCTCCCGCTGTCGGGGACGCCTGGATACGTCGAGATCTGGCTCGACCACGCAGGCAGCGGCACGTACTGCGCGAAGACCTTTGACAATCTCGCGGGAGATCACCACATGGAGATCATCCTTCAGCGCGCCCTCTGGCAGACCCGATGGTACGACTCCGGCACGTTCTCGACCTACGCCGGCGGTATCTACGTCTCCGGTGCGAACGCTTACTGCACCTTGGTCTACGGGGTGGTCAGGGTGAACGGGGTCGATCACCATATTGCCGGCTCCAGAAGTGATGGGTGGATCGAGGTCTGCTGAGCGGCGGACCGTTCTCAAGAGACCTGAGCGAAGGTGCTTCGCGCGTAGGCGATGGACGGCGGCCAGTAGCGGGCGTTGACCTCGTCCAGCCCAACGAGCTCGGCCCATGGCCAGTCCATGGGTCGCAGCTCGGGAGGCAGGCCGGGGTCGCGGAGGGTGGCACGTCGCCGCGTCCGCCGCCGCTGAGCAGGGCGTTCAAACTCCCGTGCACGATCCCTGACGACCCGCCGGGCACCATCGGCGCGGCTGTCGAACACCACGGCGAACGAGCCGGTGTTCGCCTGCTCTGTCGACGAAGAAGGGGTGTGTTTGATGAGTGGAATGCGGCGAATGAAGAAGGGGATCGCGTCGGCCCTCGCGGTTTCCGGATTGGTGGCGATAGCGGTGCTCGGTGGGGCCGCCACCGCGTCGGCGACCAAGTGGCAGGAGGCCATCCACGTCTCCGGCGCCAACTCCCACCGGGTGGTCACGGCGGATGGCGTCGATCCAAATTTCCCCTGAGATCAATCGGCCTGAGCGAAGGTGCTTCGCGCGTAGGCGATGGACGGCGGCCAGTAGCGGGCGTTGACCTCGTCCAGCAGTCCGACGAGCTCGGCCCACGGCCAGTCCGTGGGCCGCAGCTCGGGCGGCAGACCGGGATCGCGGAGGGTGTCGACCAGCGGCGGCATCGACAGCTCGGCGAAGGTCCGCAGCGTCTCGGCCGTCGCTGGCAGTTCGGCCTTGGACGCCAACGCTTTGCGCAGCGCGTTGATGTGTGACCGGTAGTTCGAGCCGACGGTCGCCAGGTCCCATGCCTCGTACGCGACAGCGGCGGCGTCGGCCTCCGACAGCGAGAGGGAACCGACCCGAACACTGGCGCCGTCGGGGATTTCCGCCAGCACGGCGGCCAACGAGGGGCTGCGGTCGGTCAGCGCGATCAGCACCCCCGGCTGCATGATCCCGTACCCGGTGAACAGCGCCTGCCGCCGCAACTGGTCGCGGAAGGCCCGCTGCCCCTCGGGCACCTGGTAGAGCAACGCGTGGAAGCTGCCGGTCCACGGTGTCTCCGGCCGGGCCGCGCCGGACCGAATGCGTTCGAAGCTGCGGGCGAAGTTGCCGGCCAGCCGGTAATCGACCTCACGACCCCGCTTGGTCGAGGCCAGTTGGCCGTTGCCCCGCATCCGGGCGATCAGCGCCCGGGCCGCCGACCGACTCAGCCCGAGGTCGGCCAGCAACCCGGTCAGCACCCCACCCGGCAGCTCCGGCCGATCGGTGACGCCGAACAGGAACGGGACCAGTCCCATGGACCGCCCCGCGCCGGCTTGTATTGCGTTATCGTTCACGGTCGTGAGTATCCTCGCCACACATTGGGGGACGTCGTGAAGGTCGTAGCCTGGTTGCCGACGATGTTGTTCAACATCGCGCTGCCGATCCTCACCTATGTGCTGCTCACCGGCTACGGCATGGCCGACGCCCCCGCGCTCGCCCTGAGCGGCGTGTGGCCCCTGATCGAGCTCGGCATCTCCTTCGCGCGCACCCGCCACGCCGACGAGTTCAGCATCATGGTGCTGGTCTTCCTCGTCGTCGGCGTCGCCGCCTCGCTGGCCTTCGACGACGCCCGCCTGCTGCTGGTCAAGGACTCCGCCGTCACCGGCCTGTTCGGGCTCGTCCTGCTCGCGTCGCTGCTCGCCCCGCGCCCCCTGATGTTCTACTTCGGACGCAAGTTCGCCACCGGCGGCGACCCCGCCCGCGTCGAGTGGTGGAACGGCCTCTGGCAGTACCCCGGATTCCGCCGCGGCCAACGGGTTCTCACCATCGTCTGGGGCGGCGCGTTCCTCGGCGAGGCCGTGCTGCGCGTCATCCTCAGCTACACCCTGCCGGTGTCGACCATGGTCGTCATCTCCTCGATCCTGCCCTACGTCGTGCTCGGCCTGCTCATCCTCGGCACCGTCACGTACGGCCGCCGCGCCGGCCGCCGCAACGCCGCCCCGCAACCGGCCCGGTAGCAGGGCTGTTCCCGAAGTTCGCCCGCTGCCCGCCCTATCCTTGTTGCCCATAACCCCCTATAGGGGTATACATGGGGTTAGCACTGGGAACTGGGAAGGGGAGACATCGTGATGCCCAAGATCAACGTGTATTTGCCCGACGAACTGGCCGACGCGGTCCGGGAGTCGGGGGTGCCGGTGTCGGCGATCTGCCAGCGGGCGCTGGAGACGTCGGTGAAGCGGGTGACGGCGATCCGCGAGGCGACGATCGGGGACCTCGAGGACGGGGACCCGACGGCGAAGCTGCCGCGCTTCACCGAACGGGCCCGGCAGACGGTGAAATTGGCGATCGACAGCGCCCGCGAGGAAGCCGCGGCGCAGGTCGGCACCGAGCACCTGCTGCAAGGGATCATCAAGGAGGGCAACAACATGGCCCTTCGGGTGCTGACGGCGTCGGAGATCGACCCGAGGAAGTTGCTGCGGGAGCTGCCGGCAACGACGGCGCAGGAGCATCGGGCGGACAAGTTCAGCGGGCCGTTGGCCAACGCGTTCGAACTGGCGGTGACCGAGGCGATCACCATGGGCCACAACTACATCGGCTGCGAGCACCTGTTGCTCGGACTGGTGGCGGAGCAGGACGGCACGGCCGGCCAGGCGCTGCGGGCGGCCGGAGCGGAGCTGCGCTCGATCCGGGGCGCGACGGCGGCGGCGCTGGCCGGGTTCGTGCACCATCGGGACCAGAGCACGGCGACCGACCCGGCGGCAGCCGTCGCAGCGCTGGTCGGCAAGCAGCTCAAGCCGTTGCTGGATCGTCTCGAACGGCTGGAGCGGCACGTGGGTCTGGAGTGAGAATGCTCCTTGTCACTCTCGGGGTCGTCGTGGCCGCAACACTGATCGTGTGGGGGATCGTGTGAGCAATCGGGTGTTGTTGATCGCCACCGGCGACACGATCGCCCAACGCCCGAGCGTGTCCCAGGTCGCCACCGGCAAGGACCTGTTGACGCACGTGGGGCCGGTGGCGGCGGAGGTGGTCGTCGAGGACCTGCTGGCCGAGCCGAGCTGGGACACCTCGGTGGCCACCATGCTGGCCATCGCCCGCCGTGTGCACGCGGCGCTCACCGAGGACGGTTTCGACGGCGTTGTCGTCACGCACGGCGTGGACAACCTGGAGGAGACCGCCTATCTGACCGACCTGCTGGTCGGCCCGGCGGCGGCGCTCGGCGGCGTCGTTTTCACGGGGGCGACCCGGCACCTCGACGATCTGTCCAGCGACGGCCCCCGCAACCTGGCGTCGTCGCTGGCCGTCGCCGCCGACCCGGCCGCTCGGGGCGTCGGCGTCCTGGTCTGCTTCGACGACGAGCTGCACGCCGCCCGCTGGGCCCGCCTCGCCGATCCGACCCGGCCGGCGGCCTTCACCTCGGCGCCATATGCACGTCTCGGTGCGGTGGTTGACGGCAAAGCCGCTTTCGTGTCATCGCCCCCGCCGCTGCACCGACGCCCGCCGGCCGAGCCGGAGAGCGACGTCGCCGTGATCAGGGTCTACTCCGGCATGCCCGCCGCCGTCGTCAACACCGTCGTCGACGCCGGCGCGCGCGGCATCGTCCTCGAGGGCTCCGGCGCCGGCAACGTCCCCATCGAGCTGTTCGCCACGATCATGGAACTCACCCACTGGGAGATCCCCGTCGTGGTCGTTCCGCGGGTCCCGGTGATCGGTCGCGGCGCCACCGGCGCCGAACTGGCCGAGAAGGCCGGCGCGATCATCGCCACGGGCATGACCGCCGGCCACGCGCGGGTGGCGCTGATGGTCGCTCTCGGCCACGGCGGGGTACGCGCGGCCCGCGAGATGTTCCGTAGCTGATCGCGAATCCCCACGTCCGGCCGTATGCGCTCGGACGGGGGCCAGATAAGCGGGGGTAATAGCCGTGAGCGTGACACACGTCGACCTGGACGACGAGGCGTTGAACGAGGCCATGCGCCTGCTGGGGACCAAGAGCAAGGCGGAAACCATCAACATGGCGCTGCGCGAGGTCGTGCAGCGCCAGAGGCGCACGGAAGCCTTCGACCGGCTGCTCGAGCGGGCGCAGCGTGGCGAATTCGATCAGGCCGCCGAGGCGTACGCCGCGGCCAAGCGGGCGGCGAAGCAGGCGTGGGCTGCTGTGCCAGTGGGTGACGACAAATGACATCCATGACGCGGTCGAGTAGGTCGTGATGTCTCGGACTTGACCGAGACCTGTCCCAATGCCCCCGGTGTGCCCGGGTTCGATGCACAATCGGCGCGGCCACGGTCACGCTGGGGGTGGGAGTACGTGCCACGGGGGGAAAGGCCACTCGACGAGGGCGACGGCCCGCTGCTGCGGTTCGCGGCGGACCTGAGACGGCTGCGCGAGCGGGCGGGCAGCCCGGTGTACCGCGAGCTGAGCCAGCGCGCGCACTACTCGACGGCGGTGTTGTCGGAGGCGGCGGGCGGCCGGAAGCTGCCGAGCCTGGCGGTCACGCTGGCCTACGTGACGGCCTGCGACGGCGACCCCGAGGAGTGGGAGCAGCGCTGGCGGGAGGTGGCGGCGGAGCTGCTGCCGGTGGAGTCGCGGGCGGTGATCCACGCGCCCTACCTGGGCTCGGCGGCGTTCGAGCAGGCCGACGCGGAGCGGTTCTTCGGCCGGGCCGCGCTGGTCGATGAGCTGGCGGCGGCGGTGGGCGAGCACCGTCTGGTGTGCGTGCACGGCGCATCCGGCGCGGGCACGTCGTCGCTGCTCAGGGCCGGTCTCGCGGCGAACAGTCGGCACAAGGTGGTGGTGTTCACGCCGGGCCCGCACCCGATCGAGGAGTGCGCGGTGCGCCTGGCGGTGGTCGCCGGCTGGTCGGCGCCCCGGCTGCGGGACGAGCTCGCGGCCGACCCGGCCAACCTGCACCTGCGGATCCGCCAGGCGGCCACCGACGGCGAGCTGCTGCTGGTCGTCGACCAGTTCGAGGAGGTCTTCACCCGCTGCCGTGACGCGTCGGAGCGCGACCACTTCATCGCCGCGCTGGCCCACGCGGCGAACGCCGACACCAGCCGCTGCCGGATCGTGCTGGGCCTGCGGGCGGACCATCTCGCCCACGTCCTGGCCCGCACCGACCTGAGGGACGTCCACCCGGTCCCGGTACGGGCGATGACGGCCGACGAGCTGCGCGAGGCTGCCACGAAACCCGCTCTGGTGGCGGGACTGACACTGGAAACCGCTTTGGTGGCACGGATCATTGCCGACGCCGGCGACCGTTCCCGCACGCTGCCCCTGGTGTCCCAGGCGTTGCACGAGACCTGGCACCGCCGGCAGGGCATGACCCTCACGCTCGCCGCGTACGACGAGGCCGGCGGCATCCGGCACGCCATCGCCCGTACCGCCGAGACCGCCTACCTGGCTCTGGAGCCCGACGGCCGAGAGATCGCCCGGCAGCTCTTCCTGCGGCTCGTCGCGTTCGGCGACGGCGCCGAGGACACGACGCGCCGCATCGAGCGCGCCGAGCTGGACGACAGCGAGCAGACCGAGGCCGTGCTGGCCGACCTGGTGCGACTGCGGCTGGTCACCACGGGCCGGCACGGCATCGAGCTGACCCACGAGGCGCTGCTGCTCACCTGGCCGCGGCTGCGGGAGTGGCTGTCCGAGGATCGGCCGGGCCTGCGCACGCACCGCCAGCTGACCGAGGCCGCCGCCGCGTGGGCCGCGCTCGACTTCGACCCGGGCGCGCTGTACCGGGGCCTGCGGCTGCTGATCGCCGAGGACTGGATCAACCGCGCCGGCCCGGTGTTATCCGCGCGGGAGCGCCGGTTCTTCGACGCCAGCCGCTACGCCGAGCGCAGCCGCCTGCGGTTCGACCGCAAGCGCACCCGCCGCCTGCGGCAGCTGGTGGTGCTGCTCGGTGTGCTGCTGCTGGCAACCACGGCCGCCGGCCTCACGGCCTGGTTCAGCAGCCAGGGGCAACTTCGGGCGCAGGCCGCGGTCAACGTCGACGCCCAGGTGCCGGCGCTGATGCACGTCGACCGCTACCTGGCCGGCCAGCTCGCCCTGGCCGCGTACCGCCTGAATCCCTGCCCGCAGACCCTGGGCCGCCTGTTGGAGTTCGCGGTCGAGCAGCATGTCGCGCCCGGCGGCGGCGTGCAGACCATCGCGGTTGACGCGAAAGCGACTTTGATGGCGTCCAGCGCGACCAACGGCGTCATCGCGCTCACCGAGTTCGCCTCCGACGGCCGCATCGACATCCCCGGCTCCGGCGTGGCGGTGGACTCGCTGGCGTTGTCGGCCGACGGCAAACTGCTGGCCGCCTCCTACGTCGACGGTTCCACGGTGCTGTGGGACATCACCGCCTGGAACGCGCCCGTGAAGAAGTGGTCCCATTCGGGCAATCGCGTCGTGGTCAGCTTCACCCGCACCGGCCGTGTGCTGGCCCTGGGCGGACATCCCGCCGCCGACGTCTCGCTCGCGCCGATCACCACCGACACCGCCCTGTGGGACGTGGCCGATCCGGCCGAGCCGGTCCCCGTCGGCACCCTGCCCGACGCGCTCGGGCCGGCGCAGTTCTCCGCCGACGGGCAGACGATCACCACCGTGCCCAGCCGTGGCGACATGCACCGGCCGCAGGTGTGGCGGCGGACCGACGGCCGCTGGGCCACCCTGCCCACCGATGACGACCAGGTCGGCAACTACGTCGCCGAGTCCGTCAGCGAGGACGGGTCCCTGGTCACCGCCGTGAGCAGCGATCTCAAGGGCCGAGCCAGCACCCTCTGGCGGATCCGGGACGGCCGGCTGCACGAGGTCGACACCGTGTCCGCCGCCCCCGCGGCCGCCGCGCCCGCGCTCGACTCCCACGGCAGCGCCGCCGGCGTCGAGGCCGACACCTCCATCGCCGTGTGGCGGATCGACGACGGCGAGAGTCCGCGCAAGGACATCGGGCTCACCGACGCCCCGGCCGGCGCCGACACGGTGTTCTTCAGGCCCGACGGCGACCTCGTCGCGGTCGGCGACACCGCCGTCGCCATCTGGACGATGCGTCCGGACGTCGTCGCCGCCGCCATCTGCATGCTGTCCCCCATCGACCTGGTCTCCCAGGCCCGGTGGGATTCCTACTTCCCGGGACTGGACGTGCCGATGCCCTGCGGGGACCACCACGGTTGAGTAAATACCCAGCCTCATGCATACTCATTCGCATGACGGTACGGGTCGCTGTCGCGGGCGCGAGCGGGTACGCGGGTGGTGAGCTGCTCCGGCTGCTCCTGGGCCACCCCGAGGTGGAGATCGGGACGCTGACCGCGGGCGGCAACGCCGGCACCCCGCTCAGCCAGCACCAACCGCACCTGGTCCCGCTGGCCGATCGCGTCCTCGCCGACACCACCGCGGCCGAATTGGCCGGCCACGACGTCGTCTTCCTGGCCCTGCCGCACGGCAAGTCGGCCGAGCTCGCGGCCCAGCTCGGCGACGACGTGCTGATCATCGACTGCGGCGCCGACCACCGGCTGACCGACGCCAAGGACTGGGACCGCTGGTACGGCGGCGAGCATGCCGGCTCCTGGCCGTACGGCATGCCCGAACTGCCCGGCGCACGCGAGGAGCTCAAGGGCGCCAAGCGGGTCGCGGTCCCCGGCTGCTTCCCGACCGCCGCTTCGATCGCCCTGGCCCCGGCCTTCGCCGCCGGCATCGTCGAGCCGGACGTGGTGGTCGTCGCGGCCACCGGCACCTCCGGCGCGGGCAAGTCGCTCAAACCCAACCTGCTCGGCTCCGAGGTGATGGGCTCGGCCAGCGCCTACGGCGTCGGCGGCAAGCACCGGCACACCCCGGAGATCGCCCAGAACCTCGGCAGGATCGCCGGCACCAAGGTGGCCGTCTCCTTCACGCCGGTGCTCGTGCCGATGCCCCGCGGCATCCTGGCCACCTGCACGGCCCCGCTGAAGTCCACTGTGGACGTGCGTGCGGTGTACGAGAAGGCTTATGCCGACGAGCCCTTCCTGCACCTGCTGCCCGAGGGCGCGTGGCCGACCACCGCGGCGACGCTGGGCTCCAACGCCGTGCACGTCCAGGTGGTCACCGATCCCGACACCAACCGGCTGGTCGTGGTCGCGGCGGTCGACAACCTGACCAAGGGCACGGCGGGCGCCGCCGTGCAGTCCATGAACCTGGCCCTCGGGCTGCCCGAGACCACCGGCCTTTCCACCGTGGGAGTCGCCCCGTGACCACTTCGCAGATCGCCGTGACCCGCACCTCGGGCGTGACCACGCCGGCCGGGTTCCGCGCCGCGGGAGTGGCCGCCGGCATCAAGGCCTCCGGCGCCCCGGATCTGACCCTGGTGATCAACGACGGTCCCCGTGACGCGGCCGCCGCTGTGTTCACCACCAACAAAGTGAAGGCCGCGCCGGTGCTGTGGTCGCAGCAGGCGGTCAGCGACAACCGGCTGCGCGCGGTGGTGCTCAACTCGGGCGGCGCAAACGCTTGCACCGGCCCGGAGGGCTTCCAGGACACCCACAAAACGGCCGAAAAGGTCGCCGAGGTGCTCCAGATCAGCGCCGTCGACGTGGCCGTGTGCTCCACCGGCCTGATCGGCGAGCGGCTGCCGATGGACGCCGTGTTGTCGGGAGTGGACAAAGCGGCCCAGGCGCTGGACAGCACCGAACAGGCCGGTCTCGACGCCGCGACCGGCGTGCTGACCACCGACACGCACCCCAAGCAGGCGGCGCTGACACACCCCGCCGGCTTCTCGGTCGGCGGCTTCGTCAAGGGCGCCGGCATGCTCGCGCCGAACCTGGCCACCATGCTGTCGGTGATCACCACCGACGCGGTGATCGAGCCGGCCCGCCTGGACGCCGTGCTCAAGGCCACCACCAAGCTCACCTACGACCGACTCGACGTGGACGGCGGCACCTCGACCAACGACACCGTGCTGGTGCTGGCCTCCGGCGCCGCCGGCGTGGCACCGTCCGAAGAGGACTTCGCCGAGGCGCTGCGGGCCGTCTGCCACGACCTGGTCCGGCAGCTCCAGGGCGACGCCGAGGGTGTGACCAAGGAGATCGCCGTGACCGTGCGGGGCGCGGCCAGTGAGCAGGACGCCGTCGCGGTGGCCCGCGCGGTCGCCCGGGACAGCCTGGTCAAGACGGCTTTCTTCGGCTCCGACCCGAACTGGGGCCGCATCCTGATGGCCCTGGGCAACGCCCCGGCGCAGGTCGACCCGGACAAGATCGACGTCGCGCTGAACGGCGTCGTCGTGTGCGCGGGCGGCGTGCGCGCCGGCGACCGGCACAGCGCCGACCTGTCCGGCCGTGACATCGAGGTGCTGATCGACCTGCACCTCGGCGAGGCCGCCGCGACCGTGCTGACCACGGACCTTTCCCACGACTACGTCGAAGAGAACAGCGCTTACTCCTCATGACCGAAGTGACGAAGGCGGAAGCGGCCGGCAAGGCCGAAGTTCTCGTCGAGGCGCTGCCGTGGCTGCAGCGCTTCCACGGCAAGGTCGTCGTGGTGAAGTACGGCGGCAATGCCATGATCGACGAGGACCTCAAGCGCGCCTTCGCCCAGGACATGGTGTTCCTGCGGCTGGCCGGCATCCACCCGGTGGTCGTGCACGGCGGCGGCCCGCAGATCAGCGCCATGCTCAAGCGGCTGGGCATCGAGGGCGAGTTCGTCGGCGGCCTGCGCGTGACCTCCCCGGAGACCATGGACGTGGTCCGGATGGTGCTGGTCGGGCAGGTCGGACGGGAGCTCGTCGGCCTGATCAACGCGCACGGCCCGTACGCCGTCGGCATCTCCGGCGAGGACGCGCAGCTGTTCACCGCCGAACGGCGAGCGGCCATTGTGGACGGTGAGGCGGTGGACATCGGCCTGGTCGGCGACGTGGTCACGGTCGACCCGGAGTCGGTGCTCGACCTCATCCGCGCCGGCCGGATCCCGGTCGTCTCCACGGTCGCGCCGGACGCGGATGGCGTGGTGCACAACGTGAACGCCGACACCGCGGCCTCGGCGTTAGCCGTCGCCCTGGGGGCGGAGAAGCTGGTCGTGCTGACCGATGTCGAGGGCCTCTACACCGACTGGCCCAACCGCGACTCGTTGGTCGCCAAGATCGGCGCGGACCGGCTCGAGGAGCTGCTGCCCGGCCTGACCAGCGGCATGGTGCCGAAGATGGAGGCGTGCCTTCGAGCGGTGCGCGGCGCAGTGCCGGCCGCGCACGTGATCGACGGCAGGCTTGCGCATTCGGTGCTGTTGGAAGTGTTCACCAGCAAGGGCGTCGGGACCATGGTGTTGCCAGACGAGGAGGAGGAACTGTGACCATCTTGTCCAATGAGGACAGCCGGAGCCGTTGGCGGTCGGCGTTGATGGACAACTACGGCACTCCCCAGCTGGCCCTGGTCCGAGGCGACGGCGCGCACGTCTGGGACGCCGACGGAAAGCGCTATCTCGACCTGTACACCGGCATCGCGGTGAACGCACTCGGGCACGCCCACCCGGCCGTCGTGCAGGCCGTCACCGAGCAGGTGAGCACGCTCGGCCACACCTCCAACATGTTCGTCAACCAGCCCGCGCTCGAGCTGGCCGAGGAGCTGGTGCACCTGGTCGGGCCGCCCGCCAAGGTGGTGTTCACCAACTCCGGCGCCGAGGCGGTCGAGGCGGCGTTCAAGCTGTCCCGGCTGACCGGCCGGACCAAGATCGTCGCCTTCGACGGCGCGTTCCACGGCCGCACCATGGGCGCGCTGTCGGTCACCGGGCAACCGGCCAAGCGGACCCCGTTCCTGCCGCTCACGCCGGAGGTCGTGCACATCCCGTTCGGCGACGCGGCCGCGCTGGAGTCCGTTGTGGACGGTGAAACCGCCGCCGTGTTCATCGAGCCGATCCTGGGCGAGGGCGGCGTGATCCCCGCGCCGGACGGCTTCCTCCAGGCCGCTCGGGAGATCACCAGCCGGCACGGCGCGCTGCTGGTGCTGGACGAGGTGCAGACCGGCATCGGCCGTTGCGGCAGCTGGTTCCTGTACCAGCAGAGCGGCATCGTGCCGGACGTGATCACCCTGGCCAAGGGCCTCGGCGGCGGCCTGCCGCTGGGCGCCTGCATCGGGGTCGGCGCGGCCGCCGAGCTGTTCAAGCCCGGCCACCACGGCACCACCTTCGGCGGCAACCCGATCTGCTGCGCCGCCGGCCTGGCCACCGTGCGCACCATCGCCGCCGAGGGCCTGCACGAGCACGCCGCCGTGCTGGGCAAGGACATCGCCGCCCGCGTCGAGCAGCTGCACCACCCGCTGGTCGCCGGCGTCCGCGGCGTCGGGCTGCTGCTGGGCATCGCCCTCAACAAGCCGGTCTCCGGCGCTGTCGCCAAGGCCGCCCAGGCCGGCGGCTTCCTGATCAACAGCGTCCAGCCGGACTCCATCCGGCTGGCCCCGCCGCTCGTGCTCGCCGAGGCCGACGCCCACGAGTTCGTCGCCGCCCTGCCTGCTTTCCTCGACAGTTCGGAGTCCTGAACCATGCCCAGGCACTTCCGCCGCGACGACGACCTCAGCCCGGCCGAACAGCTCGAGGTGCTCGACCTCGCCGCCACGTTCAAGGCCGATCCGTTGGGGCACAAGCCACTGGCCGGCAAGTCGGTGGCCGCCATCTTCGAGAAGAACTCCACCCGTACCCGCCTGTCGTTCGACGTCGGCGTCTCGCAGCTGGGCGGGCACTCGATCATGATCGACGGCCGGGCCATGCAGCTCGGGCGGGAGGAGACCATCGAGGACACCTCCCGGGTGCTGTCCCGCTACGTCGACGCCGTGGTGTGGCGGACCTTCGCCCAGAAGCGCATGGACGCCATGGCCTCGGTGTCGCGGATTCCCGTGATCAACGCGCTGACCGACGAGTTCCACCCCTGCCAGGTGCTGGCCGATCTGCAGACCATCCGGGAGCGTCACGGCAAGCTCGCCGGCCTCACCCTGACCTACCTCGGCGACGGCGCCAACAACATGGCCCACTCGCTGCTGCTCGGCGGCGTCACCGCCGGCCTGCACGTGCGGGTCGCCTCGCCCGAGGGCTTCCAGCCCAGCGCCGAGATCCTCCGCGACGCCCAGAAGCTCGCCGCCGAGACCGGCGGCAGCGCCGAGGTCGTCGTCGACGCGCACCAGGCCGTAGACGGCTCCGACGTCCTGGTCACCGACACCTGGACGTCCATGGGCCAGGAGAACGACGGCCTGGACCGGGTCGGCCCCTTCCGCCCGCTCCAGGTCAACGCCGAGCTGCTCGGCCGCGCCGCCCCCGGCGCCATCGTCCTGCACTGCCTGCCGGCCCACCGCGGCTGGGAGATCACCGACGAGATCCTGGACGGCCCGTCCAGCGCCGTCTGGGACGAGGCCGAGAACCGCCTGCACGCCCAGAAGGCCCTCCTGGCCTGGCTCATCACCCACTGACCCTATGCACCCAACCGAGCCCGGGAAGGGGGCTTTCCCGCACTCCGAGTGCGGGAAAGCCACCTTCACGGCGTTTCTGCTTGAGTAATTACGCATTGTCGTGCATACTCATTCGTATGAGTTCGCCGACCACCCGCGCCGCCCGCCAGGGCCGGATCGTCGAGCTGGTGGCCCAGCGGGCCGTGCGCAGCCAGTCCGAGCTGGCCAAGCTGCTGGCCGCCGAGGGCATCGAGACCACCCAGGCCACCCTGTCCCGCGACCTCGACGAGCTCGGCGCGGTCAAGCTCCGCGGCGCCGACGGCGGCGCGCCGGTGTACGTCATCCCCGAGGACGGCAGCCCGGTCCGCGGCGTCGAGGGCGGCATCTCCCGCCTGACCCGCCTGCTGGGCGAGCTCCTCGTCTCGGCCGACTCCTCCGGCAACCTCGCGGTCCTGCGCACCCCGCCCGGCGCCGCCCACTTCCTGGCCAGCGCCCTGGACCGGGCCGCCCTGCACGACGTGGTCGGCACGATCGCCGGCGACGACACGATCTTCGTGGTGGCCCGGGAGCCGCTGACCGGCGCGGAGCTGGCCGAGCGCTTCACGGGCCTGGCGGTCGGCCATGAATGACGCCGAGTTCTGCCGGCTGGCGGTGCGGGCCAACGCGCTGGTCCCCGGGCCGGCGCCGTGGTCCCCGACCACCGCGCTCACCGGCTCCGACACCGCCGAGACCGTGATCACCTTCGAGCACGGCGTGCCGGTGGCGATCGACGGCGAGACGGTCACGATGCTCCAGGCCGTGCAGGAGCTGAACTGGCGCGTCGGCGGCCGCCGCCAACCCGGCGCCACCACGTTGATCGACGCGCACCGACGGCTCGAAGACGTCACCGTCGAGCCGGACCTGCTGGCGTTCAAGCGCCGCATCGAGCGGCGCTGGGCCGAGCTGGTCCAAGAAGGCCGGTGGGGCACACCCCTGCAGGAGTCGCTCGACGCCTTCATCATCACGTCTCAGCACCAGGTCACCGGCGAGGTCCGTCTTGACCTGCGCGACCGGCTCAGCCCGGCCGCCTGATCGAAACCAACAGAGGAGAGGCAGTGAGCAAGCTCTGGGGCGGGCGGTTCGCCAGCGGTCCGGCCGACGCGATGGCCGCGCTGAGCCTGTCGACGCACTTCGACTGGCAGCTCGCCACGTACGACATCGCCGGGTCCCGCGCCCACGCCCGCGCCCTGCACCGCGCCGGCCTGCTCACGGATGACGAGCTCACCCGGATGATCGGGGCACTCGACGTGCTGGAGGCCGACGTCGTCGCCGGGGACTTCACCCCGGTGCTGGCCGACGAGGACGTGCACACCGCCCTGGAACGCGGCCTGGTGGACCGCGCCGGCGCCGAGCTGGGCGGCAAGCTGCGCGCGGGCCGCTCCCGCAACGACCAGATCGCCACCCTGTTCCGCATGTGGCTGCGGGACGCCGCCCGCCGCGTCGCCGACGGCACGCTCGACGTCGTCGACGCCCTCGTCGCGCAGGCCAAGGCCCACCCCGGCGCGGTCATGCCCGGCCGCACGCACCTGCAGCACGCGCAGCCGGTGCTGCTGGCCCACCACCTGCTGGCCCACGTGCAGTCGCTGCTGCGGGACGTCGACCGGCTGCGCGACTGGGACGCCCGCACCGCGGTCTCCCCGTACGGATCGGGCGCGCTGGCCGGCTCCTCGCTCGGCCTGGACCCGTCGGCCGTGGCCACCGAGCTGGGTTTCGCCGAGTCGGTGGAGAACTCCATCGATGGCACCGCCTCCCGCGACTTCGCCGCCGAGATCGCGTTCTGCCTGGCGATGCTGGGCGTGAACCTGTCCCGGGTGGCCGAAGAAGTGATCATCTGGACCACCGCCGAGTTCGGCTACGCGACGCTGGACGACGCGTGGGCCACCGGCAGCTCGATCATGCCGCAGAAGAAGAACCCGGACGTGGCCGAGCTGACCCGGGGCAAGTCCGGCCGACTGATCGGCAACCTGACCGGCCTGCTGGCCACGCTCAAGGCACAGCCGCTGGCCTACAACCGGGACCTCCAGGAGGACAAGGAGCCGGTGTTCGACTCGGTGGCCCAGCTGGAGCTGCTGCTGCCGGCCATCGCCGGCATGCTCGGGACCCTCACGTTCGACACCGCGCGGATGGCGGCGCTGGCGCCGGCCGGTTTCACGCTGGCCACCGACATCGCCGAGTGGCTGGTGCGCCAGGGCGTGCCGTTCCGCGTGGCGCACGAGGCCGCGGGGGAGTGCGTGCGGCTGGCCGAGGGCCGCGGCGTCGGCCTCGACGAGCTCACGGACGCCGAGTTCGCCAAGGTCTCCGAGCACCTCACCCCGCAGGTGCGGGAGGTGCTCACGGTCGAGGGCTCCATCGCGTCGCGGGACGGCCGCGGCGGCACCGCGCCGAGCCGCGTGGCCGAGCAGTTGGTCCGAGTGGGGGAACGGGTGGCGGCTGCCCGTGGGTGGTCCGCGACCAGCCCGCGCCCTTAGGGTTGTCGTCTTGTGACCGAGCTTGCGAGGGAACCATCGAGCACTGCGACTTTGTCGCGGGCCTTTGTCTTCGAGCGGAGCGAGGAAGGCCCGTGACCGCTACACGCCGCCAGTTCTCGCAGCAGGACCTCGCCGTCGACCCCGTCGATGCCGCGAAGCTCCTGCTCGGCAGCGTGTTGGAGGCCGACACGCCTGAGGGTGCCGTGGGCGTGCGGCTGGTCGAGGTGGAGGCGTACCGCGGCGGCGACGACCCGGCGTCGCACTGCTACCGCGGCCGGACGGCCCGCAACGACGTCATGTTCGGCCCGCCCGGCTTCCTGTACGTCTACTTCGTCTACGGCATGCACTACTGCGCCAACATCGTGTGCCTGACCGACGGCGTGCCCGGCGCGGTGCTGGTCCGCGCCGGCGAGGTCGTCACCGGCGTGGAGATCGCCCGCAAGCTGCGCCCGAGCGCGCGCAGCGACGCCGAGATGGCCAAGGGGCCGGCCCGCCTGACCAGCACGCTGTCCCTCACCCGTGAGGACAACGGCGTCAACCTGCTGCTGCCGGACTCGCCGGTGCGCCTGCTCGCCGGCGACCCGGTGCCGCTGGACGCCATCCACGCCGGCCCACGGGTCGGCGTCGCCACCGCGATGGACCGGCCGTGGCGGTTCTGGATCGACTCCCCGGCCGTCAGCACGTACCGGCGCGGCGGCAAGAGGCGCTGACAACTGCTTTGCGCTGGTACGGGATGATGGATCCCGTGAGTGAGCACATCCTCGACGAGCTGTCCTGGCGCGGCCTGACCGCGCAGTCCACCGATCTCGACGCGCTGCGCCGAGACCTGTCGGCGGGCCCGCTCACCCTGTACTGCGGCTTCGACCCGACCGCGCCAAGCCTGCACGCCGGCAACCTGATCCCGCTGCTGGGCCTGCACCGGTTCCAGCGCGCCGGGCATCGCCCGATCGTGTTGGCCGGCGGCGCCACCGGCATGATCGGCGACCCCCGCGACCAGGGCGAACGCGTGTTGAACACGCTGGACACGGTGGCCGAGTGGGGGGTGCGCATCCGCACCCAGTTGGAGCGCTTCGTCGACTTCGACGACTCGCCGACCGGCGCGCTCGTGGTCAACAACCTGGACTGGACCGGCCCGACCTCGGTGCTGGAGTTCCTGCGCGACGTGGGCAAGCACTTCTCGATCAACTCCATGCTGTCCCGGGAGACGGTCCGCAAGCGCCTGGACTCGGACGGCATGTCGTTCACCGAGTTCAGCTACCTGCTGCTGCAGTCCAACGACTACCTGGAGCTGTTCCGGCGGCACGGCTGCACGCTCCAGATCGGCGGCTCCGACCAGTGGAGCAACATCCTCGGCGGGGTCGACCTGATCCGGCGGGTCGAGCAGCAGCAGGTCCACGCGTTCACCATGCCGCTGGTCACCGACGCCGAGGGCCGCAAGTTCGGCAAGTCCACCGGCGGCGGCCGGGTGTGGCTGGACCCGACGATGACCTCGCCGTACGCCTGGTTCCAGTACTTCCTCAACGTCAGCGACGAGACCGCGCTGAACTACCTGCGCTTCTTCACCTTCCTCGACCGCGACGAGCTGGCCGGCATCGAGCAGGAGACGAAGGAGCGGCCGCACCTGCGCACCGCGCAGCGCCGGCTGGCCGAGCTGCTGACCACGCTGGTGCACGGGGAGAAGGAGACCGAGCAGGTCACCGTGGCCAGCCAGGCGTTGTTCGGCCGGGCCGACCTGCGGGAGCTGGAGCTGTCCACACTCACCGGCGCGATGGCCGAGGTGCCGACCGGCGAGGTGCGCCTCGCCGATGGCCCCACCATCGTCGACCTGCTGGTTTCCGCCGGTTTGGCCGACAGCCGGGGTGCCGCGAGGCGCACCGTCAAGGAGGGCGGCGCCTACGTGAACAACACGAAGGTGACCGACGAGGAGTGGCAGCCGAGCCGGGAGGACCTGCTGCACGGGCGATGGCTTGTGCTGCGACGTGGCAAGCGCCACACTGCTGGTGTCGAGGTCCTCGACTAGCGTGGACGTCGGCCGGGCGGAAGGCCGCTGAGCTGGGACTTCCGCTCTGCCGATGCGGTTGCGGGCGCGATTTGACTTCTCGTTCCCCGGCGCGTAACTTTCTCCAGGTCAGCGCAACACGGACTCGCCCCGGACCGCCAGGGACTTCCCCGGCTAGGGACGGTGAGGACGAGCCTGACGAACCGGGACCGAAACCCCAGCAGGTCGCCTCCTCGGAGGCCGATTTGCAAGGTGGAAAACAACCGGCT
>DASWRQ010000290.1:0-35281 GCA_036403095.1 Kutzneria sp. | reverse complement strand
CGTCGGGGACAGCTTCACCGAGGGGCTGGAGGACCTCGGCCCGGACGGCCAGGTCTACCGGGGTTGGGCCGACCGGCTGGCCGAGCTGCTGGCCGCGGGCACGCCGGGGTTCCGGTACGCCAACCTGGCCGTGCGCAGCCGAAAGATGCTGGAAATCCTGACCGACCAGGTCCCGTTGGCGGCCGAGATGAAGGCCGACCTGGTGACGCTGTGCGCCGGCACCAACGACATCCTGCGCCCCGGCAGCGACCCGGACCGGATCGCCGGCCTGTTCGACGAGGCCGCCACCCGGCTGGCCGAGGCCGGCAGCCACCTGGTGATCTTCACGGGGATGGACACCAAGGGCACGCCGGTGCTGGGCCGGCTGCGCGGCAAGATCGCCACCTACAACGGCCACTTACGGGCGATCGCCGACAAGCACGGCGCGACCGTGGTCGACCTGTGGCCGCTGGAGATGCTGCGCGACTCCCGGGCCTGGGCGGCCGACCGGTTACACCCGTCGCCGGAGGGCCACCGCCGGCTGGCGCTGCTGGTCGCGGACCGGCTGGGCATCGAGGCGGAGTCGTGGAACGACCCGTGGCCGCCGGCCACGCCGCTCGGCGGATTCGCCCGGCGGCAGGAGGATCTGCGCTGGGCCAAGGACTTCTTCATGCCGTGGATCGGACGGCGGCTGCGCCGCGTGCACTCCGGCGACGGCTTGACGGCCAAGCGGCCGGAGCTGAGCCCACTCGTCTGAGGGTTCCGGCCCAAAATCCGGCCCCAAAAATTCGGCCCAAAATCCGGCGCTGTGTGGTTCCTACCTGACCCCCAGGTGCAAGTAGGAACCACACAGCGCGGCTCAGCCGGCTCTCCCCCGAGCGCCGGCCGATCCGACCGGGTGACAGACCCCCCCTCTGGGTCCCCCAGCATCACCCGCACGGCAGCCAAACCCCGTGGACAGCGTCGGCGGTGTCCGCCTTCCACGTTTTCACACTCGTTGACGGGCGGACTAAACGTCCGCTAAACCAGCCAGGGCGGCCTCGACGGCCGCCGCGTACGGGGACCGCATGCGCCGGTAGACGGCCAGGGCGAGGTTGAGTTCGAGGCGCGCGGCCTGCCCGCGGCCCTGCTCCAGGTGCAGCTCGCCGAGCTGGTGGTGCAGCATCGCCTCGACGTAGGCCATGCCGTAGTTCTGGGCCACTCGCAGGCCATCGCGGGCGTAGCCCTCGGCCTCGGTGTAGCGGCCCAGCTGCCGGCTGACCCAGCACAGGTTGGCCAGCGTGCGGGCGCCGTCCTCGTGGTTGCCGCCGTCTCGGTGCAGCTGGAACGCGCGCACGTAGTGGTCGAACGCCTTCTCGTTCTCGCCGCGGTCCTGGGCCAGCACGCCGAGGTTGTTCACGGCGATGGCCTCGCCCTGGTGGTCGCCGTTGCGCCGGCACAGCTCCAGCGAGGTGCGCAGGTGCGTCTCGGCCTCGTCGTAGCGGCCGCGCTCGGTGAGAATGCCGCCCAGGTTGTCGTCGGCCAGCGCGATCAGCGCCGGGTCGTCCAGCTGCACGGCGATGGCGTGGGCTTCCAGGTAGCGCTCCTGCGCGAGGTCGTATTCGCCGACGAGCTCGGCGGCGTTGCCCAGGCCGCGCAGCATGCGGGACTCGCCGTCGCGGTCGCCGGCCGCCCGCGCGCCGCGCAGGCCGAGCTCGAACACCGCGGCCCAGTCCGAGGTCAGCCCGCGCAGGTACACATAGGTACGCAGGCACAGGGCGAGCTGCCAGGTGTGCCGGTGCAGGCCGGCCGCCGCGCCCAGCCGCACGGCGGAGACCAGGTTCGGCCACTCGGCGTCGAACCAGCGCAGCGCGTGCTCGGCCGAGGCCAGCATGGGGATCTCGACGATCTCGGCGGACAGCGTCGGCACGTGGGCGTCCCGCGGCGGGCGGACCAGCCGGTGCGCCCGGTCGGCGACGAGCAGGTAGTAGTTCACCAGCTTCTCGGCCGCCTGGGCTCGCTGCGCGTCGTTGAGCTCGGCCGCCGCGACCTCGCGGGCGTGCAGCCGGATCAGGTCGTGCAGTGTGTAGCGGTCGGCGCGGGTCTCGGCCAGCAGGTGCGCGCTGGCCAGCTCGCGCAGCCGGCGCCGCGCGGTCACCAGATCGACGCCGGTCAGGGCCGCGACCACGTGCGGCGACACCGATGTGCCCTCGTGCACGCCGATCGCGCGGAAGGTCTCGGCCAGGTCGGGATGCAGCGTCCGGTACGACACGTCGAATGCCCCGCGCACGCTGGTGTCGGCGTCCTCCAGGTCCAGGGCGCGCAGCCGGTGCTGCTCGTCGGCCAGCTCGCCGACCAGGTCCTCGACCGTCCACTGTGGACTAGCGGCCAGCCGGGCGGCGGCGATGCGCAGGGCCAGCGGCAGATGCCCGCAGAGCGCGGCCAGCCGCCGCAGCGAGTCGATCTCGGCGCTGCGCCGCTGATGGCCCGTGGAGAAGTCCAGCAACCGCACCGATGCCTCGCTGGACAGCGTTGTCAGCGCCAGCAGACGAGCACCGCCGCGGGCCACGAGACCGTCCAGACGACGACGGCTGGTGACCACCACCAGCGAGCCGGAGCCGGCCGGCAACAGCGGCCGCACCTGCTCGGAGTCACGAGCATCGTCGAGCAGCACCAGCACGCGGCGCTCGGCCAGCAGCGATCTGTAGAGACCGGCCCGCTCGTTCAGATCGAGCGGGATCGCATCCGCCGGCACGCCCAGGGCCAGCAGGAACTGGGTCAGCACCTCGGCCGGCGAGGTGGGCTCATGGCCGCGGTCGAAGCCCCGCAGCGCGGCGAACAGCTGGCCGTCGGGGAAGGCATCAGCGTTGCGATGGGCCCAGGTCAGGGCGAGCGCGGTCTTGCCGATGCCGGCCGGGCCGACCACGCCGGCCACGGTGATCGCGCCCTCGATACCGCCGCCGTGCTGGATGCCGTCCAGCCACGCCAGCTCCACGTCCCGGCCGGCGAAGGCGCTGGTCGCGGCGGGCAGCTGGGCCGGGATGACCGGGCCGTAGACCTGGCGCCCGGGCCGCGTCGGCGTCGGCAACCGCAGCGCCGGATCGTCCCGCAGCACCTGCTCGTGCAGCTGGCGCAGCTCGGGGCCGGGGTCGATGCCCAGCTCCTCGGTGGCATAGCGGTGAAAGCGCCGATACGAGACCAGCGCGTCGATCCGACGCGCGGACCGGTACTGGGCCAGCATCAGCAGGCTGAGCAGCCGTTCCCGGAACGGATGATCGTCGACCAGCCGGCGCAGCTCGCCGATCACCTCGGCGTGCCGGCCCAGCTCGAGGTCGGCCGCGATCCGCTCTTCCACGGCGACCAGCCGCAGCTCGTCGATGTCGGGCTGGCCGGTCTTCTGCAGCTGCGCGCCGGCCAGCACCGGGCCGCGCCACAGGTCCAGGGCCTGCCCGAGCAGCTCGGCCCGCTCGGCCGCCGGCCGCCCGCCGGCGTCGCCGATCAGCCGCTTGGCCCGGTGCAGATCCACCAGCTCGGGCTGCACCTGGAGCACGTAGCCCGGCGGCTGGGTGCGGATGGACGCGGCGCCGCCGGCCTTGGCCAGGACGCGCCGGAGCTTGGAGACGTAACCGTGCACGATCGTGCGCGCCGTCTCCGGCGGCTCGTCCGCCCAGAGCGCGTCCACGATACGGTCGAACGGGACCACCTGGTTGGCGTCGAGCACCAGCAACGCGAGCAGGCTGCGCACACCGGATCCGCCGAGCGCCGCCGGGCGCCCGTCGACCAGCAGCTGTACCGGACCGAGCACGCCGAACTCGAGCGTGGCACCTGCTCGCTCGACGGTCGTGGACGGCAGCATCATTCGGGGCAGCTCCCTGAGGCGAGCGATGCGTCCAACTTACGGGAAGCCGTTAACCGTTCGTGAGGCGTCTCCCCGGAACAGGTTAACAAAGCACTACTCTGAGTAGTCAGCAGTGACGCTGCTGGTCCGATCGTGTTACCCGTCCGGCATGCAACATGAGACGCACGACCGGGGGCCGGAGTTCCCTCAGCCGAGTAATTTCGCCAGCCGCGCCCGCACGCTGGCCACCCACGGCGCGCCGATGTGGCCGAACGTGCGCAGGGCCTCTTCCCACACCGCACGAGCCGCGAGCTTGTTGCCACGGTCCAGATGGACATCGCCCAGACCACGCACGGCGTAACCCTCACGCAACGCGGTGCCGCTGACCCGCGACAGGCGGACGGCCTCGGTGAAGCACGCCTCCGCGTGGTCCAGCCAGCCCGCCGCGCGGTTGGTCTCGCCCAGGTGCACGCGCACCCACGCCTGCCGCTCCGAGTCGTCGTACTGCTGGTAGATGTGCAGCGCCTGCTGGTTGTAGGCCAGCGAAGCCTCGTAGTCCCCGCTCAACCGGGCCAGCTCGCCAAGCGTGCTCAACGGCTGCGCCTGCCGATAGCGGTCGCCGAGCAGCCGATACAGCGCGAGCGACTGTCGCGACAGCGCCATCGCCTCGTCGTGCCGGCTCAGGTGGAACAGCGACGACGCCGCGTGCGCCGACCCGAGCGCCACCGCCGGCAGGTCGCCGTCGCCCTCGGCCAGCCGTCGACACGCCTCGTGCTCGGCCAGCGCGCGCTCGTGCTCGCCCAGCCGCCCGTAGAGCAGGCCAAGGCCGTGGTGCATGAGGGCTTCGCCGTTGCGGTCGCCGGCCGCCCTGGCCGCGGCCAGCCCCAGCTCGTGGCTGGTGCGCCAGTCCTCCCACGGGCAGTGCGTGGCCAGGAAGTCCAGCTGCAGGCGGGTCAGCTGCCACACCTGTGAGTTGAACGCCTTCTGCTGCGCCGCCCGCAGCACCGAGATCAGGTTGGCCCGCTCGCGCTCGAACCAGGCCAGCGCGTGGGCCCGGGTCTCCAGCCGCGGCGTGGCCACGAGCGAACACAGCGACGGGGCCAGCGAGTCGGCCGGCGGGCGGATCAGCCGGCGGGCCCGGTCGGAGACCACGCAGTAGTACTCCATGCCCCGCGCGGCGATGGCGTACCGCTCCCCCTGGCTCAGGTCGGCGAAGGCGACCTCACGGGCGTGCAGCCGGACCAGGTCGTGCATGGTGAACCAGTCCTGGCTGGTCTCGGTGATCAGGTGCGCGGCGGCCAGCGCTCGCAGGGCGGTCCGGGCCGAGCTCACCGAGCCGTTGCTCATCGCGGCCACCAGGTGCGGCCCGAAATTGGTGCCGGGGAACAGCCCGACCAGCCGGAACATCGAGGCGTACTCCGGCGGCAGCGTGCGGTAGGAGACGTCGAACGCCCGCCGCACGCTCACCTGCATGTCCTCGTCGGCGTCCTCGATGTCCAGCACCTGGAGCCGGTGCCGCTCGTCGGCCAGCTCGTCGGCCAGCCGGGCCAGCGTGCCGTTCGGGGCCATGGCCAGCCGCGCGCCGACGATGCGCAGCGCCAGCGGAAGATGACCACAAAGGTTTGCAATTCGTGAGGCGTTCACGGGATCACGCTGCGACCAGGCGATGTCCGACACCTCGTCGAGCAGCCGCACCGCCTGCGGGCCCGACAGCGTGCCCACCGGCACGTACGCGGCGCCGTCCCGCGCGACCAGACCGTCCAGCCGGCGACGGCTCGTCACGATCGTCAGCGGGCCGCGCCCACCGGGCAGCAGCGGACGCACCTGCTCCGAGTCACGGGCGTCGTCCAGCATCACCAACACACGCCGGCCGGCCAGCAGCGACCGGTACAGCGCGGCCCGCTCGGCCAGATCCACCGGCACCGCCTGGGGCGCGACACCCAACGCGATCAGGAACCGCCGCAGCACGTCCGCCGGCTCCGCCGGCGGCCGGTTCTGGTCGTAACCGCGCAGGCACACGAACAACTGGCCGTCGGGGAACTCGCGCGCCACCTGACCGGCCCAGGTCACCGCCAGCGCCGTTTTGCCCGTGCCGGCGGCGCCGACGACAACGCCGAGCGTGGACGTGTCCTCCTGGAGCAGACGGTCCAGGCTGGACAGTTCCTCGTGGCGGCCGGTGAAACCGGTCGGGGCCGGCGGCAGCTGCGCCGGCGCGACCACGCCGGCGATCTCCACACTGGACGGTTCCGGCGGCAGCAGCGACGGGTCGTCGTACAGGATCCGGTCGTAGAGGGCGCGCAGCACCGGGTCCAGCGGCTGGTCGCGGCGGCCGGCCTGGATGCGCTCGTAGACGGCCAGCGCCTCGGCGCGGCGGCCCTGCCGGTGGAGCTCGGTCATCTGCCGACCGACCAGGTCGCGGCGCAGCGCGTCCGGCAGCAGCGCGAGATCGGCGGCGGAGATGGCCGTCGGGTCGTGCACGTCGATGCGCTCGGGGTCGATGCGCAGCCGGTAGCCGAAGCGCTCGGTGATCAGCTCGGTGTCGCCGCCCGGGTCGGCCTTGTCCAGCAGCACCCGCAGCTCGTCGGCCGCCTCGGTGTGCTCGGTCAGCACGATCTCGTTGGGGTGCAAGGCGATTCTGGTGAGAAGAGTGCAGGCGTCGGCCGAGTCGACGGGGAGTGGACCGTCGACCCCGAGGATCTCAGGCCGGCCGAGCAGGCGGATCAGAACACCGCCACGACGGACCGCCGGATGCGCGCTGTGCACGAGCTGCCCCCGCCCCATCAGGTGGTTCTGACGGGCAAGCTACCGCCACCAGGGGTGGCCGGACCTGGAGTTGCCGGGCCACAGGTCGAAAAACCCGGACATCTTTGCCCGATTCGTGACCGAAGGGCCGACGCGAGCAGGCGAAGCGGTCCCGCCGTCCGCTCCCGATTGCGGACGGCGGGACCGCGCTGCGCCAGTTTGGCCGCCAACAGCTCGGAACCCACCCCGAGCGGGGGTCCCGACCTGCCGGTGATCAAGGTCTGGCGAAGCGGAAGTGGCCTTGCGCCAACAGAATTGGCAAACCCGGCCGCTCCCCGGTTTGCGCGGCAACCGTAACAGAGCGCGTGTGACCGGTCACAGCCACCCCACCCTATCGGAGCATCATCCGTGTTCAGAAGGGCCGAACCAGGCGCGCAGCGCGACAACGGCACCGGCGGCCTCCTCTCCGACCCGGACCACATGCCCGTGCGGTCGCAGCAGTAAACCCGATGCCGGCACTTGATCGGTTCGGGCTGTGACGACCTCCACTCGGTCGGCCCATGGCCTTGTCATCTCGGCGATGGTTCCGCCGCCGAGATCGAGCAGGACGCCGCGGGTCCGGGTCAGCTCGTACAGGGTGGTGTCGCCCTTAATGGCGTTAAGCGTGCTCAGAACGGCATTAAGGTGTCCATCGTGAAACTCAGCCGGGACGCCGTGGTGCGCGCCGCACTGGAGCTGCTCGACGAGGTCGGGCTGGCCGATCTCACGCTGCGCGGCGTGGCCGAACGGCTGCACGTTCAGGCGCCCGCCCTCTACTGGCACGTCCGCAACCGGCAGGACCTCATCGATCAGATGGCCGCCGCCATGATCCAGGACGGCATCGGCGGCATCGCCCCCGACGGCGCGTGGATGGATCAGCTCGGAGACATCGCCCGTGCCTTCCGGCAGACCCTGCTCTCGCACCGCGACGGCGCCCGTGTGCTGGCCGAGGCCTGCACCGCCGACCCCGCCGTCGACCGCCTCGCCGAGTTGTCCCTGCGCATGCTCACCTCCGCCGGCTTCACCACCACCGACGCCATCCGGGCCATGGTCTCCCTGCTCAGCTACATCACCGGCTTCGTCGCCGACGAGCAGGCCCCCCGGCCTCGACCGGCGGCGCCGGACCCCGTGCTGTTCCCGCTGCTCACCGCCGTCGGCGACGGGCACCACACCACGGAGACCTTCGAGTACGGCCTGGGTTTGCTGCTCAGCGGCCTTCGCCTGGCCCGCCTCGCCACCTGACCCGCCGCCTTTTCTCCACATGTGGTCCACATGTGGCGCTGGGAGTCGAATGTGGTCCACATGTGGCAAAAAAAGAGCGGCTAGGTGACATCCGCCATCAGGTAGGGGTCGAGGCCGGCGGAGCGGTGGACGGCGAGGTCGGCGTCGACGGCGAAGACGAGGCAGCCGGGTTGGGCGTCGGCCCAGGCGACGCCGGGCCGACCCATGGCGAACGCGGCCGTGGCGACACAGTCGGCGGTGGTCAGGTCACCGGCCACAACGGTGACACTGAGCAGGCCACGGGCCGGCAGGCCGGTGCGGCCGTCGAGGATGTGCTCGCCCCGTTCGTACGTCGCCGAAGTGGCCACGGCCAGGTCGCGAACGCCCAACACGGCGCACATGCGGTCGGCCTGCTCGGGATGGCGGATGCCGACCAGCCACGGGCGGCCCGGCTCGGGCTCGCCGACGGCCACGACATCGCCGCCGGCGTTGACGCAGAACCGGCCGGCGCCGCGGTGCCGGAGCTGGTCGGCGGCGCGCTGCACGGCCCAGCCCTTCACCACGCCGCACGGGTCGAAGGAGTGGCCGGGCGGGGTGGCGGTGAACGCCCCGTCGCTGATGCGCTCGTAGTGCCGGCAGATGCCGATCACCTCGGCCAGCTCGGCCGACACCTCGGCGACCTCGCCCCGGCCGTAGCGGCTGACCTCGCTGTCCGGCCGGAACGGGCTGAACCGGGCGTCGACCCGCCGCAGGTCGGCGTACAGCGGCTCGATGTCGACCGGGTCCCGGACGTCCACCGAGACCGGCATCCCCATCACCTGCTCGACGTGCCGCATGGCGTCCACAATGGGCGGCCATCCTGTGCCGCGGCTGTGGGAGTTCTGTCGGCCAGCTGTCGACCGGGGCGTCGAGTCGTCACCCAACGCCCAGCTGAGCCACCATGGACAGGTGCGAGCTGACAAGGCGGAGGCCCCGGTACGACTGCTGGTCGTCGACGACGAGCCCCACATCGCCGACCTGGTGGCCACGGTGGCGAAGTACGAGGGCTGGCAGGCCCGCGTCGCCAACAACGGCTCGGAGGCGCTGACCGAGGCGGCGGCGTTCAACCCGGACATCGTCGTGCTCGACCTCATGCTGCCCGACCTGGACGGCTTCACCGTGCTGGACCGGCTGCGGTCCAGCGGCGCGATGGTGCCGGTGGTGTTCCTGACCGCCAAGGACGCCACCGCCGACCGGGTCGCCGGCCTGACCCGCGGCGGCGACGACTACCTGGTCAAGCCGTTCGCGGTGGAGGAGCTGATGGCCCGGCTGCGGGCCGTGCTGCGTCGTACCACCGGACCCGGCTGGAAGCGCTCGGTGCTCGCGGTCGAGGACCTCGAGCTGGACGAGGACACCCGCGAGGTTCGGCGGGCCGAGCAGAACGTGTCGCTCACGCCGACCGAGTTCGAGCTGCTGCGCTACCTGATGCGGCGCTCGCCGGCCGTGTTGACCAAGGCGCAGATCCTGGACCACGTCTGGGACTACGACTTCGGCGGCCGGTCCAACGTGGTCGAGCTGGTCATCTCGCACCTGCGCAGCAAGATCGACAACGGCAACGAGCCGCTGATCCACACGATCCGCGGCGTCGGCTACGTGGTCCGCCGGGCCACGTGATGAAGCGGTTGACGGCCGCGTGGCGGCGGCTGCGACTGGGCACCCAGCTGGCGCTGGCCCTGGGCGCGCTGGCCCTGGTGGTGTTCGCGCTGGTCGGGGCGGTGACCACGTCGCTGCTGCACCAGTATCTGGACAACCGGCTGAGCGACCAGCTGTCCACCACGCTGGCCCAGTTCAAGTCGTCCAACTCGGTCGCGCTGCCGCCGCTGGGCAAGATCGGACACACCTCCGACCACGACCCGCCGATCGGCATCCGGGTCGATTTCGGGTCCGGCAACAACGTGCTCCTGGTCGACAGCAACTCGGCCCATCCGCCGGTGGACCGCCAGCAGGTGGTCGCGCTGGCCGAACAGGCGCTGGTCGCCGGTCCGGGCCCCGCGCACCCCGAGACGTACATCGTGGCCGGCGGGAGCAGGTACCGGTTCATGGCAGCGCAGTTCAACTACAACGGCGGCCCGAAGCGGGTCGCGGTGGTCGGACTGTCCGAAGAGGACACCGAGGCCACCATCCGCCGGATGATCATGGTCAACCTGATCACGTTCGGGCTAGCGCTGATCGTGCTGGTCCTCGTGGGCCAGCAGGTGCTGCGCCGCGGGCTGCGACCGCTGGCCGGCATGGCCTCCACCGCGCACGCCGTCGCCTCCACCGACCTGACCGCCAACTCCGTCGACCTGTCCGTACGGGCGAAGGGCGAGGGCGGCGGCATCGAGGTCGAGGAGCTGCGGTCGGCCTTCAACGTGATGATCGAGCACATCGACCAGTCGCTGGTCGCCCGGTCGGCCGCCGAGCAGCGACTGCGGCAGTTCGTCGCCGACGCCTCGCACGAGCTGCGCACCCCGCTCACCTCGATCCGGGGCTACGCCGACCTGTTCGCGTACGCCGCGGCCAACGAGCCCGCCGAGCGGGAGAAGCACCTCGGGCGGATGCGCGAGGAAGCCGGCCGGATGAGCCTGCTGCTCGACGACCTGCTGCTGCTGGCCCGGCTCGACGCCGCCGAGGCGCCGCTGCGGCCCGAGCCCGTCGACCTCGTCGAGATCGCCGTGGCCGCCGCCGACGGCTTCCAGGCCGCGCGGCCCGACCATCCGTTCACGCTCGAGGTCGAACCGTCCTCGGTGCCGCTGGTCGGCGATCCCATGCGGCTTCGGCAGGTGCTCGACAACCTGCTCACCAACGCCGCCGTGCACACCGATCCCGGCACTCCCGTGGCGCTGCGGCTGCGGACCGAGCCCGGGTGGGCCGTGGCCGAGATCGCCGATGCCGGGCCCGGCATCAGTCCCGAGAACCAGGCCAAGGTGTTCGACCGCTTCTACCGGGTCGACGACTCCCGTACCCGACGCAGCGGCGGCACCGGGCTCGGGTTGTCCGTCGTGCTGTCGCTCGTCACCGCGCACGGTGGCACCGTCGCCCTGCAGAGCCGGCCCGGCGCCACCGTGTTCACGGTGCGGTTGCCGCTGTCAGCCGGCCAGGTGTGACGTCGCCCAGAGGTCGATGCCCGACTCCACCGCGTGCTTGTCGATCGCCGCCAGCTCGTCGTCCGTCAGCGGCGGGGCGTCCAGGGCCGCCACGTTGTCCTCCAGCTGGCGGACCGAGCTCGCGCCGATCAGCGCCGAGGTCACCCTCGGGTCGCGCAACGACCACGTGAGCGCCAGTTGGGCCAGCGACTGGCCGCGCTGCTGGGCGATGTCGTTCAGGGCCCTGATCCGGGCCAGGTTCTCGTCCGACAGCAGGTTCGTCGACAGCGACTTGTCCTGCGACGCCCGGGATCCCTCCGGCACCCCGTTCAGGTACTTGTCCGTCAACATCCCTTGGCCCAGCGGCGAGAAGGCGATGCAGCCCGCGCCCACCTCGTCCAGCGCGTCCAGCAGCTCCGCCTCGATCCAGCGGTTCAGCATCGAGTAGGACGGCTGGTGGATCAGCAGCGGCACTCCCGCCGTGCGCAGGATCTCCGCCGCCTCGCGCGTCTTCGTCGCCGAGTAGCTGCTCACGCCCACGTACAGCGCCTTGCCCTGCTGGTAGGCGCTCACCAGCGCGCCCATCGTCTCTTCCAGCGGCGTGTCCGGGTCGAAGCGGTGCGAGTAGAAGATGTCCACGTAGTCCAGGCCCATGCGTTTGAGCGACTGGTCCAGCGATGCCGTCAGGTACTTGCGGCTGCCCCATTCCCCGTACGGGCCCGGCCACATGTCGTAGCCCGCCTTCGTGGAGATCACCAGCTCGTCCCGATACGGCGCCAGGTCGTCGGCCAGCATCCGCCCGAAGTTCCGCTCCGCGCTCCCGTACGGCGGGCCGTAGTTGTTGGCCAGGTCGAAGTGCGTGATCCCCAGATCGAACGCCCGGCGCACGATCCCCCGGCCCACCTCGTACGGCCGGTCGTCCCCGAAGTTGTGCCACAACCCCAGCGAGATCCCCGGCAGCCGCAGCCCACTGCGCCCGCACCGCCGGTAGCTCATGTCCTCGTAACGCCCACCCGCCGCCTCGTACGGCACCGTCCCGCCTCCTCGCCCAGCTCCACCCGAACGGACGCGAGTCTAGGTCCGTTTCAGGTCACGGGCTCAGTACCACGGGGTCGAAAGTGACAGGTTCCGGCGCCGCCTTGATGGTGACGGTCTCCCCGGGCCGGGCGGTCATTTCCTCCACGTAGCGATCGTTCTCCAGCCGATACGCGGTGACCGAGATACCGCTGAACTTGTCCTGCGAGAGCGCCCAGAAGTGGGTGACACCGGCGGCGGCGTAGGCAGCGATCTTGCTCTCGCGTTCGCTGCGCTTGTTGCCGCCCGACCACACTTCCACTGCCATCAGCACGTTTTTTGCCCGAAAGCTCACACCGATCGGCCGAGTGTCCAGCACCACGACGTCGGGGATCAGACCAGTGCGCAGGGCCGTGCTGATCTCGACCGCGACGCCGGGCACGACGTGCAGGTCGGTCCGTCCGGCACGACGAAGCGCCTCATTGATCAGGATGCTCAGCTGCAACACCGCAACCTGATGTTGGCCCATGGGTGCGGGACTCACGTGGAAATAACCCCAGATCAACTCGATGCGGGATCCGTCCTCTGGTGGATCCAGCGCCAGCCAGTCTTCGATCGTGTGCTGGCCGATCGGGTGCGCGAGCGCTGCGCTCACCGGAATCTCCTCCTCGGCTCGACTCACGACCACCCTCCCACAGACCCCCGACCACACGCCTACCTGCATTTTCATCCCATTGTGCCGTCAAGTCGACTCGAAAGTGACGCGGCCGGAAACAGGCCGGTCAGGCCGGCAGGTCGTGCTCAACGAGGGCGGCGGGATCGAGGTGCATCCGGCGGGCGACGTCGAGCCGAAGTCGATCTTCGAGACCTACCTGGAGCAGGTCGACCGGATGTGTGGCTAGACACGCCCGTTCGCTGGCGGGCGCGCACGGCCCATGGGCGGGACAATCAGGGTGAGGCCCGCCGTGCGGAAGGACGCGTGATGACCGACAACAGCATCCAGATGAAGGTCGACGCGGGCAGGTTGTGGGCGGGGGCGGCGGCAACGGCGCTGGTGGCGGGGCTGATCGCGGTGGTGGGCATCCTGATCGCCCGGGGCATCGTGCACGTGGACGTGCTGGCCCCGAAGGGCGAGGGAGTCTGGGGCAACGCGAACACGGTGACGTACGCGCTGGTGTCGGCGGCGGTGGCGCTGGCCGCGACCGGCCTGCTGCACCTGCTGCTGGTGACGACGCCGAGGGCGACGGTCTTCTTCACGTGGATCATGGTCCTGCTGACGCTGATCGCGGTGGTGCTGCCGCTGAGCCTGCCGGTGGACCTGTCCAGCCGGGTGACGACCGGCCTGATCAACCTGGCCATCGGCCTGGCGGTGACGGGCATTCTGACCAGCTTCGCGCCGGGCACCGTGCGGATCGAGCCCCCGCACCAGCAGCGCCACGTCGGCCCGTACGACGAGACGGTGGAGTGGCGCGGCGAGCAGTGATCAGCGCGGGGCCAGGTGCAGGGCGGCCCTGATGGCGGTGTCCTGGTCGGACCCGTCATGGTCGTCGGCATCGGCCAGCGCGTCGTCGAGGCTGTCGGAATCCGTGGCGGCGGCGGCCCGCTGACGGTCGCCCAGCTCGAGCTGCTTGGCGGTGACGAGACCGTCGATGGAAGCCTGCGCGATGGTCGGCCACGGGCCGGCCTTCAGGACGTCGATCTCCTTCTGCAGCACGGGAAGAGACCGCACCACGACGTCCCGCTCCAAGGACCAGGTGGGGGCGTCGTACTCCTCGTCGATGATCTTGTCGTACGGGGCGACGGCGTCCAGGTAGCGCCGCTGGTCGTCGGTGTAGGGCAGTCCGGCGTCCTTGACGTGCCCGGTGATCGGGAAGTTGTCGACCCGCCGGAAGAAGCAGATCACGTTGCGGTCCCCGCGCGTCCACGACGACTCCTGCGGGAACAGGTAGTGCACGGCGAAGTCGGGGTAGTTCAGCCCGGCGGTGAGCCAGTGGTCGGAATCCTCGGGGCACCGGCGCTCGCCGATGGCCTCCACGGCCGCCAATCCCGGATAGGACAACGAGCTGATGGGCTCGCTGGCGAACGCCTCGGCGTCGTGCGGCTTGGCGCAGTCGATCACGGTGACGGCCGAGGACTTGCTGTTCGGGTCCCGGTCGAAGCACTGCCCGGGCTTGAGCGAGAAGCCCGTCGATGACGCGCCGTCGGACTGCGCCGTCGGACCGAGGGCGGCGCCGAGAATGGCCAGGGCGATGAAGGCGATTACGAGGAAGATCCACACGCTGGACACCGCGATGCCGGCGATGGCCAGGCCCCGCCCGCGCTGCCGGGTCCGCTTGATGTCGGACAGCGCGATGATGCCGAACACCAGTCCCAGCACCAGGCCGCCGACCGGCCCGAGAATGCCCAGCACCAACGACGTGACGGCAAAGCCGTTGACGCCGGGCCGCCAACCCGGCGGCGCCATCCCGGGCGGCATGCCGGGCAGCCATGGTCCCGCCTGCGCGGGCGGCATGGCCGGATAGTTCTGGTACGCGGGCTGCTCGGGCTCGGTCGACATGTCCGTATTACCCCCCTTATCGGACATCCCCAGGCTACCGCCCGGGCCAAACCCGTTAGTGCAACGGCTGCAGGTGCAGGGCGGCCCGGACGGCGTCGGTTTCGTCGGCGCCGCTGTGGCTGCCGGCGTGGACCAGGGCATTGATCAGCGTGCCCCGGTCGGTGGCGGCCGCGGCCTGCTGCCGGTCGGCCAGCTCCACCTGCTTCGCGGCGACGAGCGCGTCGACGGCGGCCTTGGCGTCGGCCGGCCACGGACCGGCCTTCAGCACGTCGATTTCCTTCTGGAGCACCGGAACCGACCGCACGGCGGCATCATGCTGATCGGGCCAGGTCACCGCGGCGTCTAGCGCCCGCACGATCGCGTCGTACGGCTGGGACACTCGCAGATAGCGGTTCTGCTCGTCGGTGTAGGGCACGCCGCCGTCCTTGACGAGACCGGTGATCGGCTGGTCGTCTCGCCGGTGGAAGAAGCACTTGATGGTCCGGTCGCCCAGTGCCCACGAGGTGTCCTGCGGATAGAGGAACGCGACCGCGATGTCCGGGTGGTTCACGCCGGCCGGGAGCGCCTTGACGACATCGCCCGGGCACTTGCTCTTGGCGAACTCCACGACAGTGGTCTTGCCGGGATAGGTCGGCCAGGGCGTGGTCTCCACCGCGAACACCTCGCCGTAGTGCGGCTGAGCGCAGTCCACCGGCGTGGAAGCGCCGGTCTGGTTGATCGGGGCCCGCTCGAAGCACTGCCCGGCCTGGAAGTTGTAGCTGGCCGCCGCGGCGGGCGTGGGAACCTGCGCCTGCCGGATGCCGTGCAGCGCGCCGGCGAAGAAGACCACCGCCAGGACCGCGACCCACGCCCCGGACAGCACGAGCCCGGCGACGGCCATGACCTTGCCGCGCTGGCGGGTCCGCCTGATCTTGACCAGCGCGACGATGCCGAAGATCACGCCGAACGGGATGCCGCCGATGAGGCCGAAGATCAGCGACGCGACGGCGAAGCCGCTGACGCCGCGCCGGCCGTCCGGCGACCCGAACGGGTCGAACGACTGACCCTGCATGCCGTAGGGCTGGTAGGGCGGGCCGAAGGACTCGCCCCGCATGCCGTAGGGCTCGGTGCCGAACGACTCGCCCTGCATGCCGGCCGGAAAGTCCCGGTACCCGGGCTGCTCCGGATCAGTGGACATGTCGATATACCGCCGTTTCTCCCCTTAACGGACGGCGAGGGCCAGCCCTCGCCGCCGATACCTGTGCTGTTAAATACCACTAACAAGCGAATTCAGAAAGTCGCGATGGACTGCACAGCGGCACAGGGTCAGACTTCGGCCATGAAGGCACTGGTCAAGGTCGACGCGGCGCCGGGTCTCGAGCTCACGGACGTGCCGGACCCGCAGGTCGGGCCGGCGGACGTGGCGGTGAAGGTGCTGCGCACCGGCATCTGCGGCACGGACCTGCACATCGATTCCTGGGACGACTGGGCGGCTCGCAACGTCAAGCCGCCGCTGGTTCTCGGCCACGAGTTCGTCGGCGAGGTGGTGGAGACCGGCCGCAACGTCACGGGCGTCAAAGTCGGCGACCTGATCAGCGGCGAGGGCCACCTGGTCTGCGGCACGTGCCGGAACTGCAAGGCCGGCCGCCGCCACCTCTGCGCCAACACCCTGGGCCTGGGCGTGCACAGCAACGGGGCGTTCGCCCAGTACGCGGTGCTGCCGGAGCACAACGCCTGGGTGCACCGCACCGAGGTGGACCTGGACGTGGCGGCGATCTTCGACCCGCTGGGCAACGCGGTGCACACGGCGCTGTCCTTCCCGGTCATCGGCGAGGACGTGCTGATCACCGGCGCCGGCCCGATCGGCATCATGGCCGCGGCCATCGCCCGGCACGCCGGCGCCCGGCACGTCGTGGTCACCGACGTCAGCGAGCACCGGCTGGAGCTGGCCCGCAAGGTCGGCGTGAGCCTGGCGCTGAACGTGGCCGAGTCGACGCTGGCCGACGCCTTCGACCGGCTGAACATGACCGAGGGCTTCGACGTGGGCATGGAGATGTCCGGCCAGCCCAGCGCGTTGCAGGAGATGATCGCCAACATGTCGCACGGCGGCCGCATCGCCATGCTGGGTCTGCCGGCCAAGGAGTTCCCGGTTGACTGGGGCTCGGTGGTGCTGAAGATGCTGCACCTGAAGGGCATCTACGGCCGGGAGATGTTCGAGACCTGGTACTCGATGTCGGTGCTGCTGCAGGCCGGCCTGGACGTGGCCCCGGTGATCACGCACAAGTTCCACTACACCGAGCACAAGACGGCCTTCGACACGACGCGGGCCGGCCGCTGCGGCAAGGTGCTACTCGACTGGACGGAGAAGTGATGTACGGCGCGATGCGGGACGACCTGCGGGCCGGGCTGGCCGAGATCCGCGAGGCCGGGCTGTACAAGGCCGAGCGGGTGCTCGGCGGGCCGCAGGCGGCGCGGGTCAGCGTCACCGGCGAGAGCGTGCTCAACTTCTGTGCCAACAACTATCTCGGCCTGGCCGACCACCCGGTGCTGGTCAAGGCGGCGCACGAGGCGCTGGACCGCTGGGGCTTCGGCATGGCCTCGGTGCGTTTCATCTGCGGCACCCAGGAGTTGCACAAGCAGCTGGAGCAGCGGCTGTCGCAGTTCCTGGGCACCGAGGACACGATCCTGTACAGCTCCTGCTTCGACGCCAACGGCGGCCTGTTCGAGACGCTGCTGGGCGAGCAGGACGTGGTCATCTCCGACGAGCTCAACCACGCGTCGATCATCGACGGGATCCGGCTGTGCAAGGCCAAGCGGGCCCGCTACCGCAACCGCGACATGGCCGACCTCGAGCGTCTCCTGCAGGAAAACGCCGGTGCGCGCTACCGGCTGATCGCCACCGACGGCGTGTTCTCCATGGACGGCTACCTGGCGCCGCTGGACCAGATCTGCGAGCTGGCCGAGCGCTACGACGCCCTGGTCATGGTGGACGACTCGCACGCGGTGGGCTTCACCGGCCCGACCGGCCGCGGCACACCGGAGCTGTTCGGCGTGACCGACAAGGTGGACATCGTCACCGGCACGCTGGGCAAGGCGTTGGGCGGCGCGAGCGGCGGTTACGTGTCGGCCCGGGCCGAGATCGTGGAGATGCTGCGGCAGCGGTCGCGGCCGTACCTGTTCTCCAACTCGCTGGCCCCGTCCATCACCGGCGCCGCGCTGGCCGCCCTGGACCTGCTCAGCTCGTCCGGCGAGCTGCTGGACCGGTTGCGGGCCAACACGGAGCTGTTCCGCCGGCGGATGACCGAGGAGGGCTTCGACCTGCTGCCGGGCGAGCACCCGATCATCCCGGTGATGATCGGCGACGCGGCCAAGGCCGGCCGGATGGCCGATCTGCTGCTGGAGCAGGGAATCTACGTGATCGGCTTCTCGTATCCGGTGGTGCCGCACGGCAAGGCCCGGATCCGCACCCAGATGTCCGCGGCCCACTCACTGGAGGATGTGAACCGGGCCGTCGACGCGTTCGTCGCGGCACGGTCCAAGATGGACGGATGATCGATCCTCGGCGGCTGCGGGTGCTGCGGGCACTGGCCGATCACGGCACGGTGACCGCGGCGGGGCGGGCGTTGCACCTGACCCCGTCGGCCGTGTCGCAGCAGTTGGCGGCGTTGGAGGCGGAGTCCGGGCAGCAGCTGCTGCGCCGCAAGGGCCGGCGGGTGTGGCTGACGCCGGCCGGCGAGTTGCTGGTCGGGCACGCCAACGCCGTCGCGGCCGAGTTGGAACGGGCCGAGGCCACGCTGGCGGCGTTCGCCGCCGGCGTGCGCGGGCCGGTCCGGCTGGCCAGCTTCGCCTCGGCCATCACGCAGGTGGTCGCGCCGGCCGTGGCCGCGCTGCGGGCCGGCGCGCCGGGCGTGACGCTGCTCGTGCAGGACGCCGAGGGCCACGCCAGCGTGCCGCTGCTGTTGGACGGCGAGATCGACGTGGCCATCACCGAGGAGTACCGGCCGGCGCCGCAGACCGACGACCGTCGGCTCAAGCGCTTTCCCTTGTACATAGAGCCTTTTGACGTCGTATTGCCGGCCGATCACCGGTTGGCCGACCAGTCCGAAGTGGACGTGAGCACGCTCGGCGACGAGGACTGGATCGCCCCGTTGCCCGGAAACCCTTGCCGTGACGTGCTTTTACTGGCTTGTCCCGATGCGCACATCCGGCACACCTCCGACGACTTCAGCGCCATCGTGGCCCTGGTTGCCGCCGGCGCCGGCGTGGCCTTGGTGCCGCGCAACGCCTTCACGCTGACGCCCGGCGCAGTGGCCGTTCCCGTCAAGGGGAACCAGTCGTTGCGCCGGGTGTTCGCCGCCGTGCGCAAGGGAAGCGAGGACCATCCGCTGATCCGACTGGTCCTCGCCGCCCTGGCACGCGATCAGGTGATCGCGTAACCGTTGCCGCCAAAGCCACCCGCGTGCGACCAAGACGGTGCACCACACCTCCACGCACCCCGCGCCCCACCGACAGGGCCAATGGCGAAGCCGAGGCCCCGGGGGGCGTGGGGGCGGAGCCCCCACATCGGGAGTCTGGGGGTCGCCCCCCAGAACGAAAGGCCGGCGACTTGGCCCGCGCTCTCCGCGGGCATACCTCTCCTGAGCCGGCGGCGGGACTTGAACCCGCAACCCCTCGCTTACAAGGCGAGTGCTCTGCCAATTGAGCTACGCCGGCCTGGCCGTCGCCGTGGTGATTGCTGTGGCCGGGGCTAATCGTAAACACCTCACGCGGGCATCACCTGCGGGTTCCGGTCTGCTCAGGGTAGAACCGGCCTCCTCCTTTCGGCGGTGGTCTCAGCCGCTCGGGTGGTGTGTACCGCCGCTGACCAGGGCAGAAGGGGCGGGCACGATGGGTGGTCGCGGTCCGCCGATCGGGGTAACCCGGCGGAGCGTGTCGGAGACCACGTCCACGCCCTTGCAACGGTTGGGTGAACGGGACCGATCCTGCGTACGGACGATCGAGGAGGAACGGGCAGTGCGGCAGACCCGGGGGACGCGGGCGAACTTCTGGCGACGGCGGCGGCCGGCCGTGCCGGCAACACCGGCACCGGGCGTGGAAGTGGGCCCCGAGCTGCCGTCGGACGGGACGGTGAACCTCGTGCTCGATCTTGCGCTGCGGATCGGCGAGGTCCAGTTGGCCAGCGGCGCGGCCGCCGCGGACGTGGCGTCGACGCTGGTGCAGGTCACTTCGGCCTACGGTCTGCCCCGGTGCGAGGTGGATGTGACGTTCATCTCGATCTCCGTTTGCTGCCACCGCGGCACGGCCGCGTCGCCGGTGATGTCCATGCGTGTGGTCCGTTCCCGCGGCCTCGACTACACCCGGCTGGCCGGGCTGGAGGCGCTGGTCCGAAGGGTGATCGCCGGCCGCGTGACGGCCGAGGAGGCGTCGGCCGAGCTGGACGAGATCAGCGCCGCCCAGCACCCGTACCCGCGCTGGCTGGCCACGGTGGCGTGGGCGGCGATGGCGGCCTCGGTGGCCCTGCTGCTCGGCGGCGGCCCGATGATGGCGCTGGTCGCGGCCGCGGTGACGGCGGTGGTGGACCGGGTCGGGCGCATCCTCAACCGGTTCAACCTGCCGTTCTTCTTCCAGCAGGTGGCCGGCGGCGCGCTCGGCGCGGCCGGGGCGCTGATCGCGACGGCCACCGGCCTGGTGCCGCCCAACCAGCTGTCGCTGGTGGTCGCGGCCGGCATCGTGGTGCTGCTGTCCGGGCTGTCGGTGGTCAGCTCGGTGCAGGACGCGATCAACGGCTACAACGTGACGGCCTCCGGCCGCACTATGGAGACGCTGCTGATGTCGGTCGGCCTGATCACCGGTGTCGCGTTCGCGCTGCGGTTCGGCGTGCACTTCGGCATCGGCTCCACGCTGGCTCCGGTGTCGCCGCTGAGCTTCGGCACGGTGCCGATCCAGATCGTCACCGGTGCGGCCGCCGCGGTGTTCTTCGCGCTGGCCAGCTACGGCCAGCCGCGGGCGCTGCTCGTCGCCGGCGTCTCCAGCGCGATGGGCGTCGGCGCGTACAGCACGCTGCAGGCCGCCGGCGCCGACGTCCTGACCGGCTCCGCGCTGGCCGCCGTGCTGATCGGCTTCGGCGGCCAGCTGCTGTCCCGACGGCTGAAGGTGCCGACGCTGGTGGTGGGGATCTCTGGTCTCACGCCACTGCTGCCCGGTCTGACCACGTATCGCGGGCTGTACCAGCTGACCGTGCAGGGCGACGTGGCCGGCCTGTCCACGCTCGTGCTGGCCATGGGCATCGGCCTGGCGCTGGCCGCCGGCATGGTGCTCGGCGAATTCCTGGCCCACCCGGTCCGCGCCCGCCTCGGCCGCCTGGAACGCCGCCTCCGCACCCCCGCCTGACCGGACCAATCCCGATCCGTCCCGCCCCTGCCACCGTTTGGAAGGGACCATTCCACACGTTGAACGAGAGGATCGGTCCTTTCACTAGTTCCGTTCGGCATACCATTGCCGGGTCGAAGATTGGCCCGGGTGACGGTTGCCACTTGGGGGTAGCCCCGTCGGCAGGACGCGCCTGCCGCCGAAGCTGGTTAGCCTCGGAAGGCGCAGCGCCGCGAGCACCTGTCGAGGAGGCGTCACCCGTTGAGCACCAGTGGCTCGGATTTCATCGTCGTCGCCAACCGGCTTCCGGTCGACCTGGAACGCATGGAGGACGGCACGCAGCGCTGGAAACACAGCCCCGGTGGCCTGGTCACCGCGCTCGAGCCGTTCCTGCGCTCGCGCAGCGGCGCCTGGGTCGGCTGGCCCGGCATCGCCGACGCCGAGGTGGAGGCGTTCGAGGAGGAGGGCCTGCGGCTGCACCCGGTGGGCCTGTCGGCCGCCGAGGTCCGCGACTACTACGAGGGCTTCTCCAACGGCACCCTGTGGCCGCTCTACCACGATGTGGTGGCGCCGCCGGTGTTCGACCGGGCCTGGTGGGAGAGCTACGTCAAGGTCAACCGGCGGTTCGCCGACGCCTGCGCGTCCATCGCGGCCAAAGGCGCGACCGTGTGGGTGCAGGACTACCAGCTCCAGCTGGTCCCGCAGCTGCTCCGTGAACAGCGCCCCGACCTGCGGATCGGCTTCTTCCTGCACATCCCGTTCCCGCCGGTCGAGCTGTTCATGCAGCTGCCATGGCGGACCGAGATCATCCGCGGCCTGCTCGGCGCCGACCTGGTGGGCTTCCACCGGCCCGGCGGCGCGCAGAACTTCCTGTGGCTGGCCCGCCGGCTGGTCGGACTGGAGCCGAGCCGCGGCGCGGTCGGCGTGCGCACCCGTCCGGGTGTCGTCCAGGTGGGTGACCGCACGGTCCGGGTGGGCGCGTTCCCGATCTCCATCGACGCCGCCGGGCTGGACGCGATCGCCCGCAGCCGGGAGACCCAGGCCCGGGCCAAGCAGATCCGCGAGGAGCTGGGCAACCCCAAGCGGATCATGCTCGGGGTCGACCGGCTCGACTACACCAAGGGCATCGACGTGCGGCTGCACGCCCTGCACGAGCTGCTGGCCGAGGACCGCGTCACCGCCGAGGACACGGTGATGGTGCAGCTGGCCACGCCCAGCCGAGAACGCGTCGAGCACTACAAACAGATGCGCGGCGAGATCGAACAGGTGGTGGGGCGAATCAATGGCGAGTTCGCCCGAGTCGGTCACCCTGCCGTGCACTACCTGCACCAATCGGTGGACAGGCGGGAACTGTGCGCGTTCATGAGTGCCGCGGATGTGATGGTTGTGACGCCTGTCCGAGATGGTATGAATTTGGTCTGCAAGGAGTACGTGGCCTGCCGATACGACCTCGGCGGGGCACTGGTCCTCAGCGAGTTCGCCGGCGCGGCCTCGGAGCTCACCAGCGCGTTCCTCGTCAACCCGCACGACCTGGACGGGGTGAAGAACTCGCTCTACGCCGCCCTCACCGTCGATCCGGCCGAGGGCCGCCGTAGGATGCGCGCTCTGCGCCGTCAGGTCCTGACCCATGACGTCGACCGCTGGGCGCGGTCGTTCCTCGAGGCTCTCGGATCCGCGTCGCCGAACTGATTCAATTCAGTACCGGTGTGGCCCACACTTGAATACCCCGATCCCCCGAAAGCCTGAGGAGGAGGCGCGTTGACCGCCGAGGCCCTCCCCGCGGAGCTCCGTCGCGCGCTCGTGCAACTCGCACGAACGCCGCGGCTGCTCGTCGCGTGCGACTACGACGGAACGCTCGCCCCGATCGTTTCCGACCCCGAGCAAGCCCGGCCGTCCACCGAGTCGGTGGGCGCGCTGCGTTCGCTGGCCGGACTGCACGAGACCACCGCGGCGGTGATCAGTGGTCGCGCCTTGCGCGACCTTGCGACACTGTCGCGCCTGCCGGGTGAAGTGCACCTGGTCGGCAGCCACGGCTCCGAGTTCGACGTGGGCTTCGTGCACGCGCTCGACGCCGACGCCAAGGCGTTGCACCGACGTATCGAGCAGACCCTGGACACCCTGGTCGCCGACGCCGAAGGCGTCCACCTCGAGAGCAAGCCGGCCAGCATCGCGGTGCACGTGCGCCGGGCCGCCCCCGAGATCGGCGAGCGGGTGCTGGCCGAGGTCCGCTCCGGCCCCGCGACGTGGGACGGCGTGCAGGTCACCGAGGGCAAGGCGGTGATCGAGCTGGCCGTGGTGCAGACCGACAAGGGCCACGCCCTCGACGTGCTGCGCCACCAGGTCGGCGCGACCGCCGCCGTGTTCATCGGCGACGACGTCACCGACGAGAAGGCGTTCGCCCGGCTCACCGGCCCCGACCTGGGCATCCACGTCGGCGACGGCGAGACCTTGGCCGGCTACAAGATCACCGACACGGTGGCCGTGGCCACCGTGCTGGCCTTCCTGCTCGAAGAGCGCCGGACCTGGCTGTACGGCGAGCAGGCGCCGCCGATCGAGCGGCTGTCGATGCTGGCCAACGAGCGCTCGGTGGCCCTGGTCACGCCGGACGCCAAGATCACCTGGCTGTGCCACCCGGAGCCGGACTCCGCCGCGGTGTTCGCCGACCTGCTCGGCGGCCCGGGCGCGGGGGTGTTCTCGATCAAGCCGGAGCGCAACGGCCTGCCCCTGGGCCAGCGCTACCTGCCGAACACGATGACCGTGGAGACGCGCTGGTCGCGGCTGCTGGTCACGGACTACCTCGACCACTACAGCGCGCCGCACCGGACCGACCTGACCCGGGTCATCTCCGGCGCGACCACCGCGAAGATCGAGTTCGCGCCGCGGCCCGAGTTCGGGCAGGTGCCGGTGGCGCTGGTCGCCGAGGAGGACGGCCTGCGCGTGGTCGGCACCAGCGACCCGATCGTGCTGCGCTCGCCCGGCGTGACCTGGCAGATCAGCTCGGACGGCCAGCACGAGACGGCGACCGCCATCGTCTCGCCCGGTCCCGACTCGCCGGTCGTGCTGGAACTGCGCTGCGGCACCGACGACCTGTCGCCCAACCCGGTCAGCGAGTCGGAGCGGCGCGCCCGCAGCGGCCGGTACTGGTCGGAGTGGGTCGAGACGCTCGAAGTGCCGCCGGTGGAGAAGGAGCTCGTCGTCCGCTCGGCGCTCACGCTGCGCGGGCTCGTGCACTCCGAGACCGGCTCGATCATGGCCGCGGCCACCACGTCGCTGCCCGAGGAGATCGGCGGCGTCCGCAACTGGGACTACCGCTACTGCTGGCTGCGTGACGCCGCGCTGACCGCGCAGGCCCTGGTGTCGCTGGGTTCCACCAGCGAGGCCGAGGCGTACCTGGGCTGGGTGCACCGCGTGCTGGACACGCTGCCCGGCCCGGAGCGGCTGCACCCGCTGTACACGCTGCACGGCACCACGCTCGGGCCCGAGGCCGTCATCGACACGCTGCCCGGCTACGCCGGCTCGCGGCCGGTGCGCGTCGGCAACCTGGCCAACCAGCAGGTGCAGCTGGACGTGTTCGGCCCGGTGGTCGACCTCGTCGCGCAGCTGACCGAGGCGCGGGGCAAGCTCACCGACGACGACTGGCGCATGGTGCAGGCCATGGCCGAGGCCGTGTCGCGCCGGTGGCACGAGCCCGACCACGGCATCTGGGAAGAGCGGCACGCGCCGCGGCACAACGTCTATTCGAAGGTCATGTGCTGGATGACCATCGACCGGGCGATCCGGCTGGCCGAGGGCTACGGGCGCGAGCTCGACCCGTCCTGGCCGGCGCTGCGCGAGGCGATCTCCACCGACGTGCTCAAGAACGGCTGGAACGAGGAGGTCGGCTCGTTCACCACCGCCTACGACGGCACCGACCTCGACGCCGCCTCGCTGCACGTCGGCCTGACCGGCCTGATCGACCCGACCGACGAGCGCTTCCAGTCCACGGTCACCGCGATCGAGGCCGAGCTGCGCTCCGGATCGACCGTCTACCGCTACCACCGGGACGACGGCCTGCCGGGCGACGAGGGCGGCTTCCACCTCTGCGCGGCATGGATGATCGAGGCATACCTGATGTCCGGTCGGCGGACCGAGGCCGAGGAGCTGTTCGCGCAGCTCGTCGACTGCGCCGGTCCGACGGGTCTGCTGCCCGAGGAGTACGACCCCATCGCGGAGCGCTCACTGGGCAACCATCCCCAGGCCTATTCACACCTGGGACTGATCCGCTGCGCCCAGCTACTGGCCAAGCACTCGTAACACGCAGTAACCCCGGGAAGGGGGCTTTCCCACACTCCGAGTGCGGGAAAGCCCCCTTCACTGCTTCACGGACGGGTCGCCGGCCGTGAAGGCTACGTTCCGTCACCGGTTCCGTGGGCGGCGCTGCGGCCGTCCGACGGAGTTGTCCACAGGGTTGTGCACAGAGGTTGTGCACAACTGTGGATCGCTGTGCACAACTCAGATGTCGAGCTTGATCGGGCCGCCGAAGGGCTTGAGCATGGCCATCGCCATGGTCGTCACGTCGGCCTCGGCGCCGTGCTGGTCGGCGTGCGTCTTGATCAGGTTGACGGCGTGCCGCTCGCCCTCCGACCACGTCGCCCAGCGCTCGCGGGCCTGCGCGTCGAGGGCGGCGAAGTCCGGCGCGTCCGCTGCCGTCACGTCGAGCAGCCAGCTCAGGTACTCGCGCAGGTCAGCGATGGCCGTGGAGTCGGCGCCCTGCATCGGCCCGTGGCCGGGCACGAGGCGCCGGTGGCCCAGCGTGGGCAGCCAGTCGAGGGCCTGGATCCAGCCGGCGGCGGTGCCGGCCATCACGAGCGGCACGACGCCGACAAAAACGAGGTCGCCCGTGAACAACACGCCATCGGACGGCACGTGCACCACAAGGTCGCCCGCGGTGTGCGCGGTCCACGGCACCGGCAGCAGGTCGACGCTGACGTCACCGAGGTCGACCGTGGTCTTCTCGGACACCAAGATGTCGATCTTCGGCGGCGTGACGTCGCCCCAGCCGTCGTAGGCGAAGACCTGCTCGAACAGGTGCGGCCCGGCCGAGATCATCTGCGCCGAGTGCCCGGTGGTGGCGATCCGGCCGCCGGCGTTGACGACCTGGTTGGCCCCGTGCGCGTGGTCGCCGTGCCAGTGGGTGATCGCGGCCAGCAGCTGGTGGCCCTCGTGCCCGGTGTCCTCGCGGACCGCCGCCAGCAGCGCCGCCGTGCGGGCCTCGGTGGCCAGCGTGTCCACCAGGAGCGTGCGTTCGCTGCCGGTGACCCAGCCGGCGTTGTTCAGGAACCAGCCACCGGTCGGCTGCTCGTACGCGTGCGTGGCCGAGCCGAGTGCGTGCACCAACGGGGAATGCGACATGTTCGCAGTCTCCCAGCCGTTCTCCCGCACGGCCGCCCTGGGCGACGCTCAGCCGGGAAAGACGACCCCGCTGCTCACTTCTTGGCCACGTCGTAGAGCACCTGCAACGCCGCACCCAGGTCGGGCACCACCAGCGCCCGGATCTCCGGCGGCAGCGGGCCCGAGTCCGGCGGCACCAGCGCCCGGGTGAAGCCCAGCCGGGCCGCCTCGGCCAACCGCCGGCCCACGCCCGTGACGCGCCGAATCTCGCCGGCCAGGCCGACCTCGCCCACCGCCACCACGTCCGCCGGCAGCGCCGCGTCGACCGCCGCCGACGCCACCGCCAACGCGATGGCCAGGTCCGCCGCCGGCTCCGTGATGCGCATGCCGCCGACCGCCGCCGAGAACACGTCCTGGTCGGTCAGCCGCACCCGGCCGCGCCGCTCCAGCACCGCGAGGATCATGGCCAGCCGGGCCGAGTCCAGGTCGCTCACGGCCCGGCGCGGGGCCGGCAGGCCGGTCTTCGCCACCAGCGCCTGCACCTCCGCCAGCAGCGGTCGCTTGCCCTCCATCACCACCGTCACCGCCGTGCCGGCGACACCGACGTCCTTGCGGTTCAAGAACAGGCCGGACGGGTCCGGCACACCGGCAATGCCGTCGTCGCGCAGCTCGAAGCAGCCCACCTCGTCGGCCGGGCCGTACCGGTTCTTCACCCCTCGGATCAGTCTCAGTGTGCTGTGCCGGTCGCCCTCGAACTGCAGCACCACGTCCACCAGGTGCTCCAGCACTCGCGGGCCGGCGATCGAGCCGTCCTTGGTCACGTGGCCGACCAGCACCACCGGCAGCGCGTTCTCCTTGGCCAGCGCGATCAACGCCGCGGCCACGGCCCGCACCTGCGTCACGCCGCCGACCACGCCCGTGTCCTCGGTCGACTGGATCGTCTGCACCGAGTCCACGATCATCAGGCCCGGCTTCACCTCCTGCACGTGGCTCAGCACCGCCGAGAGGTCGCTCTCCGCCGCCAGGAAGATCTCCGGGTGCAGGTTGCCCGTGCGCTCCGCGCGCAGCCGGACCTGGCCGGCCGACTCCTCGCCCGTGACATAGAGGACCGGGCCGCTGTCGCCCTTCTCCGCCCAGCGGTGGGCCACCTCCAGCAGCAGGGTCGACTTGCCCACTCCCGGCTCGCCCGCCAGCAGCGCCACCGCCCCCGGCACGATGCCGCCGCCCAGCACGCGGTCCAGCTCGTCGACGCCCGTCGGCCGCGCCTTGCTCTCCTCGACGTCCACCTCGGAGATCCGCCGGGCCGGCGAACTCGGCGCCCCCGCCGCGATCCTGGCCAGCCCCGCCCTCGCCGGCGCGCGCTCCTCCACCGTGCCCCAGGCCTGGCACTCCGGGCAGCGCCCCACCCACTTGGCGACCTCGAAGCCGCACTCAGCGCACCGATAACTGGCCCTCGCCGGCTTCGTGTTCTTGACCACGGCCCAACGCTAGCGGCGAGGTCTGACAGTCCGCGAGAGAGCCCACCCAACGACCAACCCGGCCGACCGCATAGCCGGCTGACAAAGCCGCGCAAGCCCGTCCTAACTGAGAACAGCCCCCACCACTCCCGGGGTGGCCGCCCCGAGCCCATCATACCGACCACCGGGGTTAGTCGATCTTGGTATGACGCCGGCTGTGGATAACTCGACGGGCACGGGCAAGGCCCCGGCAGCGGGGCTGCCGGGGCCTTGTCGTCACAGGCTCACTTGTCGTCGCGCGGGTGCGGGCTGGCCGCGATCGGGACGTTCAGGGTGAGGTCGCCGGAGTTGGCGAAGGTGAAGGTGACCTGCACGGTCTGCCCCGGCAGGAGCTTGTCGGCGGTGAGGCCGACGAGCAGGATCCGGATGCTGCCGACCGGCAACGCGGGCGCGCTGGTGGTGGTCGCGCTGGCCGACGTCGACGTGCCGGTGGTGGACGTGCCGGTCGTCGAGGTGCCCGTGGTCGACGTGCCCGTGGCGGAGGTGCCGGTCGTCGACGTGCCGGTCGTCGAGGTGGCGGTCGCCGACGTGGTGGTCACCGGGGCGACGGCGGTCTCGGTCGCGGAGATGGCGTGGAAGCCGGGGATCGTGGCGTCGCCGACGATCTGGGCGCCGGAGCCGAACTGGGGGCTGCTGACGGTGACGAGCCTGTCGTCGGTCTGGCCGGAGTTGGCGATGGTGACCAGCAGGGATGCGCTCTCGCCCTTGCTGAAGTAGGTCTTGCCGGCGGGGAAGGCCAGCCGGACGTCACGCACCGCGATCTGCTTGACCGTGCCCATCGACCCGTTGACGGCCGGCACCTGGGTGCTGGTCTGGGTGATCTGGCCCGCACTGCAGCCGGACACCACGAGCGCGGCGCCGATCCCCAGCACTACGGGAAGCAGGCGCAGTCGCGTGATCAGGTTCTGCTCAGCGCTGCTCACTGTGGCGGGATCCTTCCTGGGCACCCGAAACTCCGACACGTGGCCAGAAGCCTAACCACTGCCCCGAACGACCCACGCACACGGTGCCCCTTCGTGTTGTCCACAGTGGATCGACAGGGGGGTGGCAGCACGCCCAATCGGGGTTTGTCAACCCCCCGTGCGGCCGCTGACCTGCGGTAACGGATCTTCGGCCCGAGGCGCGCGAGTTGCCGGACGTGTTAAGCTGGGGTCAGCGAAAGGGGCAGAGGACACATGGTTTTCAAGGTCGGAGAGACCGTCGTCTACCCGCACCACGGTGCCGCTCTCATCGAAGCGATCGAGACCCGTCTTATCAAGGGCGAGGAGAAGAAGTACCTCGTCCTCAAGGTCGCCCAGGGCGACCTGACGGTCCGCGTGCCCGCAGACAACGCCGAGATCGTGGGTGTGCGGGACGTCGTGGGCCAGGACGGGCTCAACCGGGTCTTCGAGGTCCTGCGTGCTCCCCACACCGAGGAGCCGACCAACTGGTCCCGGCGGTACAAGGCCAACCTGGAGAAGCTCGCGTCCGGCGACGTGAACAAGGTGGCCGAAGTGGTGCGTGATCTGTGGCGACGCGAGAAGGACCGCGGGCTGTCCGCCGGCGAGAAGCGCATGTTGGCCAAGGCACGGCAGATACTGGTCAGTGAGCTCGCACTGGCTGAAGGAACTGACGAAGACAAGGCCGAGGTCCTGCTGGACGAGGTCCTCGCTACCGCATCCTGAATTCGTTGAACACTCCGGTGGCCGCGGACGCGCGCGTGGTGGCGCTCGTGCCCGCGGCCGGCCGGGGAGTACGTCTCGGCGCCTCCGTTCCGAAGGCGCTGGTCGCCGTGTGCGGGGCTCCTCTTCTGGTGCACGCTGTGCGCGGCCTGCTGGCCGCCGGCTGTGTCGACCAGGTAGTCGTCGCCGCGCCATCGGACATGGTGGACGTGGTCGTGGACGCGCTCAGTGAGTTCGGCGCAGCTGTCCGTGTTGTGCCCGGCGGCGAAGAACGCTCCGACTCGGTCCGCCTCGCCCTCGACGAGGCCGTGGCCATCCATCCCGACACCCGTGTCGTTCTCGTGCACGACGCGGCCCGCTGCTTCACGCCGCCCGAGGTCGTCCGCGCGGTCGTCGAGGCCGTCAAGGCCGGCGCGCCGGCGGTGATTCCCGTGCTGCCGGTCACGGACACGGTCAAACAGGTCGATGTCGACGGACGTGTGGTCGCCACCCCGGATCGGTCACGGCTGCGGATTGTGCAGACCCCACAGGGCTTCGACGTCGACTTGCTCCGCCGAGCTCACGGTGTCGACGGGTCGAGCCTGCAAGCAGGTCTCCCGCAGCAGGATGCTCCGGTGACCGACGACGCCGGCCTGGTCGAGCGGCTGGGCGAGCCCGTCGCCACCGTCGCCGGCCACCCGCACGCGCTGAAGATCACCACACCGTTCGACCTGGTGGTCGCCGAGGCGCTGTTCTCTGGAGCAGAGCTGTGACCGAGCTTGCGAGGGCACCATTCAGCACAGGGACCTGGGTCGCAGACCCGCCGAGCGCTAGCGAGGTGGGCCTGTGACATTCCTCCCCCGCGTGGGCGTCGGCACCGACGTGCACCCGATCGAGGCCGGCCGCGAGTGCTGGCTGGCCGGGCTGCACTGGCCGGACGTCGACGGCTGCGAGGGCCATTCCGACGGCGACGTCGCCGCGCACGCGTTGTGCGACGCGCTGCTGTCCGCCGCCGGTCTGGGCGACCTCGGCGCGGTGTTCGGCACCGGCGACCCGCGCTGGGCCGGCGCCAGCGGCGTGACTCTGCTCACCGAGGTCCGCAGGCGGCTCGACGAGGCCGGCTTCACCGTGGGCAACGCCGCGGTGCAGGTGATCGGCAACCGCCCCAAGATCGGCAAGCGCCGTGACGAAGCCCAGCAGGTGCTCTCGCGCGTGGTCGGCGGTCCGGTCTCGGTGTCCGGCACCACGACCGACGGCCTGGGGCTCACCGGGCGCGGCGAGGGCATCGCCGCGGTGGCCACCGCGCTGGTCGTGCCGACCGCGGGCTGACCCGACCGCGAGACGCACCGTGACCGTCCATTGTGGACGACGATGGCCGCGTCACTTTTCCTTGGGTCAAGATGGTCCGGACAACTACGTTGGTGTCGTGGCTGACATCCAAGGTGTCCTGTTCGACTTCTCCGGCACGCTGTGCCGCCTCGAGTTCGGCTCCGGCGTGCTGGACGGCCTGATGGACGACGCGGGCGCGCCGCTGGAGATCACCGACCAGGTCGAGCTGATGCGCCGGCTCACCGCGCCGGTCGGCATCTCCGAGGACCTGCCGCCGGAGCTGCACGAGGCGTGGCACCGCCGCGACCTCGACACCGACGTGCACCACACCGTCTACACCGCCGCGCTGCGGGCCGCCGGGCTGCCCGGCGGGGCCGCGGAGGTCGTCTACCGCCGGATGTTGGACGCCGAGAACTGGGCGCCGTACCCGGACGTGCTGCCGGCACTGCGGGCCGTGCGTGCCGCCGGGCTGCGTAGCGCCGTGGTGAGCAACATCGGCTGGGACATCCGGCCGGTGCTGGCCAAGCACGGCATCGCCGACCTCGTCGACGAGATCGTCATGTCCTATGTGGAGGGTCACGTCAAGCCGGAGCCGGAGATCTTCGCCGCCGCCTGCGAGCGGCTGGGCCTCGAGCCGGCGCGGGCGCTGATGGTCGGCGACAGCGAGGAGGCCGACGGCGGCGCGGCGGCGCTGGGCTGCTCGGTGGCCATCGTCGACCCGCTGCCCACGGCCGAGCGGCCGGACGCGCTGCTGTCGGCGCTGTCCGCCTACGGCATCTGACCGGGTCACTTCCCGGTCGCCGGTTGGCCGTGCCTGTTCGTTCTCGGCTTTGACCTGGGCGAATGTAATGGGCGCGCGGTCGTGCGTACCATTTGCGTGTGAGCCTTCACCTCTACGACACCGCGACCCGCAGTCTGCGGGCGTTCCAGCCTGCGCGCAGTGGAACCGTGTCGATCTACGAGTGTGGGGCCACCGTGCAGGGCGCGCCGCACCTGGGCCACATCCGGGGCGCGGTCAACTTCGACGTGTTGCGGCGCTGGCTCGAGCACGACGGCACCGACGTGCTGCACGTGCGCAACGTCACCGACATCGACGACAAGGTGTTGAACAAGGCCGGCGCGGCCGAACGCCCCTGGTGGGAGTGGGCGGCCACGCACGAGCGTGAGTTCATGGACGCCTACGACGTGCTGGGCTGCCTGCCGGCGTCCATCTCGCCGCGGGCCACCGGGCACATCACGCAGATGATCGAGCTGATGCAGAGGCTGATCGACCGCGGGCACGCCTACGCCGCCGACGGCGACGTGTACTTCTCGGTCGCCTCGTACCCCGAGTACGGCGCCCTGTCCGGCCAGAAGCTGGACGAGGTGCAGCAGGGCGAGGGCCCGGTGCTGGGCGGCAAGCGCGACCCCCGCGACTTCACGCTGTGGAAGGGCGCCAAGCCGGGCGAGCCGTCCTGGCCGACGCCGTGGGGCCCGGGCCGGCCCGGCTGGCACCTGGAGTGCTCGGCCATGTCCACGTACTACCTGGGCCCGGAGTTCGACATCCATGGCGGCGGGCTGGACCTGGTGTTCCCGCACCACGAGAACGAGCAGGCCCAGTCCCGTGCGGCCGGCGACCCGTTCTCCCGGTACTGGATGCACTGGTCCTGGGTCACCATGAGCGGCGAGAAGATGTCCAAGTCGCTCGGCAACGTCATGTCCATCCCGGCCATGCTGACCAAGGCCCGGGCGGTCGAGCTGCGGTACTACCTGGTCGGCCCGCACTACCGGTCGACCATCGAGTACTCGGACGCGGCGCTGGACGAGGCCGTGTCGGCGTACGGGCGGATCGAGAACTTCCTGCAGCGCGTGGTGCAGCAGACCGGCAGCGTGGAGCCCGGCGTGCTGTGCGCCGACTTCACCGCCGCGATGGACGACGACCTGGCCACCCCGTCGGCGTTGGCCGCCGTGCACAGCACCGTGCGCGAGGGCAACGTGGCGCTGGACGCCGGCGACCAGGACGCGGCCCGCGGCGCGGCCGGCTCGGTCCGCGCGATGATGGCCGTGCTGGGGCTGGACCCGTTGTCCGAGCAGTGGTCCCGATCGTCCACAGCGGACAATTCGATGCAGCAGGCGCTCGACGTGCTCGTCGGCCACCTGCTGGAGGAACGGCAGCGGGCCCGGGCGGAGCGCGACTTCGCGACCGCGGACCTGTTGCGCGACCGGCTGTCCAAGGCCGGCGTCACCGTCGAGGACACTCCCGGCGGTCCTAAGTGGAGCTTGTGAGGATTTGACTGATGGCGGGTAACTCCCAGCGGCGCGGCGCCATGCGCAAGACCGGCACGAAGAAGGGCGCCGTCGTCGGCTCGGGTGGCCAGCGGTCCAAGGGGCTCGAGGGCAAGGGCCCGACGCCCAAGGCGTCCGAGCGCACCGGGCATCCGGCGCAGCGCAAGGCCAACGCCGCCGCCGCGCGCAAGGAAGACCAGCAGAAGCGGGCCAAGCGGTCGGGCAACTCGGCCGAGACGGTCGCCGGCCGCAACCCGGTCGTCGAGTGCCTGCGGGCCGGCGTGCCGGCGACCGCGCTGTACGTGGCGATCGGCATCGACTCCGACGAGCGCGTGGCCGAGTCGATCAAGCTGGCCGCCGGCCGGGGCATCTCCGTGTTGGAGGTGGCCCGCGGCGAGCTGGACCGGATCACCACCGGCGCCATGCACCAGGGCCTCGGGCTTCAGGTGCCGCCGTTCGAGTACAGCCACCCGGACGAGCTGCTCCGGCAGGCCCGCGACCACGGCGAGCCGCCGCTGCTGGTGGCGTTGGACGGCGTCACCGACCCCCGCAACCTCGGCGCCGTCGTGCGCTCCGCTGCGGCTTTCGGCGCGCAGGGCGTGCTGCTCCCGCAGCGGCGCAGCGCCAGCATGACCGCCGTGGCCTGGCGGACCAGCGCCGGCACCGCGGCCAAGATGCCGATCGCGATCGCCACCAACCTCACCCGGACGCTGCGCGACTGGGCGTCCGAGGGGCTCATGATCATCGGCCTCGACGCCGACGCGACGATCTCCTCCGACGAGCTGGAGCTGGCCACCGGCCCGCTCGTTGTCGTCGTCGGCTCGGAGGGGCGTGGGCTGTCCCGGCTGGTGAAGGAGACGTGCGACCAGACCGTGTCCATCCCGATGGCCGCCGGCGTCGAGTCGCTCAACGCCTCCGTGGCCGCCGGCGTCGTGCTGGCCGAGATCGCCCGGCGTCGACGGGTGGCCGGCCGGATCTGACATTCGGCCGATCGGCCGCTCGGTCTTGGGTTAGGGTCGACCGTCCGTCCCTGACCCGAGGCCGAGGATGAACTTCGTCAGCCCGCTTTTCCTGTGGTACTTCGTGCCGGTCGTGCTGGTGGCCGTGCTCGTCACGCCACGCCACTGGCGCAACGGCGTTGTCGCCGTGGCCAGCCTTTTCTTCTACGCCGCGGGCGCCGGGCCGACCACCCTGCTGCTGCTGTGCAGCATGACCGTCAACTACCTGGCCGGCATGCTGCTGGAGCCGGCGCGGAGCAAGCTGCCCGAGAACGACCGCAAGGTCGTGCTGGCCGGTGTGATCGCGGTCAACCTGGCCGCGCTGGTCGTGTGGAAGTACGCCGGGTTCCTCACCGAGCAGGCCGACAACCTGGCCCGGTTGTTCGGCGGCGGCGTGCAGGTGGCCCAGGTCGCGCTGCCCATCGGCATCTCGTTCTACACGTTCCACCACATCTCCTACCTGGTCGACATTCACCGGGGCGAGCGGGCCGCGTCGCGCAATCCGGTCGCCTTCATCGCCTACATCGCGATGTTTCCGCAGTTGGTCGCCGGGCCGATCGTGCGGTACCGGGAGATCGCCGACCAGTTGCCGCAGAAACGGCTGCACCGTCTCGACGACTTCGCCGCCGGCTTTCCCCGCTTCGCACTGGGCCTGACCAAGAAGGTGATCGTCGCCGACCAGCTCGGCCCCGTCGTCGCGACGTGCTTCGACACCTCGGCGCACGACATGACCTTCGCCATCGCCTGGCTCGGCGCGATCGCCTACACCCTGCAGCTGTACTTCGACTTCTCCGGCTATTCCGACATGGCCATCGGTCTCGGACGAATGCTCGGTTTCCGCCTGCCCGAGAACTTCGCCCGCCCCTATTCCTCCGTCACCGTCACCGAGTTCTGGCGCCGTTGGCACATGTCCTTGTCCCGTTGGTTCCGCGACTACGTCTACATTCCCTTGGGCGGCAATCGTCATGGCGTGGCCAAGACGTACCGGAATCTCGGGATCGTCTTCGTGCTCACCGGTTTCTGGCACGGGGCCAACTGGACTTTCCTCGTGTGGGGCCTCTATCACGGGGCCCTGCTCGTCATCGAGCGTGGCCTCGAGACCGGCAAGGCCCCCGACGTCCCCCTGCATCGCCTGCTGCGCCGGGCCAGCACCCTGTTGCTCGTCGTCTTCGGCTGGGTCCTGTTCCGTGCCCCCGACCTCGGGCAGGCCCTGGTCATGATGGGCCACATGCTCATCCCCGACTTCGCCGGCCTCGGCGACGTCGTCGGGCCCTCCCTCAACCACCAGCGCACCTTGGTGTTGGTCTTGGCCCTGCTCATCGTCCTGATGCCGGCCCGCTC
>DASWRQ010000289.1:0-12847 GCA_036403095.1 Kutzneria sp. | reverse complement strand
GTTGCCGCAGACCCGCGGCCGTCAACAGTTCCCGGGTCCGGTGCTTGTCCCGGCAGCCATGCACGCCGGCCAGCCCAAGACCCGGCACACCGAACTCGGCCGCCAGCTCGCCGGCCGTCAGCACAAGCGGCTCGTCCCAGCACATCAGCCCGACGATCTGCTCCCGGGCAGCGACCTTGCGCGCCTCGGCGATCATCACGGCCGGGTCGAACACGTCGGCCAGCACGATCTCGTCGAAGTACTGCTGCTGCCACGTCGGTTTGAGATTGTTCAGCAGCACCAGTCGAAGTCCGCCGGCGCGGGCCCGGCGGTGGATGGACTCGACCAGGTACTCCCGGTAGTAGCGCAGTCCGCTGCCGATCACCAACAGGGTGCTCATGCCACGGCCTCCTCGGCGATCACCGGCTCCGGCTCGGCGGCCGGCTTGACCTTGATGCCGCCCCAGGCCAGCGCGCCGGTGACCACGGCCAGCACGGTCAGCACCGGGAACCACACGTTGCCCAGCGCGGCCCAGGCCAGCACGCCGAGAATCGGCCCGAGCGCCTGGGCCAGGCCCATGACCGAGCTGGTGACGCCGAGATAGCGCGCCCGGTAGCGGGACGGCACCTTGGCCGGCCGGGCGAACATGGTCGGCCCGGACATCATCAGCCCGCCGGTGAACATGGCGGCGCTGATGATCACGACCGTGGAGTTGCCGGACGACAGGCCCCAGCCGAGGAAGGCCAGTCCGAACACCACGTGGCCGAGGAACACCGCCAACGACGGCGGCCACTTCACGATGTACGAGGTGATCTTCAGCTCGCAGGTGATCAGCACGATGCCCGAGGTGGCCAGCACGAAGCTGTACAGGTCGGTGGACAGCCCGTCGGCGACGATCTTCAGCGGCAGCGCGACCGTGTACTGGGCGTACACCACGGTGCCGATGAACACCGCCGCCAGGTACATCAGGAACCGTCCGTCCCGGGCCAGCACGCTGTAGGCCGAGCCACGAGACGCGTTCTCCCCGGGCGCGGGCTTCTCCTCCTCCGGTGCGACCACGTTGGGCAGCAAGGTGAAGGCCAGCAGCGAGTAGGCCAGCGCGGTCACACCGTCCACATAGAACAGCAGGTCCCAGTTCACCGCGATGAACACGGTGGCCAGCAGCGCCGCGCCGGCCGCGCCGGCGTTCAACGCGATCCGCATCATGGAGAACGACATGACCTGGAACTTCTCCGGCATCAGCTCGGCCAGCATCACCGACGCCGCCGGCCGGTAGGCCTGCGTGACCAGGCCGGCCAGGCCCACGTCCAGGATCACCAGCCAGAACGTGCCCGGCCCGGACAGCACCGGGATCAGCGCCACCAGCGGGCCGGAGGCGGCCATGGCCAGGCCGATGGTGAACCGGGTGCCGAGCCGGTGCGCGAGCTCGCCGCCCAGCGTGCTGCCGATGATCGCGCCGACGGCGTAGGCGACCAGGCCGACACCGGCCAGCTCGGCCGACACCCCGCGGTGCACCAGGTACAGCAGCAGGAAGGACTGGACGAACGCGCCCAGCTGGTTGAGCAGCATGCCGCCGAGCAGGTACCGGATCGACGCCGGCGTCGCCCTGATCGCGGCGAGCACGCCGTCGGACGCCCCTTGTTTCCGGCTGGCGTCGTTCATCCTGTCGCCTCCATGGCTTCGAGAATCGTGTTCGCGACGAGTGGTGCGGCGGCGAATCCCGAGCCGCCGCAGGCGGGACGGACCCACAGGCCCGACCCGATGTGATTGAGCAGCGCCCCGCCGGTGTCGGGATCGGCGGCATAGTGGCATTCCCGCGCCGCCACCACCTGGTAACGGTCCATTTCGGACAGGATCGGCTCGGCCAGCAGCCGTGCCACCCACGGCTCGCTGTCGCCGGCGGTCGTGGAGTCCACGGGCCGGCACACCAGATCCGAGCTGATCTTGAGCAGCGTTCCGTCGCCCGGCGGCAGCAGCCAGGCGCGGCAGTCCGCGCCGAGCCCACCGACCCCGGGCGCGTGTTCCCACCACGCCGCCAGATCGGCCGGCGGGCGCAGGTAGACCATGGTCTGCCGATACAGCTTCACCGGGATGTCGACCAGCTCGCGGCTCCACGGCCCGGCCGCCACCACCACGACGTCCGCGCCCAGGGCCGTACCGTCCACAAGCGACGCCCAGTGCTCGGCGACGAACTTCACCGTGTTCTCCGGCCTGACGGTCACTCGGGGGTGGCTCTTCAGCCACGCCGTCGCGGCATCCAGGAACCGGTCGGCCAGCAGGACTCCCGCGTCGGCATCCATGACGCCGACCGTGCCGGCGGGGAACCGGATATGCGGCAGCTTCTCCGGGTCGACCACGGTAAGCGAGTCAGCCTCGGGTTCCGGCCACGCCGTGACGATGCCGACCTGGCGAAAGAACCTCCTACCCAGCAACGACTCCAGCGCCAACCAGCGGCGACGGGCGTCGGCCATCCGCGCCGTCATGACCGGGTCGCCCGGTCGCTGCACGCGCAGCGCCCGGTGCTGGTCGGCCGACGTGGCCGCCGGGTTGGGGATGGGGCCGCGATCGAGCAGCGTGACGTGATGTCCCGCCCGCGCGCACTCGATCGCCGTCACGATCCCGGTGACCCCGGCGCCGACGACAACGATGCTGGACATCAGCCGCCGGCCCCGGTCAGCCGGGGCAGGGGGCTGGGTGTGATCGTCACAGCGTCCGGCCGGGCCGGGATGGTGTTGTCCGGCAACGCCGCCGCCGCGAGGTCGATCAGCACGGGAGCGGCACAGCGGAGGAAGACGTCGACCTCGTGGCACAGGTCGCCGGCGGTCTCCTTAGTCACCCCTGCGGCCATCTGGTCCAACCGACCCAACTGCTCCGCCATGGTCGACGCCACCGCCGTCAGGCTGAAACGCCGCACGCCATAGCCGGCGGCGAAGCGGTCGACCATCCGCTGCGCGGACCGCCGCGACCGCTCGGACACCGGCAGCGCACCCCGCCCCACCCAGGCGTCGACCGCCGCCGCGACCCGGTTCCACGGCCGCACCAGCCGCGTGTCGGTGACGCGGACCAGGGCCTCGCGGGTGAAGTCCGTGCGCTGGAACTCCGGGCTGGTCGCCGACAGGTGGAACCGGATCAGGTCCCGCGGCACCTCGGCCGCCAGCTCCCGCCCCGACACCACGTGACCGCGGCTGGTGGAGAACTTCTCGTTGGCCAGCTCGTAGAAGTCGTTGGTGATGTACTGCGCCGGCACCACATACTCGCCCAGCGCGGTCAGCATCGCCGTGCCCACCACCGCGAACGGATAGGTGGCGTCCAGACCCGTGAAGTAGACGACCGTCGTCCCGGAGTCCTTGCGCCACAGCTCGTCGTCGGACTTGAGCACCGCACCGCGGCGCTCGGCGGCCAGCGCCGTGGTGAACATGCTCCACGGCATGCCCTCCATGTGCGGGTAGATCACCTGGCCCGGCACCTCGGGGAACGGCGCCGGGATGCCCCACGAAGTCGGCTGTGTGATGGGGAAGTCGGGCAGCGGCCCGGCCAACACGTCCTCGATCATCTGTGCCATGTGCGGGCGCATGATCGTCCGCGCGAAGTACGCCGTCAGCTCGGCCCGGTACTCCTCGACCGGGAACACCAGGATCTCGGCCTCGCGGGTTTCCAGGGGCTCGTCCGGGTACAGGGTGGACCGCGGGTCGAGCAGATCGCCGGGTGCGACCGGCAGCCCGCAGCTCTCGCAGATGCCGGCGTAGCCGGTGGCCAGGCAGAACGGGCAGCCGCCGAGCACGTACGCGTCCATCAGGTACTCGCCGGTGCTCGGCAGGTACGGGAAGCGCCAGGTGCGCAGCTTCAGCTTGCCCTGGCTGTGCAGCCGGTCGTAGAAGTCCAGCACCATCTTGGTGAACCGGTCGCCGATGCAGCCGAACCCGTCCACCTCGATGCCCGTCGCGACGAGCGTCCGCTCCACCTGCTCGGCCGACCGCACCCGCAGGTGCTCCGGCGACACCCCGAGTTTGCGGGCGGCGGTGACCACGTAGTTCTGGGTGAAGTGCATGCCGGTGCCGTACAACGCCTCCCCGCCGGTGGCCCGGGTGTACCGGGCGCACACGTCGGCGGCCAGGAACGGGCCGGCCAGGTGACCGACGTGCAGGTCGCCGTTGGCCGTCGGCGCCGGCGAGATGATCACCAACCGGTCGGCCATCAGGCGCTCCTCAGCTCGCCGCGGCGGGCCAGCAGGTCGTTGACGATGTCCTGGGACCGCCGGGCCAGCACGCTGATCAGCGAGTCGGCGATGCCGTGCGTGGCCTCGTTGACGCCCTGCAGGTACATCGCGCCCCACGTCGAGTCGCCGAGATCGACCCGGTAGCAGCGGCTGACCGAGATCTCGTCCAGCCCGACCCGCTCGGCCAGGTCGCGGACCATCGCCGGCATGCGTTGGTCGAATCCGGTGCCGACCAGCACGACATCGCAGCGCAGCTCTTCGACCTTGCCGCTGGTCCGGTCGCGCAGGTCCAGCACGACCTCGCCGTCCTCGACCCGTGCCCCGACCACCTCGGTCAGCGCGCGCACCCGGGACCGCTCCTGCCCGACACCGCGCTGCTGGTACAGCATCGTGTAGAGCTGCTCCAGGAACGGCGGCGCCAGGCCGGCGTAGTTGGTCAGGTGCATCTCGTCCAGCAGCTGCTTGCGGACCTCGGGCGGGCTGTCGTAGAAAACGTCCACAAAGGACGGATAGAACAGCTCGTTGACGAACTTGCTGGTCTGGTAGTTCTGCAGGCCGATCGAGCGCACCACCATGGTCAGCTCGCTGTTGGGCAGGTTCTGGTGCAGGGCCATGAACATCTCGGCCGCGCTCTGCGCCCCGCCGACCACCACCGCCCGCAGCGGCGCCTCGGCCGGTAACTCAGCGATTCTGGTCCGGTACTGCGCGCTGTGGATGATCCGGTCGGCCGGCAGGTCGGCGAACACCGCCGGGATGTGCCGGTCCCGGCCGCCGCCGACGACCAGGTCCCGACACCGGATGGTGTCGCCGCCGTGCAGCGTGACCTGCCAGCCGGTGATCGAGCCGGCCGAGTCGCGGGTCGGCTCGATGCACTGGGCCTTGGCGTTGAAGCGGATGTCCACCCGCTCCAGCGAACGCGCCACCCACTGCAGGTAGTCGGAGATCTCCCAGCGGAACGGGTTGAAGGTGCCCAGGTTCACGAACTCGTCCAGCCGGCCCGAGTCGTGCAGGAAGTTGAGGAAGGAGAACTTGCTGCGCGGGTTGCGCAGCGTCACCAGGTCCTTGAGGAAGGACACCTGGCTGCGGGCCCACGGCATCAGCAGGTCGCGCTGCCACTTGATGTCCGGGCTCTGGTCCAGCAGCAGCGTCTCCTCCGCCAATGCGTCCGAACCGGACTCCTCGATGGCCACCGCGAGGGCCAGGTTCGCCGGCCCCGCGCCGATCGCGAGCAAGCCCACCTCTTGGTCAGTCACAGATGCACCTCGTTCATCGTGGTCGATACGCGCCCGGCCGTCGCCACGGGCGGTGATGGGTGAGACGATGGGTCCCGATGGGTCGAGCGAGTGACCAGCTCGTGACCCGATGCTATGGGCGGGTGGTTCCCCGTTGATAGGGAAGCTTTGCCCGTCTGCCGGGGAATATGGCGGCGCCGGCGTGCTTTCAGCGGTATGGAATAGGCGCTTCGGGGGTGTCGCACCCCTGGACTTCGTGCCACGGCTAACGATGTGAGCTGGCGGTTCGCTAGCTTGACAACCCGAGATGGGCGGGCACTGGGGGGAGCCTGAGGACCTTTTGGGGGACTACATGACTCACCCGGCACAGATCGAAGGCCTGTTCGCCGGCGGCCGGCAGAACGTGACCCTGGAGGCCGGAGCCCGCGTGACGGTGCTGCTGGCCGACGCGCATCCGGTGGCCCGCAGACGAATCCGCTCCACCCTGGAACGGGCGGGCGGCTGCGTCGTGCTCGGCGAGGCGACCACCGCGGCCGAGGCGTTCGCCGAGACCGCCTGGCACCGACCGGACGTGCTCGTCGTTGATCCGCACCAGTTCGGCGTCCTGGACGTGGCCGACATGATCGGTCATGTGGCCCGCATCGCGCCCGGCACAAGGGTTCTGGTGGTCACCTCGGTCGACGACGACGCGGCCGTGCGGGCCGCGCTGCACGCCGGCGCGCGGGGCTACCTGGTCACCGCGGACGCCGATGCCGACCAGGTGTTGCGCGGCGTCCAGGTGGTGGCCAACGGCGAGGTGATCGTCGGCCGGTCGGTGGCCGGCCGGCTGCCGGCTCTGTTCAGCCCGGTCGGCGGGCACGCGCCGTATCCCTTTCCGCAGCTGACCGCGCGGGAACAGCAGGTGCTGGAACGGATCGCGGCCGGCAAGTCCAATCTGGCCATCGCCCGCGACCTGGCGCTGGCGCCCAAGACGATCAGCAACCGGGTCTCCTCGGTGCTGGGCAAGCTCGGCGTAACCGACCGGGCCCAGGCCATCGTGCTGGCCCGCGACGCCGGCCTCGGCCGGGCATGACCCTGTTGGCGGGCAACGGATTGCCCCGAATTCAGGGATAACTTCCCCTACCGGACGGGAAACGTTCGACACTAGCCTCGGTCAGCGTCAACAAGATCCGGCTGATCGGAGTGGGGACGTGACCGACCAAGAGCCCGTGGCCGTGGACATCCGCCGTGAGGACCACGAGAACCTGGTCCGGGCCTACGGACTGGAGATGAAGCTGCTCTACCCGTGGGACGGCCTGACGGCCCCGTTCGAGGGCGCGTGGTGCGTGCTGCGGCCGGGGGACACGTCGGTGACGCACGCCCACCACGAGCACGAGATCTTCATCGGCATGACGGGCCGCGCCGAGGTGGTGACGCCCGACCGCACCTACGAGTTCAACGCCGGCGACGTCGCCTTCCTGCGCCCCGGCATCGAGCACCACCTGACCAACTCGCACGACGAGGACTTCGCCTACTACGCGATCTGGTGGGACCGGGCGATGTCCGAGGGTTTCGTGAAGCAGGAGGAGGAGCGCGCGCAGGTAGCTGGGCGGGCCGTTGCCGGTGGTGATCGGTGATCGACTACGACGGCCGCCGGTTCCGCAAGGAAGGCGTCGGCGACGCGCCGGTCGCGGTGTACCGGCAGCGCGGCGATGTCGTGTGGACGGAGGTCTGCGGCGGCCCGGTGCTGCGCTGTTCCGTCACCGGGCTGCGGGATTCCAGCGACACCCTCCACATGGGATACACGATCGTGCTCGACTCCGGGGACGTGATCTGCGGCCACACCGTGAACACGCCGGAGGTGGCCGAGGACGGCCGGATCCGGCTGTGCGAGCGCTGGGAGCGCTACGGCCCGCACGCCGCGACCGGCACGTCCTACCTCGAAGAGGTGGGGGATCTCAGATGAAGTCACCGTCCGTGCAGGACTGGCGACGCCTCGAGCTGGCCGTGGCCGGCCGCGTGTTGCGCCCGGGGGACAACGGGTTCGGCGCGGCCAGCGCGCCGTTCAACCGGCGCTTCGCCGCGACCGTGCCGGCCGGCGTGGTGTCCGTCGCCACGGTTGTCGACGTGCAGCGGGCCATCGTGTGGGCCCGGGAAGTCGGCATCGGTGTCTCGGTGCGTGGCGGTGGGCACAGCTACGCCGGCTTCTCCGTCGGCCCCGGTCTGGTTGTGGATCTCGGTGGGCTGAACACGGTGTCGGCCGGTGCGTCCACCGGCCTCGTGACGGCCGGCGGCGGGGCGTCCATGTCCACTGTGTACGACGCGATCGAGCCGTGCGAGATGGCTTTCGCGCTGGGCAACGGGGCGTCGGTCGGCATCGGCGGGCTCACGCTCGGCGGTGGGTATGGTGCGACGTCGCGGGTTCACGGCATCACGGCAGATGCTTTGGTGGCGACGACGCTCGTGACGGCCGACGGGGAGGTTCTTCGCTGTGACGCGAGGGAGAACGCCGACCTGTTCTGGGCTTGTCGGGGCGGGGGTGGCGGCAACTTCGGCGTGAACGTGTCCTTCACCTTCCAGGCCCAGCCGGTTTCCGACTGTGCGACGTATGTGCTGCTGTGGCGGATCGAGGACGCGGAGAAGGTGTTCTCCGTGGTGCAGCAGACCATCGGCACCGCGCCTGATGCGTTCGCGGCGCGGGTCGGGGTCAGCACCACGGGGTCGGATGCGATCGTGTCGTGCATCGGGCAGCACATGGGGCCGGCTTCCGAGCTGCGGGAGATCCTCGATCCTGTACTGTCGGTGGCGCAGCCGTTCCGGGTGATGATCGAGGATCGGACCTACTGGCAGGCCAAGGACGACCTGTTGCACGAGACCTCGGCCGGCGCCTTCGCGGCTCGTACCAGCGTGCTGACCGGCCCGTTGCCCGACGACGCCATCGGTTTGATGTTGGCGCAGGTGCGTCGCTGGCCCGGCAGCGGCAACGCCGACGGTGGTGGGGCGGCACTGTTTTCGTGGGGCGGAGCGGTGAACCGGGTTCCCGTGGCCGACACGGCTTTCCCGCATCGGGACGCGAAGCTCCTGCTGGCCATGGACACCTCGTGGGCGGAGGACGACTCGCCGGCCGTGGTGGACGCGAATCTCGGTTGGCTGGGGGAGTTGGCCGACACCATGGCCCCGTACGGCGGTGACCGTTCGTACCTGAACTTCACCGATCCGGACCTGAAGTCGTGGCGCAGTGCTTATTACGGCGACAACTACGCGCGGCTGGCGGAGATCAAGCGGCGGGTCGACCCGGACGGGTTCTTCGCCTTCTACCAAGGGATCGGGTCGTGACCACGCCGCCGCAGGTCGACGCCCGGGTGTTGTTCTGGTCCGCGCCCGAGGTCGATGCCGGTGACGTGCCCGACGAGCATCTTCCCTATGTGGGGGAGATCCTGGCTTGGGCACGAAGATACCTGGTCTCGCCGCATCCCGAGCTCGGCCGCAACGGGCCGGTGTGCCCGTACACCCAGCCGTCCCTCCACAAGGGACTGTTCCACCTGGCGGCGTTGTCGGGGGAGGGAGACGTCAACGACGCCGTGGAGAGCCTGCGCTCGTGGTACGAACGCATCGGCGCCACCATGGCCGCCGCCGACCGTGAGCTGCTCACTGTGTTGTTGGTTCTGCCGCACCTCGACTACACCGACGCCAGCGGGCTCGACGCGTTGCAAGCCGTGGCCAAGGACAAGTTCGTCGAGGATGGCTTGATGATCGGCCAGTTCCATCCCGTGTGCGACGCACCCGGCCTGTGGAACCCCGACTTCAAGGCGCTGCGGGCCCCGGTGCCGTTGTTGGCCATCCGTAAGCTCGTCGTGTTCGACCTGCCGTTCCTCGTGGAGCACAAGGCCCACGCCGAGAGCTACATCCGGCGCTTCGCCCCCGAGATCCCGCCCCGCGTCCGCAAGCAGCTGGCGCAGCGGATGATCCGCTAGCGGGACTCTGTCGGGGAGCGCGTGGGACGGCGGTCAGCACTAGCGGGAGTTCGGCAGGTTGGGTCGCCGTGCTGAGGGGCAGCGTTACCGGTGATGGCATGGCGGTGGCTGGTGGGTGCGCCCGGGGGCTGTTGGTGGTCGTGGGGTGGGTGGTTAGGTGGGGCGGTCGGGTTGTTGGGCGGTTAGGTTGATGGGGTTGCTGCTGGGGTTTGGTGGCGATGATTATGGGGCGTGCCGGTGCCGGCCTGCTCGACGATGTCCCCCGGCCAGGTCAGCGGGCTCTCCGGCCAGAACGGCCAGCGGTCCGGCCGTCTCGTCTCGATCGGCATCGCCTGGCCGCGTTCGACAAGCAGCACACGGGCGTTCTCGTTTTCGCTCAGTCGCGCCGCGAGCACGCAGCCGGCGGTTCCGCCGCCCAGCACGATGTAATCGTAAACGGTGTCGATAGGATGCATTCCGTCCCCATGACGAGTTGCTGCTTCTTTGCGACCGACCGGTCGTTTGCGAAAGTTAGCACGAGGTCGTGGCGCGGTGAAGGCGATCGCCCGGCCCGGTCAGGACGGCTGCCCTTCTGGCCGTGAACAGCAATTTCCGGTATTAGTGAATCGCGACGGACGACGAAAGATGGGCCAGGAAACACCGCAGCGCCGGGGGCGCGGCCGGCTCGTCGCGGTGCACGAACATCGTCTCCACCCGGGCGTCGGGGACCTCGTGCGTGCGCAGGTGCCTGGCGCTGGTCGAGGCGGCGACAACGTCCGCCGGCAACAGCGTGAATCCCATGCCGGCGGCGACGCAGCCGAGGATGCCTTCGAGCGTGCCGAACTCCATCAGCCGGACGGCGACGGCGCCGCGGTCCGCCAACAGCCGCTCGAGCCGGGCGCGGAAGGCGCAGCCGGCTCGGAACACCAAAGCCCGTGGCACCGGCTGCCTGTGCAGCGCTTCCTCCACAGTGGACTCACGTGCCGAACTGACCAGCACCAGGCGTTCCGTGAAGGCCGGCACCGCGACCAGGCCCGCCTGGGTGATCGGCCCGGCCACGAACGCCCCGTCCAGCGTGGTGTCGAGCACTGCCCCCGTCAGCTCGTCGGAGGTGTTGGTGGCCAGCGACAGATCGACCTTCGGGTACTGCTCGACGAACGCGTGTAGGACGTCGGGCAGGCGGAGGCCGGCCGTGATCTCCAACGCGCCGAGGCTCAGCGGGCCGGCCGGCTCGGCCGAGTCCCCGGCTAGGTTCCTGGCCTCGTCGGCCAGCGCTGTGATCCGCGTGGCATAGAACCGGAGCTGTTCGCCGGCCTGGGTTAATGTCACGCCGCGGGCGTGTCGCCGGAACACCGCGACGCCGAGTTCTTTCTCCAGGGCGTGAATGCGCACGCTGACGTTGGACTGCACGGTGTGCATCTCCTGTGCCGCCTTGGTGATCGCCCCGGTGCGGGCCACCGCGAGAAAGATCCGCAGGTCGGTTAGCTCCACCTCGTCAGCCTAGGGACGACGGTGAGGCGCGGCAACGCCGTTCACTTGCCGACGGACACTGCCTGCTGGTAGGCGGCCAACTCCTCCGGCTGGTCGATGCTGCCGTGGTGGTGGACCTGGCGCCACCGGCCGTCGTAGCCGAAGACTCGGGTGGTGCGGATGGACAGCGGCACCTGTGCGCCGTACGAGCCGATCTCCCGGCCGGCGAAGACCACGGAATCGGGCCACCAGTAGGTGGCCGCGTCGGTGAAGGTGACCGTCAACCCCAGGCCGCCGTCGAAGATCCGTCGGTAGAGGTCCGTCACGGCCGTGCCCGACCGCAGAATGCCGCCGACCGGATTGTTCAGCTGCGCCAACTCGTGCTGGGACCACACGGCCGACAACGTGTCGAGATCGCGGTTGTTCAGCGCGTAGTAGAAGGACTCCAGCGCCGCGATCGCGCCGTCGCGGCCCGGGTTCTCGGTCTCGTCCAGACGATTCCGTGCCTGCGGGCCGAAGCGGTAGTCGACAACCTCTATTGTGGTCACTTCGCAAGGTTAATGGTCGGGTGTGGTGTTGGGCCAATGCCGATTCTCGATCGCTCAGTTCTCTCTTGGAGAATGCAGTTGTTAGCCTGACCAGCGCGTCACGAAGCGCCGTTGCCATGGGGTCTCCACGGCTCGTTTCGAGTAGTGCTCGCGGACGTAGGCGACGGCTTCGTTGTTGGGCACGCCGTCCAGTACGGCGAGGCAGGCGAGCGCCGTGCCGGTGCGGCCGACACCGCCGCTGCAGGCTACTTCCACGCGGTCCTCGGCCGCTCGGATCAGCAGGTCGGCCAAAGCGCTGTTGAAAGCCGCGCGGTTTGTGGGCAGCCAGAAGTCTGGCCAGCGGATCCAGCGGCTGTGCCAGGGCATTGGGGCGGGGTTGGAGCTGAGCAGGTAGAGGCCGAAGGATGGCGTCGGGCCGGGCGGGAGTGGATGGCGTAGGCCTCGGCCGCGGACGAGGCGGCCGGACGGGAGTCTGAGGAGACCGGGGGTGCCTGGTTCCCATGTCATTGGCGGAGTTTAGGGCAGGGTGGGCCGTCATCGACGTTGGTCGGCTGCGTGTGGTTGTGACGGGCCGAGGGTGGGGCTGTGCACCTACTGGGCTTGGGGTCGTGGTGATGGTGGTGTGGGGTTGTGGGTGGGTTGGTGCGGAGGGGTGTGGGCGGTTTTCGTGTGGGGTGTGGGTTGGGTGGGTGTTTTGGCGTGGCACGCGTGGATTTGGTGTGGAGCCTCTGGGCGATGGCACGAAGGGCAAAAGCGGGCCTGTTCAATCTTTCGTGTAAGGCTGGGTGAGGCCCTGAAATGGTCGCCCTCAAGGCGACTGGATAGGATTACCTGTGACCAGAGGCCTGTTTAATGTTTCGTGTAAGGCTGGGTGAGGCCCTGAAATAGTCACCATCCTGGCGACTGGATAGGATTTACCTGTGACCAGCAGGCGGAACGAGTCCGCACATACCGACAGTGCGGACCGTCAGGTCTCGGCGTTAAGCCCGGACCTGATCGAGGCTCTCGTCGACAAGGCACGCACATCGGGCGGCCCGGTCGATGGCGTGAACGAGTTGCTGAACCAGCTCACCAAAGCCGTGCTGGAACGCGCGCTGGCCGAGGAAATGACCGATCACCTCGGATACGACCATGGCGACCCGGCCGGCAACGGGTCGGGCAACTCCCGCAACGGCCATTCGGGCAAGACCGTGTCCACCACGGCCGGCCCGGTGCGTATCGACGTGCCTCGGGACCGGAACTCGACGTTCGAGCCGAAGATGGTACGGAAAGGCTCTCGGCGGATCGGGCAGCTCGACGACATGATCTTGTCGCTGTACGCGCGGGGCATGACCACCCGCGACATTCAGGCCCACCTGGCCGAGATCTACGGCGTGGACGCCTCGCCGGCGCTGATCTCCCGGATCACCGACGTGGTCGCCGACGAGATCGTGGCGTGGCAGAACAGGCCGGTCGACGAGATCTATCCGA
>DASWRQ010000288.1:0-24195 GCA_036403095.1 Kutzneria sp. | reverse complement strand
GCGTGCCAGTTGTCCCGGCACCGGGCTCTCCACGAGTCGGTCAGGCCAGGACCGCTTTGGCTGCCTGGGTCCACGGGGTAGGAATCGCGTGCCCCCGGTATCGATAACGATCGATCCGCATCGATGCCGGATCAAAGGGGCTTTCCCCGCCTGCCGTTGGCCACCACCCGGGTCGGTAGCGCGGGGTGAGTTCCATACCTCATAGAATACTCCCCTACAAGATCCAACTCGAATCACTAACGGGTGGATCACGGCAAACAGAAAAGCCTTTCCCTTACCTCGCCACCGCGAACAACGTCACCAGCAATCAGAAGCGTGGATTTTGTGTGGAGGGGGGCGATGGCGTACAATTGACTAAAGAAGGGCGGCCCTTCCTGCCCGCTTTTGCCCTTCGTGCCATCGCCCAGAGGCTCCACACCAAATTCACGCGTGCCACGCCAAAACCGCCCACCCAACCCAACACCAACCCTCACGACCCCAGCTACTCGCTGAGCAGCCCCTTACGCAGATCCACCAACGTCCGCGCCAACAATCGTGACACATGCATCTGCGAGATCCCGATCCGATCCGCGATCTGCGTCTGCGTCAGATTCCCGAAGAACCGCAGCAAAATGATGGTCCGCTCCCGTTCCGGCAGCTGCTGCAACAACGGCTGCAACGCCTCCCGGTTCTCCACGCCCATCAGCTCGGGATCGTCGTCCCCAAGGGCATCCCCGAGCGACACGGACTTGTCGGTCCCCACCAGCAGCTCATCCAACGACGAACTCCGGTAGGCGTTCGACGCCTCCAGCCCCTCGTACACCTCGTCCTTGGTGATACCGAGATGAGTAGCGAGCTCGCTGGGCGTAGGCGCGCGTCCCAAATGCTGTGACAGCTCGTTCGTCGCCCCGGTGATGGCCAGGTGCAGCTCCTTGAGCCGCCGCGGCACCCGCACCGACCAGCTGGTGTCCCGGAAGTGCCGGCGCACCTCGCCCATGATCGTGGGCACGGCGAAGGACAGGAAGTCGCTGCCCCGCGTCGGGTCGAAGCGGTCGATGGCGCTGATCAGGCCGACGGTGGCGACCTGCACGAGGTCGTCGTGCGGCTCGCCGCGCTGCCCGAAGCGCCGCGCGATGTGTTGGGCCACCGGCAGGAACTCGGTCACCAGGCGGTCCCGCAGCTCGGTCCGACGGGGGTCGTCCGCGGCCAGGCCGGCCAGCTCGGCCAGCACGGGATCCAGGTGCGCGTAGTCGTTGGTGGCGCGTTCCGAGGACTGGGTCACAGGCCCACCACGTCGTCGGACCGCTTCTTCAACAGGTCGAAGCGCAGCACGTGGCCGCCGCCGGGCCCGGGCACGACCCACGTGTTCACCGAGTCGGTGAGCGCGGTCAGCACCCGCCAGCCGAAGCTCTCCCGGCTGGGCGGCACGACGGTCGTGGTGGCGGCCTCGGCCGAGAAGTGGATCTGCTCGCCCTCCACGGAGAACCGGCACACCAGGTCCCCGTCGGACACCGACCGCGAGATCAGCTCCGAACACGCCTCGTCCACGGCCATTTTCAGGTCGGAGATCGCGTCCAACGTGAAATCGGCACGCATCGCCAGGTCCGCGGCGACCGCCCGGACCACGGACAGGTGCGCGGGCGATGCGGCTATGCGCACCTCCACGTCGGACCCGGGCGCGGGCTTGTCGCTGGTGGTCGTGCTGGGCTCGTGCTCGCTCACTGTCACCTCGGTGCCGTCGACGTCTACCTCGGCCATTGTTCCCCCCAACCTTCAGCCGGGCGCGCCGACCGCGTCTTCCCGGCTGGGAAACGTGGTCAACACCTCAGTGAGCCCGGTGATCTCCAACGGTCGCTGCACCGACCGGCCGGCCGCGACCAGGCGCAACTCCACCTGCCGCCGCTGTGCCTCGTGCGACGCCTCGACCAGCACGGCCAGCCCGGCCGAGCCGAGGAAACCGACCTTGGTCAGGTCGATCACCAGCACTGTGCAGTCCTCGAGCTCGGCCAGCACCACGGCCCGCAGGGCCGGCGCGGTGAGCATGTCCACCTCTCCGGCGACGCTGGCGACGACCACGCCATCGGCGGGCCGGTCGACCACCACGTCGATCGGGAGTGCGCTGCTGTTCTCGGTCACGTTCAGGCCACTGTCCTCACGTCCACGGAAAGGGAACTGTCGGGAGTTCGACACCGACGAAGACGCGGCGGCTGGTTGCTCAACCACTGCGCCGAACACGTTACCCGAGCCGGTGATCATCCGAGTGCCTGCCAGGTTACGCGGGCCGCCCGCACGGCCGCCGGCGGCGGCGCGGTGGTGGGACCGGTGTCCGGCTCCTGGTCGCCGACGGGCGCGCCGCCGACCACCTCGACCAGCGCGGCGGAGATGTCCCGAAGCTTGATGTTGAAGTGCTGGCTGGTCCGCACCAGGGTGCGGAACGCCGCCCCGGAGTCGCAGCCGACCCGGCCCATGACCAGACCCTTGGCCTGCTCGATGAGACGGCGGTTCTGCACCATCTCGACCATCTGGTCGGCCCGCAGCATCTCGTCCGCGCAGAACTCGATGACCGCGGTGGCCGTGGCCAGCAAGGGCTCGACCTGGTCGATGAGCCGGAGGTCGTCCTCCTTGGGCTCGTGGTCGGTGTACACCGACAGCACCGAAGGGCCTTCCTGGGTCCAGCTGCCGGGCACGGCGATGACCCACGTCATGCCGTCCGGCAGTGCCTCGACGAGGGTCTCTTCGCCGGTCGCGGCCGCCACCACCGGGCCTTCGCCGCGCTGCCACTGGTCGCCGTCGAGGTCCACGGCAGTGCCGACGGCACACAGGCTCCGCGAGTTGGTGCTCATCCCGGCTCCGTCGCAGCCGGGCACGCGCTCGACCAGGTGGCGGAGCAACCGGTCGAGCAGTTCGGGGCCGAATCTCACCTCGTCCACGGGGCCTGGATACCCGGTCGAGGGAGATCGTCAAACCCGAGGTTTGGGTACTTCGCGGACGGGTACCAGATGGCGGACGACGAGTACCTCAAGGAGGCGCACATGGCCGACGTGCACCGGCTACCCATCCCGGTCTCGGAGAACTGGGACTGGCAGCGCCTGGGCGCCTGCCGAGGCGCCAACAGCGCTGTCTTCTTCCACCCGGACAGCGAGCGCGGGTCCGCGCGGCAGGCGCGGGAGGCCAATGCCAAGCGTATCTGCCATTCCTGTCCCGTGCGCGCCGAGTGCCTGCGGCACGCGATCAACGTGCAGGAGCCGTACGGCATCTGGGGCGGCATGGGCGAGAACGAGCGCCGCGCCGTGATCTCCGCGACCCGCCGGCGGGTCAAGACCCGGGTCAGCTAGGCCAACCCGGGTTCAAGACAGCGTTCAGGACAGCACCGTCACCGATTCCGGCGCACCCGGGGACTTCGAGCTGTACAGCACGGTTCCCGGGACGTCGATCTGCGTGCCGCCGAGATTGCAGACCACCCGCAGGCCGCCGCGGTGCAGTGTGACCACCCGGCGGTCCTCGTCCAGGTCGACGGTGAACTGGTGCAGGCGGGGATCCGACAGCTCGGGATGGCGGCGCCGCAGCGCGATCAGCGCCCGGTAGGTGGCCAGCAGCTCGTTGTTCTCCGTTTCCTCCCACCGCAGCTTGGACCGCTGGAAGGTGGCCGGGTCCATCGGGTCCGGCACGTCCTCGGCGGCCCAGCCGTGGTCGGCGAACTCGTTGCGGCGGCCGGTGCGCACGGCGTCGGCCAGCTTCGGGTCCGGGAACGAGGCGAAGAACTGCCACGGCGTCGACGCCGCCCACTCCTCGCCCATGAAGATCATCGGCGTGTAGGGGGAGCAGAGCACGATCGCCGCGCCGCAGGCCAGCAGGCCGGGGGAGACGGTGGCGGACAGCCGGTCGCCGGTGGCCCGATTGCCGATCTGGTCGTGGTTCTGCAGGTACGCCAGGAACCGGTGGCCCTGCGTGGTGAGGGTGTTCACCGGCCGGCCGTGGTGCCGGCCGCGGAACGACGACCAGGTGCCGGCATGGAGGAAGACGCCGGTCAGGGTGGCCGCAAGCGCTTGCAGTGAGCCGAAGTCCGCGTAGTAGCCCTGGGTCTCGCCGGTCAGTGTCGAATGTAGACAGTGGTGCAGGTCGTCGCTCCACTGCGCGTGCAGGCCGTAACCTCCTGCTTCGCGCGGGGTGACGAGCTTGGGGTCGTTCAGGTCCGACTCGGCGATCAGCGTGAGCGGCCGGCGCACGTGCGCGGCGAGAGCGTCCACTTCGGACGAAAGCTCCTCGAGCAGGTGCGTGGCCCGCCGGTCGGCCAGGGCGTGCACGGCGTCGAGCCGCAGGCCGTCGATGTGGAAGTCACGCAGCCAGCTCAGGGCGTTGCCGAGCACGTACCGGCGGACCTCGTCGGACTGCGGCCCGTCGAGGTTGAGCGTCGGGCCCCAGATCGTCTCGCCGGCGAAGTACGGGCCGAAGCGGTCCAGATAGGCGCCGGACGGCCCGAGGTGGTTGTAGACCACGTCGAGCAGCACGGCCAGACCCCGGTTGTGACACGCGTCGACGAAGCGTTTGAAGCCGTCCGGGCCGCCGTACGGGTCGTGCGTGGCGTACCAGAGCACACCGTCGTAGCCCCAGCCGTGCGGGCCGTCGAAGGCGTTGACCGGCAACACTTCCACGAAGTCGATGCCGAGCTCGACGAGGTGGTCCAGCCGGCCGATGGCCGCGTCGAAGGTGCCCTCGGGCGTGAACGTGCCGATGTGCAGCTCGTACACCACGCCGCCGGGCAGCGGCCGGCCCGTCCAGGCGGAATCCGTCCACTGGAAGGTGTTGTGGTCATACGTGCGGGATCGCTCGTGCACGCCGTCGGGCTGCCAGCGCGAACGGGGATCGGGCAGCTCGTCCGGCTCGTCATCCAGCTGGAAGGCGTAGTCCGGCGCGGCGTCGGGCACCTCGGCCCGCCACCAGCCGTCATCGCCACGGCTCATCTCGTGCGTGGATGGTCCATTGTGGAGGCGAACCCGGGATCGGTTCGGGGCCCACACGGAGAACTCGGTCACGAACGCACCACCAAGGCAACCGGATACTGGGACAACAGCTCGGACAACAGGGGAGCGTCGGAGGTGGGCCGGCCGGTGATCACGTCGGTCCACTCCCCGGCGGGCAACGGAAGCACGGTGTCACGCCAACCTCCGGCGGACGCCAGGCCGATCGGCAACCTCGTGCACACTGCGACAAGTCGGTCGCCGCGGGCGAATGCCAGCGCGTGCTCGGCCGCCGGGCCCTGGGCCGGCACCGGGCGGTAGCCCTGGAACAGCTCCGGCCGTTCGCGCCGCAGGCGCAGCACACGGGTGGTGACCAGGAGTTTCGCCGCGCCGGACTCGTCGATGTCGGGCAGCCAGCCCTCGTCGATCCGGGCCAGCAGCGCCGCGCGCTGCTCGAAGTCCACCGGGCGGCGGTTGTCCGGGTCGACCAGCGAGAAGTCCCACAGCTCGGTGCCCTGGTACACGTCCGGCACGCCCGGGCCGGCCAGCTGCACCAGCTTCTGCCCCAACGAGTTCGACCAGCCGGCCGGCGTGATGCGGTCGACCAGCTCGGTGACCTCGGCCATCAGCGCCGTGTCGCCGAACACATCGTCCGGCCAGGCCGCGATGGCCTTGTCCACCTCGGGGTTGCCGTCCACCCAGGACGTGGCGATCTTGGCTTCCTTGGCCGCCTTGGCCAGATAGTCGCGCAGCCGGTCGGCGCTGATCGGATACGCGCCGACCACCGTCTGCCACCCCAGGCGCGTCAGCGACCGCTCGGGCAGCGGCTTCTTCTCGCTCCACCGGGCGAACGCGGTCTCGAACTCCACTTCGGACAGCACCGCCAGCCGGGCCCGGACGTCCTCGGCCCGCTTGGTGTCGTGAGTGGACAGTGCCGTCATCGTCTCCGGCGACCCGGACTCGCGGGCCTGCATGGCGGCGTGGAACTCGGCCGGCGGCACGCCGAACCGCGACGGGTCGCTGCCGACCTCGTTCAGCGCGACGAACCGGTTGTAGCGGTAGAAGGCGGTGTCCTCGACGCCCTTGGCCATCACCATGCCGGACGTCTGCTGCACGCGCGTGGCCAGCTCGCCGTGCGGATCGGCCAGCATCAGCCGCGCGATCTCCGCGGACCGCGGATTCATCGAGGCCGCCTGCTCCAGCGAGCTCCGGCCCTCCGGCAGATAGCTGCGGTAGACCGGGAACATGGACAGCAGCTCGATGACGGCTTCCTCGTCGTCGAAGGGCAGCAACGCGTTGATGCGCCGCACCTCCGCGCGCAGCAGGGTCCTCGCCGCCGTCACCTTGCAGCGGTTCTCCAGGAACTGCAGCGATCCCGGATTCGGCGGCTCGCCGTTCGGGTCGATGAACAGCCCACAGACCTCGCGCAGCGCGTCGTAGCCGGTGGTGCCGGCGACCGGCCACGACACCGGCAGCGACTCGCCGACGGCCAGGATCTTCTCGGCCACGATCCACGTGTCCGGCGCGGCATCGCGCAGCCGGCGCAGGTAGCCGCCGGGGTCGGACAGACCGTCCGGGTGATCGATGCGCAGGCCGTCCACGCCCCAGCTCAGCACGTGCCGGTGCGTCGCCTCGAACACCTCCGGGTCCTCGACGCGAACGGCCGCAAGGGTGTTGATGTCGAAGAACCGCCGGTAGTTCAGCTCGGTGTTGGCCGTCCGCCAGTGCACCAGCCGATAGTGCTGACGCTCGTGCACCTCCTGCGGCGTGCCGTCGGCCGTGCCCGGTGCGATGGGGAACATCTGCTCGTAGTAGACGAGGCGATCCCCGTCCAGCTTCAGCTCCTCGAGGCCGTGCTCGTCGCCGAGGATCGGCACCATGATCGGCCCACGCGACCAGTCGATGTCGAACTTGGCGGCGTGCACGGATTCCCGGCCGTAGCGCAGGACGTCCCACCACCAGGGGTTGGCCTGTGGCACCGAGATGCCCACGTGGTTGGGCACGATGTCGACGACAAAACCCAGTCCCAGCTCGCGCAGCCGGTCGTGCAGCGCCTGCCGCCCGACCTCGCCGCCCAGTCCGGCCGACGTCACCGTCGGATCAGTGACGTCGTAGCCGTGCGTGGAACCGGGCGTGGCCTGCAACAACGGCGATGCGTACAGCGCGCCGACGCCCAGCCGCCGCAGGTAGTCCACGATGTCCTTGGCCCGCGCGAAACCCATGCCCGGCCCGAACTGGATCCGGTACGTGGACGAGGGAATCATTCCGCGCTCCGCTGCAGCACGACGAGCGACCGGGCCGGGATCGGCAGTGTGGCCCCGCCCTCCAGCTCGATGTCCGGCTCCCCGGTCGGCTCGATCGACGTGTCCGCCACGACTCGCCACTTGCTGCCGTACTCACCGTGCGGGAGGTGGAACTCGACCGCCTCGTGCCAGGCGTTGAAGCACAGCAGGAACGAGTCGTCGGTCACCCACTCGCCGCGCCCGTCCAGCTCGTCCATGGCATCGCCGTTGAGGAAGACCCCGACGGCCCGGCCGAAGTCGGCGTCCCAGTCGGCCTCGGTCATCTCCTCGCCGTCCGGGTTGAACCAGGCGATGTCGCGCCGGTCGTCGCCCTTGCGCAGCGGCCGGCCCTGGAAGAACTTGCGCCGCCGGAACACCGGGTGCCGCGCGCGCAGTTCCGCCATCCGAGCCGTGAACTCGACCAGGTCGGCGTTGTCCTTGGCCAGCGACCAGTCGACCCACGAGGTCTCGTTGTCCTGGCAGTACACGTTGTTGTTGCCGTGCTGGGTGCGGCCGATCTCGTCGCCGTGCAGCAGCATCGGCACGCCCTGCGACAGGAACAGGGTGGCGATGAAGTTGCGCCGCTGCTTGGCCCGCAGCGCCAACACCTCGGCGTCGTCGGTCGGGCCCTCGGCGCCGCAGTTCCACGACCGGTTGTCGTCGGCCCCGTCGTTGCCGTCCTCGCCGTTGGCCTCGTTGTGCTTGTCGTTGTACGACACCAGGTCGTTGAGGGTGAAGCCGTCGTGCGCGGTGACGAAGTTGATCGAGGCGAACGGTCGGCGGCCGTCGTCCTGGTACAGGTCGGACGACCCCGTGATGCGGGAGGCGAACTCGCCGAGCGTGCCGGCCTCGCCGCGCCAGAAGTCCCGGACGGTGTCCCGGTACTTGCCGTTCCACTCCGTCCACAACGGAGGGAAGTTGCCCACCTGGTAGCCGCCGGGACCGACGTCCCACGGCTCGGCGATCAGCTTCACCTGGCTCACCACCGGGTCCTGCTGCACGATGTCGAAGAAGGCCGACAGCCGGTCCACGTCGTAGAACTCACGGGCCAGGGTAGCCGCCAGATCGAAGCGGAAACCGTCCACGTGCATCTCGGTAACCCAGTACCGCAGCGAGTCCATGATCAGCTGCAGGGTGTGCGGGTTGCGGGCGTTGAGCGAGTTGCCGGTGCCGGTGTAGTCCATGTAGTAGCGCGGGTCGTCGTCGACCAGCCGGTAGTAGGCGGCGTTGTCGATGCCGCGCATGGACAGCGTCGGGCCCATCTGGTTGCCCTCGGCGGTGTGGTTGTAGACCACGTCCAGGATGACTTCGATCCCGGCGTCGTGCAGCGAGCGCACCATCGCCTTGAACTCCTGCACCTGGTTGCCCAGCGCGCCCTGCGAGGCGTAGCGGTTGTGCGGGGCCAGGAAGGCGATCGTGTTGTAGCCCCAGTAGTTGGACAGGCCGCGCTCGGTCAGGTGGTGGTCGTCGACGAACTGGTGCACCGGCATCAGCTCGACCGCCGTCACACCCAGCCGGGTGAAGTGCTCGATCATCACCGGGTGGGCCAGGCCGGAGTAGGTGCCGCGCAGGTCCTCGGGGATGAACGGGTGGTTGATCGTGGTGCCGCGGACGTGCGCCTCGTAGATCACCGTCTCGTGGTACGGCGTGCGCGGGCGGCGGTCGTCGGCCCAGTCGAAGAACGGGTTGATCACCACCGACTTGGGCAGGTGCGGCGCCGAGTCGGCGTCGTTGCGCTCGTCGGGTTTCTCGAAGTGGTAGCCGAACAGCGACTCGTCCCAGTCCACCACGCCGTCGAGGGCCTTGGCGTACGGGTCGATCAGCAGCTTGTTCGGATTGCAGCGCAGGCCCTCGGCCGGCACGTACGGGCCGTGCACCCGGTAGCCGTAGCGCTGGCCCGGCCCGATGCCCGGCAGGTAGCCGTGGTGCACGAAGCCGTCCACCTCCGGCAGTCGCACCACCGTCTCCGTGCCGTCCGCCTCGAACAGGCACAGGTCTACGTGCTCGGCCACCTCCGAGAACAGTGCGAAGTTCGTGCCGGCGCCGTCGTAGGACGCGCCGAGCGGGTAGGAAGATCCCGGCCAAGGACGCATTGCCGCTCCTTCCAGCGTGCTCCGGACGATCAAATCATCCAGCCGTCCACCGGGCCACTGAACCATGAAAGTGGAAGCCTGGTGCGATGGGCGACGAGTACGACCGGCTGGCCGGGCAGTGGTGGCTGCCCGACGGCGCGTTCGCGATGCTGCACTGGCTCGCGGCCGCCCGGGGAGCGCTGGTGCCACTCGCGGGACGACCTGGGGCGTTGCTCGTCGATCTGGGGTGCGGCGGCGGGCTGCTCGCGCCCCATGTCGCCGGTCTCGGCTACACCCACGTCGGCGTGGACCTGGTCGACAGCGCGTTGTGTCAAGCGCGCGCACACGGTGTCGTGCCGATCAAGGGTGATGTGCTTCACGTGCCATTGGGTGACGGGTGCGCCGATGTTGTCGTCGCCGGGGAGATCCTGGAGCACGTGGCCGACCTGTCGCTGGCGGTGACCGAGGCATGCCGGCTGCTGCGGCCGGGTGGGGTTCTGGTGCTGGACACCCTGGCCGACACGCGCGTGGCCCGGTTGCTGGCCGTCACGCTGGCCGAGCGGGTGCCCGGGGTGCCGCGGGGCCTGCACGACCCGGCGCTGTTCGTCAACCGCGCGCGGCTGGTGCGGCTGTGCGCGCGGGCCGGTGTGCCACTCTCGTTACGGGGTATTCGTCCGTCCGTGCCGCAGCTCATCCGGTGGCTGCCCCGTCGGACGGGCAGGGTGGAGCTGGTGCCGTCGGCGTCGACGGCCGTGCTGTTCCAGGGCCGGGGGATCAAGGAGGCGGGATGAGCGCCGTGAGCATCGCCGGCATGGGGCGGGCGTTGCCGGCCGCCGTGTCACAGCAGGAGCTGTGGGACGGGTACTTCCGACAGCACGTGGACTCGCCCGGCTTCGGGGAGCGGATCTTCGCCAACTCCGGGGTCGTGCGCCGGCATGCCGCGGTGAATCCGCTGGTCGAGGACGTGTCCCGGTGGTCGACCGGGCAGCGGATGAGTCGCTACCTGGCCGAGGCCGTGCCGTTGGGGTCCCTCGCCGTGGCGTCGGCGCTGGCCGACGCGGGGATCGCCGCGTCGGAGGTCGGGCTGTTCGCCGTCGCCTCGTGCACCGGCTACGTCAGCCCCGGCGTGGACGTGCAGGTGGCCGCGGAGCTGGGCATGCCCGTTGACCTGCGACGACTCGTTTTCGGGCACATGGGCTGCTACGCCGCCATTCCCGCGCTGGGCGCGGTCTCCGACTATGTCGCCGCCCGTCGCCGGCCGGCTGTCCTGCTCAACGTGGAGATCACGTCGCTGCACGTGCAGCCCGACCTGTCGCGGGACCAGGTCGTCGCCCACGCCCTGTTCAGCGACGCCGCCGTGGCCACCGTGCTCACTCCCGGTAGCGGGCTGGAGGTCGTGGACCTGGTGGCGCTGACCGATCCCGGCACGTCCGAGCACATGACCTGGGACGTCACCGACCTGGGGTTTCGCATGGGCTTGTCGCCCAAGGTGCCCGACGTGCTGGCCGTGCACCTGCGACCGGCGGTCACCGAGCTCCTCCGCCGCAACGGGGTGACCTCCGTCGCCGGCTGGGCCGTGCATCCCGGCGGGCCACGGATCCTGGAGACCGTCGAGGACGTGCTCGGGCTGCCGACGGACGCCCTCGATGCCTCCCGGGCCGTGCTGGCCGAGCACGGCAACTGCTCCTCGGCCACGGTGTTGCTGGTGTTGCAACGGCTTCTGCCCGCGGACGGGCCTGTCGTGCTGTTGGCTTTCGGGCCCGGGCTGACCCTTTACGCCTTGCTGTTGCGCCCCCAGTGACGGCCGACGATCAGTTCTTCCAGGTCGCGGAGCCGGCCGGCGACCATGGCCGGTTCCTGCTCGAGGGCGTAGCGGAGGTCGTAGGCCAGGAAGTGGGCCTCGCGCGCCGCGCATTCCGTCCGGAGCACGTCCTTCGGCGTCGATGTCGTCTCGGCGACGAGGTCGAGCACGCCGGCCAGGTGCGGGCCGCTGAAGCGGATCAGGAAGAACCAGTCGTCCATCGGGTCGCCGAAGCGGGCCCACTCGAAGTCCAGCAGCGCGGTAACGGTGTCCCCGTTAGCCAGCCAGTTGTCCCAGAAGCAGTCGGCGTGCACCGGGACCGTGGTCTTGGGACGTTCGGGCGCGTCCTTGGCGATGGCGTTCAGGCCGTCGACGAGGTGTTGCGGCACCTTGTCCCGGAGGCGATCGATCTCCTGCTGGAGGGACTCCCGGCTGGTGAAGCCGCCGTGGTCGAGGTACTCGCGCAGCGTCGGCACGGCCTCGGCCGGCGGCGTCCAGTCGTGCAGGCGATCGAGCTTGTCGATCGCCTGCGCGGCCAGCGTTCGGGCGGTCTTGGTGTCGATGGCGTCCATGCTGGGCGGCGATCCCGGCAGGCGGGTGTAGCAGGCGTAGCGGACGTCGTCCTGCTGGCCGCTGGCCAGCAGCGGGGCCGTGATGCCGGCGGGCAGGTGCGGCGTGAGCGCGACCTCCCGGCTCAGCCGGGTGTGGCGGTCGTTGAGCTTCACCACGACGTCCGCGCCCAGGTAGACCTGGTTGGACCGGCTGTCGGCCTTGGTCAGCGGGCCGGGGTCGCGGCCGAGCGCGGCGGCCGCGATCGTGCGGGGGTCGACGTTCATCGGAGACTTTCGTTGAAGGCGACCAGGTTCTGCGTGCCCAGGACCGCGAAGACGACGTGCTCGAAGAACCGATTCTCGTCGATCGCGGCCCGGAACGCCCGCGAAACGGCGATCGGGTCGTTGGCGAAAACGCCGCAGCCCCAGGCGCCCAGGATCAGCCGCTGGTGGCCGTGCGCTGCCGCGACCTGGAGCACTCGGGCCGCACGGCGGCGCAGGATCGCCGGGATGTGCTGGGCCCGTTCGGGTTGGTTGCGCTCGACGGCCCCTCGATTCGGCGCCGCGGCCGTGAGGAAGGCGACGGTGTACGGCTGGGGCAGGAGGGCGCCCCGGTCGTCGCGAAACACCGGTACGTCGGGGGAGTAGATCACGCGGTCGCTGTAGGTGAGATCATCGTTCGCGCGGTGATGGGCGTAGAAGTCGCCCGCCTTGAGCTGGTACGGGTACAGCGCCGAGCTGCGGGCGATGCTCTCCTCCTGGGCCTGCGCCCCGTTCAGGAAGCCGCCGCCCGGATTCCGGGCCGACGCGAAGACCAGCGCAGCCGAGTTCGGCAGCCGGCGGGCCGCCTGGAGCGTCGACTCGTTCGTCACGTCGATCTCGGGCAGCGTCGTTCGTTGCTCGGGCAGGTCCAGGGGCTCTTCCGGCCGGTACAGCCTGGTGCGGTCCGGCTCGACCGTGATCTCGGTCCGGCCGGCCGCCGTCTCGTACCAGCCTCGATCGCAGATCGCCACGGTTTCGCCGGCGACCGTCCTCAGTTTCTCTCTCATCTCCCGGTCATTGTCCGGGCCCGGCGCAACGGATATTCGCGCCGGGCCGGACGCGCGTCAGCCCACGACCTGCCAGTGGTTGTACTTGTTGATCATCTGGTAGGTGCGGCTGGAGCACTTGTAGGCCGCGTCACCCGAGTCGAAGCGGGTGTCCGAGTTGGCCGTGCTGGCCGCCTGCCAGACGCCACCCAGCTTCACCTGGATGTTGTTGGCCGAGAACGTCTTGCCGGCCATGTCCGTGCAGGCGTAGCTCTGGCCGTTGCTCTGCAGCTCCGAGTACAGCTCGTTCACGTCCCAGCCGGTCGTGCCGGCCTGCGTGTTGCCCGAGGACGTGTAGAACTTGTCGTAGGCCTTGGTGGTGTAGTTGTAGAGGTAGGCCACCCAGGTGCTGCCCGTCGTCTTCACGATCTGCGTCGTGTACGCGCCGCCGCTCGTGTACTTGCTCACGAAGGCCGCGTTGATCGCCACCGACGCCTCGAAATCGATGTGGTTGCACCAGTCCCACGCCTCGACCGCCTGCGTGGACTTGGTGTACACCGTCGTCACCTCGATGCACGAGCCGCCCGCCGGGTACAGCGTCGGCGTGTAGATCGTCGTGCCGCTGTTGGTCGGCTTCAGCGCCGTCGTCACGCTCTGCGCCGCCGACGCGCCCTGGTTGTTGCCCTTGTCGATGAACGCCGTGCCCGCCGACGGGTGGATCGTCGCCGGCGCCGCCACCGCGTGGCCGCTCAGCCGGTGGCCCAGCAGGCCCTCGTGCGTCGTCAGGAACGACTCCTTCTGCTGCGCCGTCGCCTGCCGCACCGCTTCTCCGCGCTGCACGCCCGCCACGTCGGCCTGGCCCGTCGCCTGATCGGCCGCCGCCGGCGCCGCCATCAGCGCCACCGCCGCGCACGCCACCAGCCCGGCGCCCACGCGCCGGAAAATACTCGCTCGCATTGATTTGTCCGCTCGTCGCAGGGTTACGAGTGGTCCCCGACGCTACTGAAGCGCCCGCCTGCGCCGAACCGTCCGGAAGTTCTGTCCACCGGCCAGGAAATCAACAGTGAACGGGCCGTCCCGGCTCATCCAGCCACAGCGCCGACCGGGACTGATTTCCCGGTACGCCTGGGTACGCGCTTCCCCGATCGAGTAATCGCGCAATGTTCACATTCACGTGTTAGGCGCTGGTGTCGCCGGTGCGGCGGTGGTGTTGCGAGGCTGCTGGGCATGGACCGCTTGGGGCGGGTGCTGTCGGAGACGTATCCGAACCCGAACCTCAGCTGGAACTGGTGAACGCTGACTCTTCTAGTCAGAACTAGAGCAGAGCAGCTCCAGTGCCAGCTCACGGCCGGAATCCAGGTCCGCCGCCACCCGTACGAGGGAACTCTCGGTCACCCAGCCGGCCTGCTCGCCGACGACGACGTGCGGGATCCCGGCCAGCAAGGCCAGCAGATGCGCGTGCAGGTCGTCGGTGACGACCACACGCCCGCCGCCCAGCACGGTCAGCGCGTACTGGACGTGGGCCTTGGACAGCGGCACGAAGGTCGCGGACAACGCCCGCCAGGTCCGGCGGGCGAAGTCGGGGTCGCGGAACGCTCGTGAGCGCAGCTCGGCGTTGGCCAGGGCGGTCATGCGCTGACGAGGCGTGTAGCCGAACTCAGGTGATTCCCACGACACGACGCGGCTGCTCACGTCCTCGGGCGGGGCTCCGTCGGCGCAGAGCCACAGCACGTCGACCTCGATGTTGCCCAGCCGGGGTAACGCCCCCAGAGCCAGCGCCAACGGCGGAGCCTTCAGCTCGGCGAGGGCCACCACCGGCACGTCAGGCCCCACGGTGACGCCGTCGGCCAGCAGCAGCGGCCCGTCGACGGCCTCCGTGCACAGCGTCTCCGAAAGGCACTGGTACGCCACCCGCACGCCCAGCCGGCGCAGCGCGATCCGGGTGCCCAGCCACGCGGCGGGCTCGCCGGGGGAGTCGGGGTCGGGAAAGTGCACCAGGGAGACCCGTCGGGCCTCGCCGAGCGCGGCGCGCAGGCCGTCGTCGATAGCCGTGTTCAGCGAGCGGAGCAGCGTGCTGTCGGGATGCGGCACCAGCAGATCATGGCAGGCCCCGCTATCACCTAGACTGGGAGGGGAGAGAAAACCACGCGCGTGTCCGAACCGCGGGTGGCTACCCTGATCAGATCAACTTGCGAAGTCAAATGGGATCGCCACCGGTGACTGCTGCCCAGATCGAACTGCCCCAGCTGATGCTGCGCGACGAGCATCGGCTGCGTCGGCGTGTCGACGGCGCGCGCAAGATCCGTGACGAGGCGAAACGCCGCGCCGCGCTGGTCCAGATCGACGAGGAGGTGCTGGCCGCGCAGGCCAGGCTGGCCGTCCGGGTGGCGGCGGTGCCGCGCATTGACTACCCGGAGGAGCTGCCGGTCAGCCAGCGCCGCCAGGACATCCTGGAGGTGATCCGGGACAACCAGGTGGTGATCGTGGCCGGCGAGACCGGCTCGGGCAAGACCACCCAGCTGCCCAAGATCTGCCTGGAGCTGGGCCGCGGCCTGCGCGGGGTGATCGGCCACACCCAGCCCCGCCGGATCGCCGCCCGCACGGTGGCCGAGCGGGTCGCCGAGGAGCTGCACACCGACCTGGGCAAGGTGGTCGGCTACAAGGTCCGCTTCACCGACCAGGTCGGCGACGACACGCTGGTCAAGCTGATGACCGACGGCATCCTGCTGGCCGAGATCCAGAGCGACCGGCTGCTGACCCGGTACGACACGCTGATCATCGACGAGGCCCACGAGCGCAGCCTCAACATCGACTTCATCCTGGGCTACGTCAAGCAGCTGCTGCCGCGCCGGCCCGACCTCAAGGTGATCATCACCTCGGCCACCATCGACCCGGAGCGGTTCTCCCGGCACTTCGGCGACGCCCCGATCGTCGAGGTCTCCGGCCGCACCTACCCGGTCGAGACCCGGTACCGCCCGGTGATCGACCCGGAGGACCCGGACGCCGACCCGGACCGCGACCAGGTGCAGGCCATTCTCGACGCGGTGGACGAGCTCCAGGCCGAGGGCCCGGGCGACATCCTGGTGTTCCTGTCCGGCGAGCGGGAGATCCGCGACACGGCCGACGCATTGTCCAAACAGGACCTCAGGAACACGGAGATCCTGCCGCTGTACGCCCGGCTCTCGGTCGGCGAGCAGCACCGGGTGTTCCAACGCCACACCGGTCGCCGGGTCGTGCTGGCCACCAATGTGGCCGAGACCTCGCTGACCGTGCCCGGCATCAAGTACGTGATCGACCCGGGCAACGCCCGCATCTCCCGCTACAGCCACCGGCTCAAGGTGCAGCGGCTGCCGATCGAACCCATCTCGCAGGCCTCGGCCAACCAGCGCAAGGGCCGCTGTGGCCGAGTGTCCGAGGGCATCTGCATCCGGCTGTACTCGGAGGAGGACTTCGAGTCCCGTCCGGAGTTCACCGACCCCGAGATCCTGCGCACCAACCTCGCTTCCGTGATCCTGCAGATGATCGCGGCCGGCCTGGGCGACATCGCCGCGTTCCCGTTCATCGACCCGCCGGACCGCCGCAACATCAACGACGGCATCGGCCTGCTCCAGGAGCTGGGCGCACTCGACAAGGACAAGCTGACGAGCATCGGCCGCCGGCTGTCTCAGCTGCCGGTCGATCCCCGGCTGGCCCGCATGGTCGTGGCCGCCGAGGAGAACGGCTGCGTGCGCGAGGTCATGGTGATCGCCGCCGCACTGTCCATTCAGGACCCCCGCGAGCGGCCGACCGAGCAACAGCAGCAGGCCCAGGAGCAGCATGCCCGCTTCCGGGACAACGACAGCGACTTCATCAGCTTCCTCAACCTGTGGAACTACCTGCGGGCACAGCAGAAGGAGCTGTCCTCCAACCAGTTCCGCAAGATGTGCCGGGCCGAGTTCCTGAACTACCTGCGGGTCCGCGAGTGGCAGGACATCTATGCCCAGCTGCGCCAGGTGGTCAAGGCCCAGGGCGTGTCGGTCAACGGTGGCGACATCGACACCAAAGGCATCCACCTGTCGCTGCTCACCGGTCTGTTGTCGCACCTGGGCATGAAGGACGTCGTCACGAAGGGCGTCGTGGCGAAGGCATCGGGGCGAAAGGGCCCCACCGAGTACCTGGGCGCGCGGGGCGCCAAGTTCGCGATCTTCCCGGGCTCGGCCCTGTCCCGCCAGCAACCGCAGTGGGTGATGGCCGCCGAACTCGTCGAGACGTCCCGGCTGTGGGCCCGGACCGTGGCCAAGATCGAGCCGGAGTGGGCCGAGAAGCTCGGCGCCCACCTGGTCAAGCGCAACTACAGCGAGCCGCACTGGGAGGCCAAGCAGGGCGCGGTGATCGCCACCGAGAAGGTCACCCTGTACGGCCTGCCGATCGTGGCCGCGCGCCGGATCAACTACGGCCGCATCGACCCCGAGGTGAGCCGCGAGCTGTTCATCCGGCACGCGCTCGTGGACGGCGAGTGGCGCACCAGCCACCAGTTCTTCCACCACAACCGCAAGCTGCTCGACGACGTGGAGAAGCTGGAGGACCGGGTCCGCCGGCGCAACATCAAGGTGGACGACGAGACCCTGTTCGAGTTCTACGACAAGCGGATCGGCGCCGAGGTGGTGTCGGTGCGGCACTTCGACACGTGGTGGAAGAAGACCCGCCGCGAGCAGCCCGACCTGCTCACGTTCGATCCGGACATGCTGATCAACGACAGCGCCGACGGCGTCACCGCGGCCGACTATCCGGACCACTGGACGCAGGGCGGCGTGCAGCTGCCGCTGACCTACCGGTTCGAGCCCGGCCGTCGCGACGACGGCGTCACCGTCCGGGTGCCGCTGCCGGTGCTCGGCCAGGTCGACGGCGACGGCCTGGCCTGGCAGATCCCCGGTCTGCGGCTGGAGCTGGTCACGTCGTTGATCAAGTCGCTGCCCAAGCAGATCCGCCGCAACTTCGTGCCCGCCCCGACCTTCGCGCAGGCCGTGGTCGACCGTCTCGGTCCGAACGACCAGCACGTGCTGGAATCGGTCGAGCGCGAGCTGCGCGCGTTGTCCGGCGTGACGATCCCCCGCGAGGCCTGGCAGCTGGACCAGGTGCCGGACCACCTCAAGACCACCTTCCACGTGGTCGACGAGCAGGACAAGACGCTGGCCGAGGGCAAGGACCTGGCGGCGATCAAGGAGGACCTGCGGGCCACCATGCGCGCCGCGCTGTCGGCCGCGCCCAACGACATCGAGCGCACCGGCGTCAAGGCCTGGGACTTCGGCACCTTGCCGCGCACCCACCGCCAGGCCGTGAACGGCTACGAGGTGACCACCTACCCGTCGCTGGTCGACCGCGGCGACCACGTGGACGTGAAGCTGCTGGACAGCGCCGCCCAGCAGCGGGCGGCGATGGCCCTGGGCATCCGGCGCCTGCTGCTGCTCCAGCTGCCGTCGCCGGTGAAGCTGATCGTGCGCAGCCTCAGCAACGACGCCAAGCTGACCCTGAGCCGCAACCCGCACGGCGGCGTGCCGGCGCTGCTCAACGACTGCGTCGCCACGGCCGTGGACAAGCTCGTGGCCGACGGCGGCGGCGTCGTGTTCGACCAGGCCGGCTACGAGAAGTTGCTGGTCCGGGCCCGGGCCGGGCTGAACGAGACCGTGCTGGACGTGGTGAACCGGGTGCGGCGGGTGCTCAACGCCGCGCAGGCCGTGGAACGGCAACTGGCGGCGGCCAAGTTCGCCCCGGACGCCTCCGTGGCCGACATCCGGGCGCAGTTGCGAAGCCTGGTCCACGCCGATTTCGCTGCCGAGACCGGCTACCAGCGGCTGCCCGACGTTGAGCGCTACCTCAAGGCGATCGAGCGGCGGCTGGAGAAGCTGCCCGAGAACCCGCAGCGGGACGTGCAGCGCACCGAGGAGATCGCCGAGATCACCGCCGAGTACCGGGCGCTGCTCGCCGCCGTGCCGGCGGGCGAGCCGGTGGAGAAGCCGCTGCGGGCCATCGGCTGGATGATCGAGGAGCTGCGGGTCAGCTACTTCGCGCAGACCCTGGGCACCGCCTACCCGGTCTCCGAGAAGCGGATCTACAAGGCGATGGACGAGCTGTGAGCGAGCTTGCGAGCGAACCATCGAGCACAGCGAGCCTGCTCGCAGACACTCCGAGCGCTAGCGAGGAGGTTCTGTGAGCAACGCCGGCGGTCCGACCGGCGTCTAGCAGTGCGATGTCCTTCGACGAGTTCGTGCACGAGCACCAGCAGGCGCTGGTCCGTTATGCCACGCTGCTGTGCGGCGGGCAGGGCGACGCCGAGGACCTGGTGCAGGAGGTGCTGATCCGCGTGTATCCGCGGTGGGAGGCCCTGGCCGGCTCCCGCTACGCCTACGTGCGGCGGGCCGTGACCAACGAGTTCCTGTCGTGGCGGCGGCGCTGGAGCACCCGGCACATCTTCACCACCGCCGAGGTGCCCGATGGCCGGGTGGAGCTCGGCTGGCACGAGCCGGACCAGCGCCTGGCCCGTGAGCTGCGAAAACTGCCCCGGCAGCAACGGGCGGCGGTCGTGCTGCGTTATTACGAGGACCTCACCGACACGGAGATCGCCGCCCTGCTCGGCTGCCGGGAGGGCACCGTGCGGGCCCATATAAGCCGGGGGCTGGCGGCACTGCGGTCGGTGCTGGGATCGGAACGCGTGTGGAGGGGCGGCCATGAGTGACGAGGAGGACGAGCTCCGGCGGTTGCTGGCGGCTCGGGCCGACCGGGTGCACTCCAGCCTGTCCGGCCCGGCCATCCGGGCCCGGGCTTCGGCCCGGTCCCGAATTTCGGGGCCGCTGCGGCGGTTCGCGCCGGTGTTGACGGCCGCGGCCGTGCTGGCCGTGGTGGTGGTCAGCCTGGTGTTGTTGCAGCGTGGCGGGCCGTCGCCGGTGCGGCAGGTGCCGCCGGCCGCGCCCGTGACCACGTCGTCGACGGTCGCCGTCTCGCCGACGACGCCGGCGAGCACGACGCCGGAGACGACCACCACGCATTCGACGGAGATCACCAGCACGCCGTCGAACACGACCTCGACGACCACCACCAAGAATCGCTGAGGACTTTTTCCCGACCGCTGCAACAGATCCGGCCCGGGCCGCATGGAAGTGGTGTCAGACCCGAGAATCGAGAGGACACCCCCCATGCGTATCTCCGCTGTGCTGCGGTCCCGGAAGGCCATCGTGGCGGCGGCGGTCGCCGTCGGCGTGCTGGGAGCCGGCACGGTCGCCATGGCGGCGACCTCGGCGGCCGGCGGCGTGCCGTCGCCGACCACGACCACCAGCCCCGCCACGTCGGCGCCCGCGACCGTGACGTCCTCGCCCATCGAGACGACCAAGGCCCCGGAGCCGACGTCGTCGCCGATCGAGACCACCAAGGTGGCCTCGCCGACCGCGACGACGTCGTACCCGGCGGAGACCACGAAGGTCACGGCCTACCCGACGGAGACCACGACCACCAAGCACCACTGATCAGCCGAAGCTCCGGACGACCCCGGCCGCCCAGCCGGGGTCGCCGGTCTCGGCGAACCGCACCCAGGCCGCGTTCATCTCCGTGGCCAGTTCCTGCGGCGGTTCCGACCCGACCAGCCCCTGGGCCCTGGCCAGCGTGTCGAAGACGAACGGCAGCTCAAGGCCGTGGCACGCGCCGAGCCGGCCGCCGAACAGCGGGGAGGACCAGTCGAAGCGGTACCGGTAGGCGCGGCCGGGATGCTCCTCGGTCAGCCGCCGGACGCCGTCGGCGAACACCAGGTCGGTCATCGCGGCCACGAACATCTCGCCGGTCGGCCGCTCGCCGAGGCCGTACCGCTTGAGGATCTCGGCCGCGTCCGGCCTCGACGCGGCCAGGATGCCGACCGCCTGCTCGTCCGTGATGACGTCGAGCAGGCCGCTCGGCACGAAGTAGAGCCGCATCTCCTCGGCGTTGTGACCGGCGAGCAGGTCGACGTCGGCGGCCATGTTCTCGCGGGGATGGGCCGGCAGCACGTCGTCGCCGAGCACCGGCTGGAACGGCGCCAGCCCGACGCCGGCGTCCACACCGTCCGCGTCGCGCATGTCCAGCGTGCGGCCCGGCGTGAGGATCTCCGTCTGCGCCGCTTGCAGCTGCTGGGTGGACAGCCCACGGAACGCCTCGGCGGTCGCCGGCACGCCCAGCCTCGCGGCCAGCTCGTCCACCAACACCCGGACGTTGTCCGGCGTGCGGACCATGTCCGGGTGCCCGGACTCCACGATGGCCCGCCGGAACAGGCCGCGGGCCGGCGGCGAGCCCAGCAGGCAGGAGATGCTCATCCCGCCGGCCGACTCGCCGAACACGGTGATGTTGTCCGGGTCGCCGCCGAACGCCGCCGCGTTGTCCCGCACCCAGTGCAGCGCCGCGATCTGGTCGCGCAGGCCCAGGTTCGTGTCGCCGCCGTCGAGCGGCAGAAAGCCGTCGATGCCCAGGCGATAGTTGATCGTCACGAGGACCACGCCGCGACGGGCGAACGCCGTGCCGTCGTACACCGCGGCCGACCCCGTCCCGTAGACGAACGCGCCGCCGTGGATGAACACCATCACCGGCAGTCCGCCGGCCGACGGGTCGGGCGCGTGGACATCGAGGGTCAGGTAGTCGCCGCCCTGCTTGTGGTCGCTGCCGAGGATGGCGCCCAGGTCCAAACCCGGCAGCTGGCGCACCGTCTGCGGTGCGATCGGGCCCGGCTCGGTGGCGTCCCGCTCGCCGTCCCATGTGGACGGTCGCGGCTTCGCGAACCGCAGCTCGCCCTCCGGCGCCGACGCGTAGGGCACGGAGCGGAACCGGTGGATGCCGTCGACGAGCTCGCCGCGGATCCGGCCGGAGCCGGTGCTGATCACGGTCACGAGAACACCTTCCCTGGGTTGAGAATCCCGTGCGGGTCGAGGGCGTCCTTCACCGCGCGGTGCATCGCCAGCACCGCCGGGCCGAGCTCCTTGACCAGACCCGGGCGCTTGAGCAGGCCCACTCCGTGCTCGCCGGTCACTGTGCCGCCGAGCCGGAGCGCGTCGTTGATGATGTCCTCGAACGCCGCCTGCGCCCGTTGCCGGGCACCGTCGTCGTCCAGCGGCGTGATCAGCAGCGGGTGCAGGTTGCCGTCGCCGACGTGCGCCACGTTCGCGATCACGGTGTCGTGCCGGCGGGCTGCCGCCTCGATCCGGCCGAGCATCTCGGCGATCTTGTTGGTCGGCACGCACACGTCCTCGGTCAGCACCGGACCCAGCCGCTCCAGCGCCGGGTAGGCCAGGCGGCGGGCGGAGAACAGGGCGTCCGCCTCCTCCTGGTCGGTCGACATCGCCGCCCAGGTCGCGCCGGCCTGCTGAAAGCACTTGAGCATGGCCGCCGCCTCGTCCTCGCCCGGCGTGTCGGTGCGGCCCAACAGCACCACCTCGGCCTCGGCCGACAGGCCCATGTTCTTCCAGGCGTCGACCGCCCGCAGGCAGTGCTTGTCCACCAGCTCCAGCGCCGACGGCACCACCCCGGCGGCGACGACCGCCGCCGCGGCCTCGCCCGCCGCGACGATCGAGTCGAAGTAGCCGGCCACGGTTCGTTCCGCCGCCCGCTTCGCCTTCAGCCGCACGGTGATCTCGGTGATCACGCCCAGCGTGCCTTCGCTGCCGACCATCAGACCGGCCAGGTCGTAGCCGGCCACGCCCTTGGCCGTGCGGCGGCCCAGCCGGACGATCTCGCCGGTGCCGGTCACGACCTGCAGGCCCAGCACGTAGTCCCGGGTGACGCCGTACTTCACGCAGCACACGCCGCCCGCGTTCGTGGCCACGTTGCCGCCGATCGTCGACCAGGGCGAACTGGCCGGATCCGGCGGATACCAGAGGTTGTGCTCGGCGCACTCGGCCCGCAGGTCGTCGTTCACCACACCCGGCTCGACCACCGCCAGCCGCTCCACCGGATCGATCTCCGTGATCCGGTTCAGCTGGTCCATGGCGACGACCACGCAGCCGTCGACCGCGTTCGCCCCGCCCGACAACCCCGTGCCTGCGCCCCTCGTGACCAGGGGCGTCTCGTGCTTGATGCACGCTCTGACCGTCGCCTGCACGTCTTCCGCGCCGCGCGGGCGCACCAGCGCCGCCGGCAGCGCCCACGGCGCCCACTCGGCTTCGTCGTGCGCGTAGCTCCGGAGCACGTCCGGATCCGTCACCACGCGATCCTCGGGCAGCCCCGCTCGCAGGTCGTCGATCAGCACGCCCTCCAGGCTATGCCCGCAACCTCACTTTCTCCCGGTCAAGATCGGCGACCGTGGTGGCCCCGACCAGGCGCATCGTGCGTTCCAACTCCTCTCGCACGATGGCGATCGCCCTGGCCACGCCCCGTTCGCCGCCGGCCATCAGGCCGTACAGGTAAGGACGCCCGATCAGGCAGGCTTTCGCCCCCAAGCCCACCGCGGCCGCGATATCGCCGCCGGTGCGGACACCGCCGTCGACGTAGATCTCCAGCCGGTCACCGACCTCGTCGGCCACCGGCGCGACCAGCTCCAGCGGCGCCGGGCCCCGATCCAGCTGCCGGCCGCCGTGGTTGGACAACACGATCGCATCCGCGCCGGCCTCCGCCGCCCGCTTCGCGTCGGGCCGGCTCTGGATGCCCTTGACCACCAGCGGACCGCCCCAGGTTTCCCTCAGCCAGGACACGTCCGCCCACGTCACATTGCGGTCGAACATCTTCGTGCCGATGTCCGACGGGGCCAGCGAGCCGTCGCCGTCGAAGGTCGCGAACCGAAGTGGTTCCGTGGTCAGCAGGTTCCACCACCAGCGGGGCTTCCTCGCCCCGTCCAGCAGGGTCTTGATCCCCAGCCGCGGCGGCAGCGTCAGGCCGTTGCGGACGTCCCGGACGCGGTTGCCCGGCACCGGGGTGTCGACCGTCAGCACCAGCGCCGTGTACCCCGCGCCGCGGGCTCGTTCGATCAGGTCCGTGGTGAAGCCCCGATCACGCCAGACGTAGAGCTGGAACCAGAGATTGTCGCCCTCGAGGTCCTCCGGGGCCGTTGTGCCCATTGTGGACAGTGTGTAGGGGACACCGGCCTGCGTCGCCGCGACCGCCACTGCCGGCTCGCCGATGTGGTGCATCATCCGCGTGTATCCCGTCGGCGCCAGCACGAGAGGCAGTGTCGCCGGCCGGCCGAGGATCGTCGTGGCCGTGCTCACGTCGCCGCCGACCAGCACCTGCGGGCTGAACTCCACCCGTTCGAACGCGGATCGGTTGCGCCGCAAGCTGATCTCGTCGTCGGCGCCTCCTTCCACGTAGTCGAACACCGACCGCGGCACCCTTTTCCGGGCCGCCTCACGGAGATCTCTCAGCGTGTGCGCTCGCTTGACGGGATCCAGCTCCGGTGCTCGGGGCTGCAACAGCGGTCGGAGTTCCCGCCAGCGGGGCACACGTCGGGTCATGCCGGCCAGTCAAGCACTGTGCGCCAGGCCCGTTCCACCTCCGCCGGAGTTGTCGCGCCGACACTGCGCCAGGCGATGACGAAGTCCGGGCG
>DASWRQ010000287.1:0-3524 GCA_036403095.1 Kutzneria sp. | reverse complement strand
CACGAGCGAGGCGCGATTTCCTCTGCCTCCACAAGCTCGGCCGGGTGGTCGACGACCCGCGAACGGCCGACGACGACCACGCTCCAGCCGATCCTGTACCGTGCCAAAGCTCGACGCTGCCGCCATGACCTGGCGTTTCGTCACCAGCGACACCCCGGCATGATCACCTCCCGTGGCGTTCCGTCTCTTGTACCTGCTCGCAGCGCCAGGGAGGAGGGGTGTGGACAGCCACTCCCTGGAGACCGCCGATCCCTTTGGAGCGGCACCGGTCGTCGCCGCCACCAAACAGCACTGGCCGAGGTAGTCGATCACCGGGCGCCCCGACAGTACCTGTCATGCCGGCCAGTTCGCGATCAACCCGGTGTCGCCGACGGCGGTGAGCTCCTGCCGGAACCTCATCGTGAGTTCCCGCCTGCGAGTGATGTTCAGCTTTCGGTAGATCCTGGTGAGGTGTTGCTCGACCGTGCTCACGGTGATGAACAGCGCGTCGGCCACGGCCCGGTTGGTGTGGCCGTCGGCGGCGAGCACGGCTACGCGGCGCTCGGCCTCGCTCAGCCTGGCCACCACGCTGTCGGACGCCGGCCGAGGGCGCTGTGGGCGCGTCGGCGTGAGGCTTTCGGCCCGCCGCCGGGCTGCCTGTTCGGCGAGCGTACGGGCCTGGGAGGTCTCACCGAGCGTGCGATGAGCCTGGCTGAGGTCGTGCAGCGCCTGGCTGAGCTCCAGTCGGCTGCCGCTCTGGTCCGCGAGCAGACGCGCGGCCTCGGACAGCAGTGCCAGCCGTTCCCTTGGTTGCCGCTTGGTCGCCGCCAGTACACGCAGCGCCGGCCCACGCACGCCCGGCAGGTCGGCACCGGGCATCTTCAGCAGCTCCTGGACCAGCGACGCGGCCAGGTCCGGCCGACCCAGCTTCAGCCGGGCCTGCGCGGCCCCGGTGCGCCAGTCCAGAAGCACGGGTAAGTCGAGGTCGTGCTCGCGCATGGTTGTGCCGCAGCGCTCGTGGTCCCGGAGTGCGGCGTGCCAACGGTCCTGGGCGGCCGCGGCGACCGCCCTGCCGTTCAGGTAGTACAGCCCCGGACGGGTTTCGAACATCACCTCCGGCACGGGCTCGGCCAGCACCCTGGCGGCCTCGTCATGCTGGCCGATCTGGCTCAGGCCGGTCACCAAGCACGACAGCGGGATACCGATCATGACGCCCCAGCTGTGCGGGTCCATCAGGTCCAGCGCCCTGCGGGCGTGGCTGACGGCGGTCTGCGGCTCGCCGCGACGCACCGCGATCTCGGCACGCAGCGAGCTCACCAGCGCCAGCCATGTCGTCGCCTGAAGGTCGGCGACGCGGGTCAGCAACTCCTCGGCGCGCGCCGCGGCGAGGTCCAACTGTCCGGCGTGAAGCAGGGCCAGTATCGCGGCCTGCAACGGCTCCACCGTCCCGGCCAGCGACGGGTCACTGAGCCTTGTCTGCCGCAGAATCTGTTCGGCGTCGCTGATCCACGGCTGCGCCGGCCCGCCGGCGAGTATGCCTCGCACGGCCTGGATTCCCAGCAGGCGGGCCGTGCCGGACCATTTGTCGCGCTCGATCGCGGCCGCGGCCGGCACGCGTCGCACGAGCTGAAAATGGGTGATCCTGGTCCACTGCAGCGTCTTCTGCAGCTCGTCGGTGCACTCCCACCGATTCTCCGCGACGGCCGTGCACCAGAAGTCCAGCACGCGTTCGGCATCGGGGTAGGCGCCGTGCCAGGCCAGGTACTTGACGGTCGCCGCCAGGTCGTGGTCGTCACAGTGTCCCGCGCACGCCGCGGCGACCATGCGTCGGTAGTACCGGCGCGCACCACCGGGGTTGTTGCGCCACTCGATGCGCGCGAAGGCGACCAGGGCCTGCGTCCGCTGGCGATCAGTGACCTTTCCGCGTAGCGCCAGCTGCAGGAGGTCGACCGCGGCGCTGAGCCGGTCGGCAGCCAGCTCGCTGTCCGCCGCAGTCCACAACAGCTGAAACGCCCATTCGTCCGGGGCCTGCCCGGCGGCGGTCAGCTGGTGTACGACGTCCTGGCCGTCCGCACCGCTGTAGTACAGGGCCCTGGCGAGGTCGAGGTGCAGTCGCGCCCGCCGCTCGGCGGGCAGCGCTCGCAGCACCGCGGCGCCGACGGCGCCGTGCGGCGGTTGGCCCGGCCGCAGTGGACCGATCTCGGCGAGCAGGCTCATCGCCCGCTCCACCGTGTCGCGATCGATGTCCAGCACCCTGGCCACCAGAGCGCTGTCGACCACGACACCGGTGGCGAGCGCTGACGCGACCGCGACCAGGGTGACGTCCTGCGTGTGGACCCAGCGCGACACCACCGTGTCGAACGTGTCACCGGGCCAGCGCTGACCGTCGTGGTGATCGGTGATCAGCGCGTCGACCAGCACCGGGTTGCCGCCCGAGATCTCGATCCACTCGTCGGGCAGCGTTCGCGCCGCCGGGTGATCGGCACCCAGCGGCGCCACCCGGCGCAGGTGGTCCGTGGCCTCGGCGGACAGCCGCGCCCGTAGGTCGGGGCTGCTGGGCGTCAATTCGGGACGTTCGGCGAAAACCAGCACCAACGGGAGCGCGCGCAGTCGGCGGCCCAGATGGAGCAACAACTCCACCGACGGCCGGTCCGCGTCCTGGGCGTCGTCGACCGTGACGACGATCGACGTCGTGGCGGCGAGGTCTTCGAACACCCGACAGAGTTGGCGCAGCGGGGCGCTGTTCGCGGGCCCGATAGGCAATGCGGGCGAGTCCTGGGCGAGCTGGGGAGTGGCCGCGGCGACCGCGTCCAGGCATTGCCGTAGTTCGTCGCGCACTGACGGCGAGAGCGCGGAGGAATTCACCAGTTGCTCGACCACCGCGAATGGCAGCAGTTGCTCGCTGCGCGCCGCCGATGCCCGTAGCACCACCGTTGCGGTCCCGGCGACGCGTTGCGCGAACTCACGCAGGATATTCGTCTTATAGTGCCCCGCCGGCGCGACAAGCAGGACAGTTGCGCCTTCACACTCGCGGACGCAGCGTGTGTGCACCGCCATCAGCGACGCCCCGCTGCCCGTCACGGCCGACGAGTCGCTTCCCCCTGGTGCGGCGGCGGATGGATCGGACATTGCCTGCCTTCCTCGTCGGAAACGCGGTGTCACCGATGCTAGCGAGAAAGTGCTGACCCCGTCGTCCCCGCGGGACCTTCGACGGCAGTTTCACAGCGGGCTCAAAGCGCGCCGCGAACTTCGGCTACACCATGGCGCGCCAGTTCTCGAAAAACTGCCCAAAATTACGTCTTTCGACTGCATTTGTTGACAACGCCCGTGCAGGTCCATTCGCAGGTTGGTTCCGCGTGACGAGTGGCGCGGCAAGCGACTCGTGCCGCCACGTCATCAGCATTTCGGCGACGAGGAAGGCCAGCTCCAGCGACTGCTGGGTGTTCAGCCGCGGGTCGCAGGCCGTCTCGTAGCGGCCGGCCAGGTCGTCGTCGGAGATCTCCTGGGCGCCGCCGAGGCACTCGGTGACGTCCTCGCCGGTCAGC
>DASWRQ010000286.1:0-5097 GCA_036403095.1 Kutzneria sp. | reverse complement strand
CTCGGAGTTGGCTTCCCACCAGCTTCTCTTCGGCGCCCTGCCCGACGAGCTCCGCCAGTCCTTCTGCCGCCGCCTGCTCGGCCCCGTCCGCGCCTACGACCAGGAACACCATTCAGAGCTCTTGGAGTCCCTCCGCGTCTTCCTCGACTGCTCCGGCTCCTGGAGCCAGGCCGCCGCCCGCCTGCACCTGCACGTCAATACCCTGCGCTACCGCATGGGCCGCGTCGAGGAGCTCACCGCCCGCGACCTGTCCCGCTTCCCCGACCGTGTCGACCTCTTCCTGGCCCTGGAGCTGTCCCGGTAGCCCTCAGGCGCTGATGAAGAACCAGTGCGCGATCTTCCACCGGCCATCCTCCTGAACCACCTGGAATTGGGCAGGATAGACATTGGTGCCGCTGCCGTCTTTGTACGTGTAGGTGATAGTGCCATCCGCGTTGCCAGGGCCAGAGGTGCGCAACTGGCTGACGTCGACGGAGGAGATCTGGTCCCAGTACTTCTGGTACGCGGCGAAGCTGCTGTCACCCTGATAATGAGCCTGAGCCTTGGCGGTGAGGAGGCCCCAGGCGGCCTCCAGGTTGTCGGGCAGCAGGTTGTAGTAGCCGGTGACGGTGGCGATGGTCTGTTCGTCCGTGGGTAGCTCGGCGTCGGTGTTTTCGTCCGTGGGTTGCTGGTCGTCGGTGGTGGTCGTGGGGGCCGGCGTCGTGGTGCTGGGGGCGGCGGTGGTCGACTTGGCTGTGGTCGATGGAGCGCCGGCGGTGACCGAGGGCTGCGGCTGGCTGCCGTAGTCGACGACCGTGACGGCCACGACGACCGCGCTGATGATCACGGCGACGGCGACGAACTTGCGGCGGGCGCGGCCGTCGGCGGCGGGCGCGGCTTGCTCCTCGACTGGCACGGGGGCCGGGACGGACTCCGCAGGCACGGACTCGGTAACGGTGCCGGGAGCGTCCTGGCCCTCCTCGGCCTCGGGCCGATGCTCGGGGTCGCGGCGCTGCATCCACACCAGCGTGACGGTACCGGAAGCCGCATACCGTTCATCCAGCGAAATCCTGTTGAAGAAGCTCGCCGACGACTCGCGGCGCTAGGCCAGACCCATGAAGTCCAGTGCCGCCCAGACGCCCAACGCCACGACGATCACCGCGCCCACGACGATCGTGACAACCGTGGCCATCGGCAGGGCCCGTGGCGGAGCGGGCTCACGGAACGAGGCGCCCTCGGTGGTGCTGCCCGAGTCGGGCGGCGTCTCACCGGGCGGGACACCACCGCCGGGCTCGAGGCCGGGGGTGCGGTCCGGATCGGGATCGGGCGGCAAGCTCATGTCCGCGGACTACCCACCTGAATGGGCCCGAACCTCGAACCGGTCTCAGCCGACCACCGAGTTGGTGATCTTCCACTGGCCGTTCTCCTGGACCAGGGTGAAGGTGGTCCGCTCGACGGTCTGCCGGCCGTCCTTGTAGTGGTAGTGCAGGTTGGCGACGACGGTGCCGGGGGCCGACGCGGTGACGTCGCTGAGGTCGATGCCGGAGAACTGGCTCCAGAACTGCTGGTAGCCGGAGAAACCACCGGCGGTGCGGGACTGGTAGTCGGCGGTGAGATGGCCCCAGCCGTCCTGGAGATCGCCGGGCATCAGCTTGTAGTAGTCGGTGATCGCGCTGGCCAGCTGCGTGGTGACGTCGGCCGGCGGCGGGGCCGCGGTCGTGGTCGTGGTGGCAGCGGTCGTGGTGGTCGTCGTGGTGGCGCTGGTGGGTGCCGGCGTCGTCGTAGTGGTGCTGGGGGCGGTCGTGGTCGACTTGGCGGTGGTCGACGGACCGCCGGCGGAGACCGAGGGCTGCGGCTGGTTGAGGGCGTAGACGACAACAACGAGGGCGACGACGACGGCGCCGACGATCAACGCGATGGCGATGATCTTGCGCCGGTCCGGGCCCTCGCCGGCCGCGGCGACGGTGACGGTGGCGGGCTCCTCGACGGGCACGAGAGCGGGCGCGGGCATCTCGGCCGGCATGGACTCGGCCAGGGCGCCGAGGGCTTCCTGGACCTCCTTGGCCTCGGGACGGTGCTTGGGGTCCCGGCGCAGCATCCACACGAGCGTGGCGGTGAGCGGCACGGCGTGCTCGGGCGGCGGCACCTCCTGGGTGGCGATGCGGTGCAGCAGCGCGACGGCGTTGTCGTCGGTGCCGAACGGCGGCTGGCCCTCGACGGCGGCGTAGAGCATGGCGCCGAGGGCGTAGACGTCGCTGGCGAAGACGGAGTCGTGGCCCTGCGCGACCTCGGGCGGCAGGTAGGCGGGGGTGCCGGCGAGCAGGCCGGCGGCGGTCACGGTGGCGTCGCCGTCGGCCCGCGAGATGCCGAAGTCGGTCAGCTTGGCCACGTTGTCGCCGGTCAGCAGCACGTTGGCCGGCTTGACGTCACGGTGCACGATGCCGGCACTGTGCGCGGCCGCGAGCGCCGAGGCGATCTGGGTGCCGATGCGGGCGACGGTGCCGACGGGCAGCACACCGTGCTCGGCGATGAGGTCGGCCAGGCTCTTCGACGGCAGGTACTCCATGATCAGGCACGGCCGGCCCTCGTACTCCACGACGTCGTAGATGGAGATGACGTTGGGGTGGTGCAGCCGGGCGGCCAGCCGGGCCTCCCGCATGGCCCGGTTGCGGGCCTCGTCGGTCTGCAACTCGGTCATGCCGGTGCGGACGAGCAGCTCCTTGACCGCGACGTCGCGCCGCAGCAGCTGGTCGCGGGCCTGCCAGACGGTGCCCATCGCGCCACTGCCGACCTTCCTGACCAGCTTGTAGCGCTCGGCGATGAGGTCACCCTCGGTGGCCACAGCCATTCCTCCACTATTCATCAGACGTCGTCGTGCGGCCCTATCCTTCCAGCCGCGCCCGGACGTACTGGATCGGCCACTCGATGTCGCCGCCGAGCACGCGCGCGGCGGTCAGCGGCCAGTGCGGGTCGCGCAGCAGGGCCCGAGCCAGGAAGACGACGTCGGCGGCGCCGGTGGCGACGATCTGCTCGGCCTGCCGCGGCTCGGTGATCAGGCCGACGGCCCCGGTCGGCACGTTGGCCTCGGCCCGGATCCGCTGCGCGAACGGCACCTGGTAGCCGGGGCCGAGCGGGATCCGCTGGGCCGGGGTGATGCCGCCCGAGGAGACGTCGACCAGGTCGACACCGTGGTCGGCCAGCAAGCGTGCCAGCCGCACGGTGTCGTCGCCGGTCCAGCCGCCATCGGCCCAGTCGGTGGCCGACAGCCGGGTGAACAGCGGCACCTCGTCGCCGATCTCGGCGCGGACAGCCGTAGCCACCTCTAGCATGAACCGGACCCGGCCGTCGAAATCGCCGCCGTAGCCGTCGGTGCGCAGGTTGGACAGCGGCGAATAGAACTGGTGGATCAGGTAGCCGTGGGCGGCGTGGATCTCGATGGCGTCCACGCCCGCGTCCAACGCGCGCCGGGCACCGGCGGCGAAATCGGCCACCACGCGCCGGATCTCGGCCTCGGTGAGCTCCCGGGGCGTCGCGTAATCGCCGAACGCCACCGCGCTCGGGGCGACGGACTGCCAACCGCCCTCGGACGCGGGCACGGTCGCGCGGCCCTCCCATGGCGGCTGCGTGGAGGCCTTGCGGCCGGCGTGCCCGAGCTGCATGCCCGCCTTGGCACCCTGGCCGTGGATGAAGTCCACGATGCGCCGCCACGCCTGCACCTGCTCGGCGTTCCAGATACCGGCGTCGCGCGGGCTGATCCGGCCCGCCGGCGACACCGCCGCGGCCTCCGTCATCACCAGCCCCGCGCCGCCGGCCGCGAACTGGCCGAGGTGCATGAGATGCCAGTCGTCGGGCCCGCCGTCGACGGCCGAGTACTGGCACATCGGCGACACCCAGATCCGGTTGCGGGCGGTCATGCCGCGCACCGTGAACGGCGAGAGGAGTGCGCTCATGCCTGCGCCAACACCTGTTCCGCCGCCGATGTTTCCAGCACGGCCGGGCCGAGGCGGAGCACGCCGTCGTCCAACGGCACACAACGGACACCGCCGTGCCCGCGCAGGCCGCGAAAAGCGCCAGGGGCGACCACAACGTCCATCCACGCGCACGGATGTGCCGCGCGGTGGCCCTCGAACCGGATCCCGCCGAGGGTGAAGTGCTGACCCACCAGCTCGTCGACCGGAAAGCCGCGCAGCACGATGTTGCGCCGCACCACATGGGGGTCCGGCGGCGGGTCGAGGTGCAGCGCCTCCAGCGACTCGGCCGCGAAGATCGTGACGGCGGCGTTGCGGTGCGCGCGGTGGTTGAAGTAGCGGTCGCCGACAAGCCCCTGGCCCGCCCGCACTTCGACGTGATCACGCCGCACCGGCAGGGGATCGGGGCGCGGCCCGTCGACGGGACGGCCCTCGAAGGCGTGCTCGGGCGAGACGTGCAGAGCGATGATCTCTACCTCATGCCGGCTCACGACCCTGAGTCTAGGGGAAAAGCCGGTGGTGGAACGGGTTCGAGCGGGAGCCGTCGTCATGGTGTGTCGAGCGCCACCGCAGGGCGACGCCACGGAACCCGCCGGGACGAACGGTGCGGGAATTCCGCGAGCGTGACTCTTTCCGGGGGATGCTCGCTGATCAATTAGGGTCGGTTGCGACGGAGGGGGGAGGCCGTTGCATGGGGCGACGTGAGGGTGTCGCGGCCGACGCCGTGCGCCATGGCCGGCTGTTCGGACGTACCTACCAGGCGTTCCTGGACTACCGCGAGCGAACCGAGTCGTTGCGTGAACTGCAACATGAGCGGTTGTCGGCACTGTTGGGCCGGGTTCTGCTGACGGTGCCGGTCTTGCGGGCCAAGGGCCTTGAGCCGGCCGATGATCCGTTCGAGACGCTGGCGCGGCTGCCGATCCTGACCAAGCAGCGGATCCGGGACGACTACCGCGGGCACTTCGCCGAGGACATCGACCCGTCCGACTGCGCTTCCGTAGTCACCTCGGGGACCACCGGCGTGCCGCTGAAGATCGTGCACAATTCCGAGCACTTCGTCCAGGTGAACGCGCTGGCCTTGCGACGAGCCCTGGACTACGGGCTGCCGCTGGACCGAAAGGTGTTGCGGCCCTTCAAGTCCGAGGCCGAC
>DASWRQ010000285.1:0-66438 GCA_036403095.1 Kutzneria sp. | reverse complement strand
CGCCGAGGCGGACATCGTTGAGCCGGTTGCCGCCGAGTCGGTGACGGCTGAGCGGCCGCAGGCGCGGGAGTGGACAGCGCTTTCCCCGTTGCCGGGCACCTTTTCCGGCAAGGCTCCATTGGTGATCGGGCCGGCGCCGGTGCTGCCGCCGCTACCGGGACGGCGCGAGCCGATGCCGGCCAGCGACCCGGAGTTGCGCGGCTCGGTGCAGGGCATCGCCTCCGTGATCAAGCCCGTGCGGTTCGACCGCTCGGCCGCGGATGTCGTGCACCGGCCGCCGCGCCGGCGGGCGGTCGTGCTGCCGCAGGCTCCGGAGCCCGAACCACTGACCTATGTGGACGAGCAGCACGTCGAAGAGCCGCGCGAGCCCCGGGTTCCGCACCGGGCGCCGGCGTGGCTGCGCTACACCCCGCCGCCCTGGGCCATGTCGCAGAACGATGAGCCGGGCATCCCGGACCTGCCGCTGCCGCTGCCCATAATGGACACCCCGCCTCCGCCGCCGCCCGCCCCGGTGGTGCGGCCGAAGCCGGAGCGGCGGGCCAGCCTGGCCCAGAGCCGCCGGCTCGGGCTGGGCGCGCCGATCTCGCCGGCCCAACCGGTTTCCGCCGAGGAAGAGCCGGCCCCTGAGGAGCCCGCCCCAGCCGTTGTCATGCCGGCCGTTTCGCCCGTCGCGGCCCCGGTTGTCGACGAGCAGCCGCCGCTGATCCACGAGTCGGTGCCGACCGAGCTCGCCGCCTCGATGCGGCAGAGCCACAATGTCGACGTCGCCGATGTGCCGGTCGTGCGCGGAAAGGCCGTTTCGGCCGAAGCCCGATCCCATGGCGCGCGGGCCTTCACCCGCGGCGGCAAGGTGCATCTGCCCGACGAGGCCGGTCCGCTGACCTCGCCCAAGGCCCGCGGCCTCATCGCGCACGAGCTCGTGCACGCCGTGCAGCAGCGCACCCTCGGGCTGTCGCTGCCGTCGCCGTCGTCCGAGCATGGCCAGGCGCTGGAGGCCGAAGCCGTTGCCGTGGAACGCTTCTACGCCGGCGAGTCAAACGCGCCGGCCCCGCAGCCGCTGATCCACTCGCCGCGGGTCACGCCCATGCCGAGTGCGGGGTCCTACACCCAGCTCGACCCGATCTCGGCTCCCGCGACCACGCCGACTTCGTCCGAGCACCAGCAGGTGATCGACGCCCGTGTGCGCGAGGAGGTCGACCGCGTCGCCACCGACACGGCTCGTCGCGTCGTGCAACAGGAGTGGCAGAACCCGACGCTCACCGCGCAACAACGCCGAGCCCTCGGATTGCCGACCCAGCAACAACAGCAACAGACGCAGCAGCAACAACAAGAAGACCACGCCGATCCGACCGCCGGCTACCTCGAAGCGGCGGTGTTGTCGCGGTTGCGACCATCGGCCGCCCGGCACGCACCGCCGACGCCGCCGGGCGCCCAACAGACAACCCAGACGCAGCAGGGACCGTTGTCGCAGACCACCGCGACAGCGGTTCAGCCGCAGTCGTCCCAGGGCACGACCCAGCAGCAGCAACAACAGCAGGAGCCCGAGCCGGACCCCGCCGCCGGCTACCTGGAGGCCGCGGTCCTCGGCCGGCTGACCCACCACGGTCACCACCTGCACCGCACCACCGAGCACCAGGACCAGGCCCAGCAGCCGTCGCAAACCCAGGCGCAGAGCCAATCCCACGACGCAACGGCGTCACCGACCAGCGCGCACAGCACCGAGCACGCCGCGACCACCAGCGCCACCGGAACCACGCCGGCCCACCACCACGTCGACATCAACGATCTCGACCTGGAGGAGCTGTCCGCCCGGCTCTACAGCCGCCTGCGCAGCCGGCTGCGCCTGGAACTGCTGGTCGACCGGGAACGCGCCGGCCAGCTGACCGACTACCGATAAGGGCCGAGTACCGATAGGGGAGAAGTCATGCCACTCAACGACCAGTCGGTGATCGGCCTCGCGAACCGGTTCACCGTCAAGGTGACGCCGGGCGACCACGACCTGGGCAGCTGGACCAAGGCCGAGGGCCTGGACGTGACCTGGGACATCGCCGACTACCGGGCCGGCGACGGCGGCAACCAGCGCTGGTTCTTCCCGGGCAACACCAAGTACAGCCACGTCCGACTGTCCCGGGCCGCGTCGGGAGGCGACTCGGAGAAGGTCAAGACCTGGCTGAGCAAGACCTCGTTCGCCAACCAGGCCAACCAGGAGATCCAGGTGACGCTGTACGACTCGTCGACCAAGAAGGTGCTGGACTGGCACCTGAAGAACGCGATGCCGGCCAAGTGGTCCATCGCCAACTTCGAGGCCGGCGGCAGCAACGTGGCCATCGAGACGCTGGAGCTGGTGCACGAGGGCTTCCTCGACGACGACGTCAGCTACGGGGGCTGAGCGATGCCGATGAACGCGGCCGCGATGCTCGGCCTGGTCACCCGCTTCCACGTCACCGTCGACGGCGTCGACCTCGGCGGCTGGGCCCGGTGTTCGGGCCTGAGCGTGGACTTCAAGCCCGAGGCGTGGCTGGAGGGCGGCAACTACCAGCACGTGACCTACCTGCCCGGGCAGATCGAGTATCCGCCGATCACCTTGCAGCGGGCCATGAACGCGCAGGACACGCCGCGCGTGCAGGCGTGGCTCAGCAGCAAGGCGCAGAGTTGGGTCAACGCCGACTCCAGCGGCGGCGGGGGGACCGCGCAGATCACGCTGTTCGACTCCAAGGCGGCCAAGGTGGCGAGCTGGTCGCTGCGCAACGTCTACCCGAGCAAGTGGGACGGTCCCGAGCTGGACGCCCGAACTCTCGGTGTGGCCATCGAAAGCCTGCAACTCGTGCATGAGGGGTTCCTGTGACCGGGGCATTGGGAGCGCTCGGCGGCGCGGCCGGGGCCGTCGACATGGCGGCCGGGATCGGCATCGGCGCGGCCGCGCTGGCCGGTGCGCGCGTGCCGGCCATGCTGCGCTGCACGGACCCGGCCAACTTCGGCATCGTGCCGTTCGACTTCAACCCCAAGAAGATCGAGATGTCCCGGCAGAGCACGTACGGCAACCGGTCCACGCCGACGGCGACCAACGGCAGCAGCAACTCCTCGACCGCGCAGAACGTGCGCAACGCTCAGATCGTCATCTCCGAGGTGAAGTTCGAGGGCGTGACCACCAAGATGCGCTGCGACACCCTGCTGGGCTGGATGGCCCCGGGCAGCGCGCTCAACCTGGTGGGCATGGTCGCCGCGCTGGCCGGCGCCAACCTGACCACCGAGCCGCCGGTGCTGACCTTCCAGTGGGGCCCGCCGATGATCGGTTTCATGTACAGCGTGCGGATGACCAACTGCAAGGTCGTCTACGAGCGTTTCACCTCGGCCGGCATCCCCATTCGCGCGACCCTGAACCTGACCATGCAGGAGGTGCCGAGCCTGCTCGGCAGCCTGCCGATGAACCCGACCTCCGGCGGCCAACCCGGCCGGCGCACGCACACCGTCGGCGAGGGCGAGACGTTGCAGTCCATCGCCACCGCCAACTACGGCACGCCGGCGCTGTGGCGGCGGATCGCCGAGGTCAACGGCATCGACGATCCGACGCGGCTGCGGCCGGGCACCACGGTCTACCTGCCCAACGGGGACGAGCTGACCTCGGGGAGCCGGCGATGATGCCCGGCGGCCTGCTCGGCCAGTCCACCGCGATCGTCTGGCCGACCGTCAAGATCGGCGCGGTGATGGGGATGCCGTTGTCCCCCTTGGTGCAGAGCAAGCTCGTGCGCGCGGTCGTGGACACCCACCTGCACCTGCCGGACATGTTCGAGCTGACCTTCATCGATGAGTCCGGCACGGTGACCGACGACGCCGGGCTGTCGATCGGCACGGCCGTGGAGATCCTCGCCGGCGACGCCACCAGCACCAGCACCACGTCCCTGATCAAGGGCGAGGTCACGGCCATCGAGGCCATCTGCGCCGAGGCCGTGATCCACACCGTGATCCGCGGTTACGAGAAGGCGCACCGGCTCCAGCGGGCCCGCCGCACCCGGACGTTCCTCAATATGAAGGACTCAGACATCGCCCGGCAGGTGGCCAACCACGCCGGTCTCGACGTCGGCACGGTCGACGAGTCCAGCACCACCCACACGCACCTCGCCCAGGTCGCCCAGACCGACTGGGAGTTCCTGGTCGCGCGGGCCCGGGAGATCGGCTTCGAGACCGGCGTGGTCGGCGGGGAGTTCTTCTTCCGCAAGGCTTCCGGGCAGCCCAGCGGCGGCGGTGGCCTGCTCGACACGCTGGCCAGCGCGGTCGGCATCGGCACCGGCCCGACGTTGACGTTCAAGGACAATCTGATCACCTTCCTGCCCCGGATCTCGGCCGCCAACCTCACGCCGGACGTGGAGGTCCGGGTGTGGGACGCCAAGTCGGCGCGGGTGGCCGTCGGCTCCGCGTCGGCGTCGACGGGGACGGCCACCATCGACGGCGAGGAGCCGGCGCAGCTGGCCAACTCCTTCACCGACGGGCTGTTGCCGCCGCTGCCGCACCTGCCGGCGCTGCCGCCGATCCCCGGCCTGCCGCGGATCGACTTCGGCTCTTCGCCCAGCAACACGGCCTACGTGGTCGTCGACCGTCCACTCGCGACCGGCTCGGACGCCGACTCGGCGGCCGAGGAAGCGGCCAAGGGCCTGGCCGACCACATCGCCAGCACCTTCGCCGAGGCCGAGGGCACGGCGGTCGGCGATCCCCGTATCCAGGCCGGCGTCAAGGTGACGGTGGCCGCCGTGCCCAAGCAGTTCGCCGGCAGCTGGACCGTCACCAACGCCAAGCACGTCTTCGACCCGGCGGAAAACGGCTACCACACGAGGTTCTACGTCTCCGGGCGGCAGGACCGGTCGCTGTTCAAGCTCGCCTCCGGGGCCAAGGAAGGACATTCGGGGCTGGCCGGCCTGGTCTGCGGCGTGGTCACCAACGCCAAGGACCCGGACAACAAGGGCAAGGTCAAGGTCGCGCTGCCCTGGCTCTCGCCCAACTACGAGTCCGACTGGGCCCGGGTCGTGCAGCTCGGCGCCGGCCGCCGCAGCGGGCTGGTGTTCGTGCCCGAGGTCGGCGACGAAGTGTTGCTGGGCTTCGAGTTCGGCGACCCGCGGCGGCCCTACGTGATCGGTGGGCTGACCAACGACAACTCCGCGTACGAGCCGCTGAGCTCCGCGGTCAACGGGTCCGGCGCGGTGGTCAAGCGGGGGATAACCTCGCCGGCCGGCAACGGTTTGCTGCTCGAGGACGAGCTGCCGCCCGGCCCGCCCGGGGCCGCGCCGCCGACCACGTCGTCGATCACGCTCGGCACCGGCGACGGCAACCTCGGGCTGGCCATCGACCAGGTCGGCGGCACCGTCACGCTGACCTGCAAGCCGGCCCCGCCGGCCAGCCGCACCCCGGCCGGCACGCTGACCATCGACTGCTCCGGTGCGGGAAAGATCGAGATCAAGGCCGGCGCCGGCGGGCTCAAGCTCACCAGCGACGGACAGCTGGAGCTGTCCGGCCAGGCCGGCGTGAAGATCTCCAGCCCGGCCCTGGTCGAGGTGTCGGGCCAGATGATCAAGCTGAACTGAGAAGAGGCAGTGGTGTCACAGGACTTCGTCGGCTCCGGGTGGGCGTTCCCGCTGGGCGTGTCGCCGCGCGGCGGCATCGAGCTGGTCCGCCGCGAGGTGGAGCTGGAGCAGGCCATGCGGCTGATCCTGGCCACCTATCCCGGCGAGCGGCCGATGCGGCCGGCGTTCGGCAGCCGGCTGCGGGACTTCGTGTTCCGGCCGGCCGACGCCGCCACCGCGGCCGAGCTGGCCGAGGAGGTCCGCAACGCGCTGCTGCGCTGGGAGGCCCGGGTCGACATCGAGCTGGTCGACGTGCGGCCGGACCGGGACGACCGCAGCGTGCTGTACATCGACATCAGCTACCGGATCAAGCACACGAACGACCGCCGCAACCTGGTGTTCCCGTTCTACACCATCCCCGAGGACGGGAGTGACTACTGATGGCGCTGCCGGTGCCCAACCTCGACGACCGCCGGTTCCAGGACCTGGTGGACGACGCCAAGCGCATGGTCATGCGCCGCTGTCCGGAGTGGACGGACCACAACGTGTCCGACCCGGGCGTGACGCTGATCGAGACCTTCGCGTACATGACCGACCAGCTGCTGTTCCGGCTCAACCAGGTGCCGGACCGGCTGTACGTCAAGTTCCTGGACATGATCGGCCTGCGGCTGATCCCGGCGACGCCGGCCGAGGTGCCGGTGACCTTCTGGCTGTCCGCGCCGGCGATCACCTCGGTCGGTGTGGCCATGGGCACCAGCGTCGCCACGCCGCGCACCGACCTGGAGGAGTCGATCCTGTTCAGCACGCGCCGCGATCTCCAGATCGTGCCGTGCGCGCTGAGCCAGGTCGCCACTCAGTCCATTTCAGACGATGCACCGATCGAGCGAACAGAGGAACTCAAGCTGGGCCGACACTTCGCGGCCTTCAGCGCGCAGCCGCAGGTCGACGACGTGCTGTTGGTCGGGCTGACCGATCCCGTGCCGAGCTGTGTGGTGCGGCTGGACTTCGACTGCCACGTCGAGGGTGTCGGCGTGCATCCCGAGCAGCCGCCGCTGGTGTGGGAGGCCTGGACCGGCGACGGCTGGACCGAGTGCATGGTCAGCAGCGACGGCACCGCGGCGTTGAACAAGGCCGGCGGCGTTCTCGTGCACGTGCCGGACAACCATGAGGCGTCTGTCCTGGTTGGACAGCGGGCGGGATGGTTGCGCGCCAGAGTGATCGCCGTACCGGCCGAGTTCCCGACCTACAGCGACTCGCCGGTGATCATGGGCCTGTCGGCGTCGACTGTCGGCGGCACGGCACCGGCCATCCACGCCGAGATCGTCGACGTCGAGCTGCTGGGCATGACCGAAGGCGTTGCCGGGCAACAGTTCCGCATCTCCCGAGCCCCGCTGCTCGGCGGCGTCGCCACGCCCTCGGTCGAGGTCAGCTCCGACGACGGCTGGCAGGAATGGCGTCCGGTCAGCGGTTTCGCCTGGAGCGGCCCCACGGACCAGCACTATCTGCTCGATGAGGTGGCCGGCACGGTCTCGTTCGGGCCGGCCGTCCGTGACGTCGACGGCAGCGTCCGTCAGCACGGCGCCGTGCCGGCCGCCGGGGAGACCGTGCGGATCCGACGCTATGCCACCGGTGGCGGCCGCACCGGCAACGTCGGCAAGGGCACCATTCGGACCCTGAAGTCGTCGATCCCGTTCGTGGACCGGGTGGAGAACCTGGACTTCGCCAAGGGCGGCGTGGACGCCGAGACGATCGACGAGGCCAAGGCCCGTGGGCCGATCCTGCTGCGCACCCGGAGTCGGGCCGTCACCGCCGAGGACTACGAGGCCATCGTGCGGGAGATCGCCCCCGAGCTGGCCCGGGTTCGGTGCGTCACGGCCGGCGAGGACGACGTGCAGGCCGGGGCCGTCCGGGTGTTGGTCGTGCCGGCGGCGTCCGAGGAGGGCGGGATCAAGCTGGGGGAGCTGGTGCCCGACGCGGGCATGCTCCAGCGGATCGCCGAGCACCTCGACCAGGTTCGCCTGATCGGCACCCGGGTACTTGTCGAGCCGCCGCGCTACCGGGGCATCACCGTTGTCACCCGGCTCGTTGCCCGTCCTCGCGTCGACACCGCTCGGATCCGCACCGACGCCCTGGCCGCGTTGTACGCGTACCTGAATCCCATCAGCGGCGGTCCCGACGGCACCGGGTGGCCCTTCGGCCGTCCCGTCGCGTCCGGTGAGATCTTCGGGCTGCTGCAACGGGTTCGCGGCGTCGACATGGTCGAGGACGTGCGCCTGTTCGGGGCGAATCCGGTCACCGGCGTGCGCGAGGGGGAGAGCCAGCGCATCGAGCTCGACCCGTGCAGCCTCGTTTTCTCCTATGAGCACCAGGTGAGAGTGGAGCAGCACTGATGCGTGGCGCCGTGCCCGGGCTGCCGACCGCCGTTCCGCTGTCGGCCATGCTGCCCGGCATCTTCCAGGAAGATCCCTTCACCGTTCGCTTCGTCTCCGGCTTCGACGACGTGCTGGCGCCGGTGCTGTCCACTTTGGACAACCTCACCGCCTACCTCGACCCGTCGCTGGCCCCCGAGGACTTCCTCGCCTGGCTGGCCGGCTGGGTCGGGCTCGAGCTCGACGAGTCGTGGCCGGTCGAGCGCCAGCGCGCCGCCATCGCCCAGGCCGCGCAGATGTATCGCATGCGCGGCACCGTTTCCGGGCTTCGGGACAATCTCGAGGTGCTCACCGGCGGCCGGGTCCGCGTCGCCGATTCCGGTGGTGTCGCCGTCTCCCAGACCCCCGGCGCCGAATTTCCCGGCCAGGACCAGCCCCGGTTGGCCGTCCGGGTCTCCGTGGCCGACCCGTCTTCCGTTTCCGTCAGTGCCGTCGACGCCGTCGTGTCCGCCGCCAAGCCGGCGCACGTCGTGCACAGGGTGGAGGTGATCGCGTCGTGATCGTGTGCCGGAGCTGCGGTTTCCACAACAAGGACGCCGACTCGTTCTGCGGGTCCTGCGGCGAGTTCCTGGAGTGGACCGGCGAGAGGATAGCGCCCAAGCCCCCGCCCGTCGTCGAGCCCGAGCCCGAGGAGCCCGCCCCCGCCAAGCGCTCCCTGCTGGAGCGCATCCAGTCCATTGTGTACATGGATGTCGGCGAGCGTGATCCGCTGCCCGCCCAGAGCGGCCCCATGGGCGGTCCGCCGCGCCCGCCCGGCATCGGCGGCCCCCCTCGCCCTCCGGGCCCTCCCGGCCCCCCCGGCGTCGGTGGCCCGCCCCGCCCTCCCGGCCCTCCCGGACCTCCGTCTGGTCCTCCCGGTCCGCCTGCTGGTCCCCCTGGGCCTTCGGCCGGTCCGCCGGCTGGCGCTGTGGGTCCGCCGCGCCCGGCCGGCCCTTCTGGTTCGCCCGCTGGTCCTCCTGGGCCTGCGGCCGGTCCGCCGGCCGGTGCTGTGGGTCCGCCGCGTCCCGTCGGTTCGTCCGCTGGTCCTCCTGGGCCTTCGGCTGGCCCGCCGGCCGGTGCTGTGGGTCCGCCGCAGCCGGCTGGTCCTCCCGGCTTTCCGGCTGGTCCGCCCGCGGGCCCTCCGACCGGTCCTCATGGGCTTCCGGCCGGTCCGCAGGCCGGCACTGTGGGCCCACCGCGCCCCGCCGGTCCTCCCGGTTCGCCAGTTGGCCCTCCCGGGCATTCGGCCGGTCCGCAAGACGGTGCTTTCGGTGCGCCGACGGGTCCGCAGACCGGCGCTTTTGGTGCGCCGGTGGGTCCGCCCGCCGGTCCTCCCGGCTCGGCCGTCGGCACCGTTGGTTCGCCCGTGGGCCTGTCTGCCGGTCCGCCGGCTGGCGCTGTCGGTTCGATTGCCGCCGCGGTTGGATCTCCCACGTCCGCCGCACCCGTCGGCCCGCCGACTGGATCCGGTGGCCAGCCCTCGGGCACGGGCGGCTGGCCCACACCTGGCGGTCCGCCCTCGGGTGCAGGCACGCCGGGTTCGTTCGCGCCCACCGCCGGCACGTTGGGCGCTTCCGAGGTGTCCCTCGAACTCCCGGCACCGCAGCCGCACACGTCCCCGTCGCCCGTGGAGGCCGCGCTGGTCGCTCCGCTGCAATCCACCACTGCCACCCCGCCCAGGCCCGACACGCTCTCCGTTCTGCCCGAGCGTGAGCAGAAGCGGGTCACGGCTGTCGTCAAGAAGCCGCCGACGCGGCGTCTTCAGCCCGGCGACCTGATCTGTGGCGACTGCGGCGAGGGCAATCCCGACACCCGGAAGTTCTGCAGCCGCTGCGGGGCCAGCCTGCTCACCGCCGAGGTCGTCAAGACCCCGTGGTGGCGCAAGATCCTGCCCAAGCGCCGCACCAAGGTCCGCAAGGCCCTGGAGCGCACCGCCAAGGACCGCAAGGCCAAGCGCACCGCCTCCGGCACCGCTTTCCGCGCCGTCTTCAAGACCCTCCGGGCCCTGGTCGCCGTGGTCCTGGTCGTCGGCGGCATCGCCTACGGCTCCCTGCCCGCCGTGCGCACCTGGGTCAACAACCAGGTCGCCTCGTGGCAGCAGAATGCCCAGGCCGCCCTCGACCTCACGTACGCCCCCGTGCATCCGACCAAGGTCACCGCCACCTTCGAGGAGCCCACCCACCCCGCCGACCAGGCTGCCGACAGCGTCAGCAACACCTTCTGGGCCGCCCCGACCAACAAGGGCGAGGCCACCCTCGTGTTCACCTTCGACCGGGCCGTGAACATCGACAAGGCCATCATCCAGAACGGCGACAACGACAAGTTCGACCAGACCTTCCGCGTCGAGCGCCTGCACCTGGTCTACTCCAACGGCAAGACCGAGGACCTCCAGCTCAAGGACCAGCCCGATCCGCAGGAGCTGACCGTCCAGAACGGCCACAACATCACCAGCGTCGAGATGCACGTGATGGCCACCTACCAGTCCCTGCACGGCACCGACGTCGCCGTCAGCGAGATCGAGCTCTTCCAGCGCAGCTGACCGTCGCCGCCTCGCACCCCACCGCCCCGGACCCCACAGGTCCGGGGCGGTTTACTGCGCCCACCCTTTCGGGCCTGTCCAGGCTGGCGTGTGCCCGCCAGCTCATTTCCCTTCCTGCCCTACAGCAGACGTGCGGTGCCGGCCCAACCACCGGCCACCCCGCCAACCTCCGGCCACCCCGCCAACCTCCGGCCACCCGCCAACCTCCGGCCACCACGCCAACCAGCGGCATCCCGCCACCCCGCCAACCACCGCCACCGCACCAGCCCGGCTCCACGCCAGCCACCGACACCGCACCAACCCGAACCGCACCAACCCGAACCGCACCAACCCGCTGCCGCCAACGCCAACTCTTCTTCTGCCCAACCCGCTACCGGCACGCCAAAGGGGCCTCCGCGAAGGCGATGCCGCCCTCGCGAAGGCCCCTTGTCAGGCGCTACAAACCTCAGTGCCGGGCGTCGTACTCCGGCGCGGCCAGGCTCCCCGGTGTCACCAGCAGATCGGCGTTCCCGGCCACGGCGGGCGTGGACCCGGTCACCGCGGCCTGCACGGTCCGAGGCCCGAGCTCGCTCAACGGAAACACCAGGAGCGACGTGGTGAAGCCACCGCCAGCATCGGAGTTGACGGTGGCGGACTCCGGGAACCCGTTCAGGTAGTGCACACCGATCGGGCTGGAGGCAGCGAACCCGGTCCCGGTCACGGTGATCACGGACCCGGGCGAACCGACGGTCGGCCCGAGCTTGATGGTCGGAATGGTCACCGACCCGCTCAACGCGACCAGATGCGGCGACCCGGCGGCGTTGTCGTCAAAGCGAAGCACGGCGATCCGCTGATCCGGGGTGGTGGCCAACGCGGCCCGACCGGTGGGGCTGTACTTCACGGTGACCACGCACGACTGTCCAGCCTGGACGGTCGTGCACCCGTTGGTCGCCACCGAGAAGTCCTCGGCCTGCTGTCCGGCGGTGATCGAGACCCCGGTGACGACCAGGGGCGACTGCCCGTTGTTCGCCACGGTCACGTTCTTCGACACGTTCTTGGCCAACGGCAGCTGCTGACCGAAGTCCAGCGGGTCGGGCCCGGCGGCGAACTGCGGCGGCTTCAGCACGACCTGGGTGCCCACGCCCTTCAGGTCGACCGTGAACGTCTTCCCGGAACCCTTGGTCCGCAACGTCAAAGTGCCGGTACGAGCGGTCGTGTCGGTCGGCGAGAACTTGACGGTCGCCAAGCACGTGTCGACACCGTTCAGCGGGGCATTGGTGCAGGTCTGCCCGCCGACCGTGAACACACCACCGGAAGTGGTGACCTGGTCGAAGACCAGCGGACCGAAACCGGTGTGGTGGATGGTGGCCGTACGCTCCCCGGTCTGCCCGACTGTCACCTGACCGAAGTCGATCGGGTCGGCGATCATGGCCGGCTGGAAGGTGCGGACCATGGAGTCGGTGCTGCGGTTGGTGTCCCCGGCCACGAGATCGGTGGCGGCGGAGTCGAAGGCCACCGAACCGCCGTCGGCGGACAGCACGGGGTACAGATTGTCGTTGTCGCCGGCAGCGGACTTCACACTGGCGGAAGCCAGTTCGGGATGCTGCGCGGTGAGCAGATTGATCACGACGACCTGGCACGCCTGAAGTCCCGGCCCGGCCGAGGAGGACTGGATGACGGCGTTCTTGCGCAGCGCGATGATGTTGGGGTGGAAGCAGTTGTAGGTGACGGCCGGCCCGGGGTTCTCGATGATCTCCGGGGCATCGGTGACGAACGCCAGGTAGTGCCCGTCGGCCGACAGCGCCGGGTACTTGCCGTCGTGCTCGTTGCCGGCGAAGTCCTTGGACACCACGGAAGTCCTGACCACGGCCCCGGGGCCGGCGGCCCGGTCGACGACGTGCACGCGGGCGGAGGTCGCGCCGTCGTTGAGACTGGTGAAGGCGACGCGCCGGCCGTCGGCGCTGACGGTGGTCTCGTAGTACTGGTTCCCGGTCAGCAGCGGCTCGCCCTCGGGGGTCACGTCCAGTCGCGTGACCTTGTTGGTGCGCACGTCGACGCCGACGACGGCGTAGAACTCGCCGTCGGTCAGCGTCGAGTAGTAGCGCGCGGCGGCCACCAGGGTGTTGCCGTCGGCGGACAGCGACGGGTCGCAGAAGTACTCCGTGCGCGTGTCGGGCAGCGGCAACGGCTCGTCGACGGAGTCGGTGCGGGCCGGGGCGGACAGGGCACCGGTGGACGACTTGTGCAACGTGGTGACGATCAGGTTCGCCCGGCTCTCGTCGAACTCGCACCCGCCGCCCTGGATCCAGCCGATGCGGCCGCCGTCGGCGGACAGCCGCGGCGCGTGCGCCCAGAGCGCCGACTCGTCCCCGCCGGCGTCGGACGGCAGCACGCTGACGGTGGTGTAGGCGCACTGGCTCTGGAACTTGCCGGTGCCACCGGGATCCCGGTCGCAGACCACGATCGCCCTGGAGCGGTCCGTGCTCGCCGCACCGGAGATGTTGTTGGCGAACGTGGTGAACGCGATGTACCGGCCGTCGGCCGAGATGGCCGGCTCCGAGTTGTCGCCGTCGGCCTCGATGAGGAAGCTCGGCCCGGTGGCCGCGGCGGCGGCCGAGTCGCCGCCGCCGATGCTGACCTCGCCCGCGCTGATCAATGTGGTGGTGCCGGCGAAGAGGTCCCGCACGTACACATCCTGGACCTTGCCGTCCGCGTCCAGTGTGGCCAGCCCACGGCCGGTGAAGGCCACGTAGCGGCCGTCGGCCGAGATGGCCGACTGGCCGCCGCCTCCGGTCGCCTGGGAACCGTTGTTCAGCACGGAGGCGCGCACGGTCGTGCCCGGCGACACCGCCGCGACCGCAGCGGTTCCCTGGCCGATCACCAGCAGGACGGTCGTCGCCATCAGGAGACCGACCGCCGCCAAGAGGGCGAGCAGGGGCCCGCGGACATGCAAGCTCATGCGCCAGAAGCTAGGGCAACAACGACCGCGGCCGCGCCCGTTGAACAGGCGGCCTTCCGGCCGCCGATACTCGCCCTTTGGTGCGAGCCGTGTCGCCCCCAGCGGCTCCCGAACGTCGCTGCCTTTGATCGTGCCAGGGCACGACACTTTCCGCCATGGGTGCCATCACGTCGCTCGAACAGCCGAGCCTGGCCGTCATTCCCGGCGAGCAGGCCCACTGTGTCGTGCAGATCCGCAACACCGGCAGCATCGTGGACCAGTTCGCCGTGGACGTCATCGGCGACGCGCAGAAGTGGGCGACCGCCGAACCTCGCGTCGTGAACCTGATGCCCGGCGACGTGGGCACCGTGGCGCTGACCTTCGCCCCGCCGCGCAGCGCCGAGGTGCGCGCCGGCCAGACGCCGTTCGGCGTGCGCGTCAAGTCCCGGGAGGACCCGGAAGGCTCGGTCGTGGACGAGGGCGTCATCACCGTCGCCCCGTTCACGGAGCTGCGGGCCGAGGTCACGCCGCGGACCTCGCACGGCCGCATGAACGGCCGGCACGAGCTGGTCATCGACAACCTGGGCAACTGTCCGGCCGAGGTCGAGCTCATCGCCACCGACACCGAGGAGCGGCTGTCCTTCCGCTTCCGGCAGCCGACCCTGACGGTCGAGCCCGGCACGGCCGCGTTCGTGCCGTTCACGGCGCGGCCGCACAAGCGCTACCTGCGCGGTGTCGAGCACAAGCACCAGTTCCAGACGATGGTGCTGACCACCGGTGACGAGCCGGTCTCGGCCGACGGCACGTTCATCCAGAACCAGCTGCTGCCCAAGTGGCTGCTGCCGGCGCTGGCCGCGTTGCTGGCGCTGCTGATCCTGGCCATCGTGCTGTGGTTCACGATCGTCAAGCCGGAGGTGCAGTCGACCGCGAAGCAGGCGGCGCAGGAGCAGGTGACCCCGGTCATCTCCATCGCCGACCGCGCGCAGCAGCAGGCGGAGTCCGCGCAGCAGCAGGCCGCGGCGGCGCAGCAGGCGGCCGGCGGCAACGCCCCGAAGCCGGGCACCGGCACCGGCACGGGTACGGGCGGCGCCGCCGACGTCCCCGGCACGGCGACCGACTTCCGCATCGTGGCCAACGCCGCGGTCACCGCGGATGCCAACAACTTCAAGAAGTTCGGCATGGACGTGCCGCCGCCGGCGGACAAGACCCTTGTGGTCACGGACTTCCTGCTGCAGAACCCGTACGGCGACAACGGCATCATCCGCATCCAGCGGGACAACCAGGTGCTGGCCGAGTTCGGCCTCGGCAACTTCCGCGCCTTCGACTACCACGTGGGCCAGACCTGGCGGATCCTGCCGGGCCAGCACCTGGTGATCACCGTCAACTGCCAGTCGGCGACCTCCGGCACCTGCCGCAGCTCCGCCTCGTTCTCCGGGAAGATCCAGTAGAATCGACCTCATGACGGAACGCCGACCGGCCGGCATGGGCTTCGAGACGTGGCTGGACGAGCAGATCCGTGAGGGGGAACAGCGAGGGGAGTTCGACGACCTGCCGGGCAAGGGAAAACCGCTGCCCGATCGTGGCGAGCTGCGCGACCCGGACTGGTGGGCGCGCAGCTTTGTCGCACGTGAGGGCGGCACCGGCGGCGCGTTGTTGCCGGAGTCGCTCCAGCTGCGCAAGGAAGTCGAGCGCCTGTCGGAAATCGACCTGCCGTCCGAGCGGCTGGTGCGCGAGCACGTGGCGGAGCTGAACAAGCGGATCGTGGCCTGGCTGAGGTCGCCGACCGGGCCGCATGTCAAGGTGGGGCCGGTCGACGCGGACGAGGTCGTCGCGCGGTGGCGGGCGTCCCGGCCGAAGCCCGTGACCCCGCAGCCGGTCGCGGTCGAGCCGAAGAAGCGCCGCTGGTGGCGGCGGATGTCCTGATCCGTGGGTATGGTGTCCTTATGGACACGGTTCGGGACCGGCGCGGCGAGTCAGGATCGTAGTCATGACCACGATGCAGATTCCCGACACGAAACTGGCCCTCGAGGCCACCGAGTTCGTCCGCGGCCAGACCACCGAGCTGGTGTTCGAGCACTCGCTGCGGGTCTACCACTGGGGCAGCCTGCAGGGCCGCAACCGGGACCTGAGCTGGGATCCGGAGCTGCTCTACTTCGCCGCCATGTTCCACGACGTCGGCCTGGCCCAGCGGCACCACGCCAGCGGCCGCCGGTTCGAGGTGGACGGCGCCGAGGTGGCCAGGGACTTCCTCAGGGGCCACGGGGTTCCCGACGACAGCGTCCGTCGCGTGTGGACGGCCATCGCCCTGCACACCACGCCCGGCATCCCGGAGTTCATGGAGCCGGAGATCGCGCTGCTGACCGCCGGCGTCGAGTACGACGTGCTGGGCATCGGCTACCACGACATCAGCGCCCAGGACCGGACCGAGATCGTCGCCGCGCACCCGCGCCCTGACTTCAAGCGCCGCATCCTCAAGGCGTTCACCGACGGCATCGCGCCCAAGCCGGACACCACCTTCGGCAACGTCAAGGCGGACGTGCTCCAGCACTACGTGCCGGGCTTCTCCCGCGGCGACTTCGTCGAGACGATCCTGAACTCGGAGTGGCCGGAGTGAGCCCGCACCTGGTGGTCGTGCTGGCCTTCGACGGCGTGCAGCTGCTGGACGTCGCCGGCCCGGTCGACGTGCTGACCAGCGCGAACGAGCAGGGCGCCGACTACCAGGTGCTGATCGCCTCGGCCGGCGGCGAGCCCGTCACCACCTCGGCCGGCGTGCGGCTGGCCGCCGACACCACGTTCGCCGGCGTGCCGGACCGCATCGGCACCACGCTGGTGCCGGGCCGGCCGGACTGGCAGCGGGCGGTCGCGGACCAGGCGCTGGTTGAGGCCGTGCGCACCACGGCCCAGCGGTCGCAGCGGGTGGCCAGTGTGTGCGCGGGGGCCTTCCCGCTGGCCGAGTCGGGGCTGCTGGACGGCCGCCGCGCCGCCACCCACTGGCAGCTGGCCGAGGACCTGAGCCGGCGCTATCCGAAGGTCACCGTCGAGCCGGATCCGCTGTTCGTCCGGGACGGCAACATCATCTCCTCGGCCGGGGTCACCGCCGGCATCGACCTGACGGTGGCGCTGGTCGAGGACGACCACGGTGCCGACCTGGCCCGGGCCGTGGCCCGCCAGCTGGTGGTGTTCATGGCCCGACCCGGCGGGCAGTCCCAGTTCAGCGCCCGTCTCGGCCCCCGCAACCCGCACAGCGAGGTCGTCCGGCACGTGATGGACGCGATCGTGGCCGACCCGGCCGGCCCGCACAAGCTGCCCGAGCTGGCCGCGCGGGTCAACATGAGCGGCCGGCACCTGGCCCGGCTGTTCTCGGCGGAGATCGGCCGCACGCCGGCGGAGTACGTCGACACCGTGCGGGTGGAGGCGGCCCGTGCGCTGTTGGAGGGCGGCACCGACCCGGTGGACCTCATCGCCAGAAGGGTCGGGCTGGGCTCGGCGGAGACGCTGCGCCGGCTGTTCCTGCGCACGGTCTCGGTGACGCCGACCGCCTACCGGGCCCGTTTCCGCACGTCGCGCCGCTGAGTTGTTCGCGGTCGGTTGTTCGGCGGCCGATCGACGACACCGAACATCACATCCGCGCTACACCTGATGCGCGGCGCCGGCGATCCGATCGGGGGATCGCCGGGCGCCGCGCCAGGGGGTGGAGCCATGCCGCACGTCGTCGCCGCGCTGTTGGTGATCGTGGTGCTCGGCTACGGCATCGTGCGGCTGTCAGTCCCCGACGAACTCCAGGTGCCCGTAGGCCACCGTGGCCTGCGCCCACGACGCGCCGAGCACGCCGACGAACTTCTGGATCGAGCCCAGCTCGGCCTTGTCCGCGATCAGGGCCAGCCGGTCGCCCTCGGCCGTCACCGAGCCACCGCCGAGCTCCTCGCGCAGCACCGGGTCTGCGGCCAGGCCGTTGAACAGCTGCTGCACGGTGACGCCCGGCACCTCGACCTCGACCGAGTCGGCGCCGGCCTGCGGCAGGTACTCGAACGTGAGCACCGATTCCTGCTGGTACTGCTTGCGGATCACGGACGCGATGTGGTGCAGGCCGGCGGCGCTGACGTGGTTCACATCGAACTCGCGGGACCGCTCGTAGGTGGCGGTCTTGAGGTCGTCGGACCAGAACACGCCGTCGAGCAGCGTGCTGCACCCGGGCCACGCGCCGTTGGTGGCGATGATGCCCTGCACCTGAGCGCCGAACCGGACCAGGCGGTCCCGCAGGCGAGGGTCATTCGGGTCCGTGATGGTGGCGGTGTTGTTCGTCGCGAAGATCTCGGCGGTCGGCCGGTGGTGCTGGGTCGACGCGGCGGCGGCCGGCGCGAGGCCGACGGTCGCGGCGATGACCGCCAGCACGGCGAGGACGGGCCGTCGTGACATGGTGGTTCCCTCCCGGTTGGTGACCCGGAGGGTATCGGCGCGTCGTCACCGTGTCGTCACGATCGCGGGGCCGGCCGCGCGATACTGGTCCGTATGCGCAGCGCGGGGATCCTGGTGTGGCGAAAGGTCGACGGCCGGACGGAGGTGTTGATCGGGCACATGGGCGGCCCGTTCTGGGCCCGTAAGGACGACGGCGCCTGGTCCGTGCCCAAGGGGCTGATCGAGGACAGCGAAGAGCCGGTGGCCGCCGCCCGCCGGGAGTTCCAGGAGGAGCTGGGCCTGCCCGCGCCCGAGGGGGAGCTGCTGCCGCTGGGCGAGGTCAAGCAGTCCGGCAAGACCGTGACCTTGTGGGCCGTTGAGGGAGATCTTGATCCGGCCGACGTCGTGCCCGGCACCTTCGAGCTGGAATGGCCGCCCAGGTCCGGCAAGACCAGGCAGTTTCCCGAAGTCGACCGGGTCGCGTGGTTCGGCGTCGACGACGCCCGCGTCAAGTTGGTCAAGGGCCAGCGGCCGTTCCTGGACCGGCTGCCGGACTGAAGTGCCGTTGACGGCTCAGCTTTGAATGCCGTACAACGATGTCCATCCGCCGCCGCAACGTGGTCTAGAGCCATCTTGCGGAGGAATCGCATGGCGAAGTTGAAGTACGCGCTGGCAACCCTGCTCGCTGCCGCCGCGGTGCTCGTCCCTGCTCAGCTGACCGCCCAGGCCGCACCCCAGGCTCCGGCCGCCGCGGCCGCGGCGCCGCACGCCGACGGCGGCAGCCCGACCGCGGCCCAGCTGCTGGCGAAGACCGCCAACTGCAAGGTCGTCAGCAAGGGCACGTACACGAACACCCAGGCCAACAAGAAGGTCAACATCTGTGGCGCCACCGGCGCCTTCTTCTGGACGTCCGGCATGAACATCGACTGCGACGGCCAGCGCACCACCCAGTGCAACGAGAACACCGACTGCTGCTACCAGAACGACACCTCGTTCCACCAGTCCGACGGCAAGCCGATGAACGCGGCCAAGACGCCGTACGTGGTGATCCCCCTGCCCAGCAGCCGGTTCAACTACGGCAGCAACGGCATCAAGGGCGGCGACATCCTCGCCGTCGTCTACAAGGGACAGGTGGAGTACGCGGTCTTCGGCGACGAGGGCCCGAACAACATCATCGGCGAGGCGTCCTACGCGACCGCGCAGGCGCTGGGCATCAACCCGGACCCGAGCAACGGCGGCACCGCCGACCCGGTGACCTACATCGTGTTCCCGGGCTCGAAGTCGGGCAAGATCGAGGACCACAACGCGACCGTCACCGCCGGCCGCAAGGCCGCGTCGACGTTCGTCAGCAAGAACTGAGCGCGCGTGGAGGCGGGGCCGCGGACGTCGGCCCCGCCTCTGCCCGCGGTCCCCTCAATCAAGCCTGGGCCTTGCGCGCCTTGGCATAGCGGCCGTTGGCCGGCAGCCACCACAGCACCACCGCGACCAGCGTGCTGGCCACGACCAGCAGGCCGAGCAGCTTCATCGCGCTGGTGGCCACGTCGGTCACCACCAGCAGCTGCAGGCTGACCGCCACCACGCCGAGCACCGTGATCACGATGCGGGCCCACAGCTCGCCGCCGCGCGCCAGCAGCGCGAACACCAGCAGCAGGCCGGCCAGCACGACGGCGAACGTCGCCCGGGCCGCCAGCGTGCTGTACGCCTGGTCGAGCACCTGCTGGAACAGGTCGTCGCCGAGCTGCTTCGCCGTCTGGATCAGGTCGTCGGACAGGCCCAGCCGGGCCTGCACATCCGGGTCGTCCAGCAGCGACTTCACCATGTTCGTGCCGCCGCTGAACACCGTGACCGCGGCGGCGACGCCGGCCGCCACCGAGACGAGGGTGGCGATCAGCGCGGCCATGATCGTGCCGGGCCGCCGAACCGCCGGCAGCATGGCCTGGGACGTACTCAAGGTCGTGTTCCTCTCGCGTTCGAGACAGTTTCGTGACGCGATCGGCGGGCGTGCTCGTCCGCGACAGCGACCCGATCACCCTCGCCGATTCGCCGTTTCCGCTAACATCCGGCATTTCCCTACAGGTGTCGCGATGGGGCTCCCAAAGCTTGGGTGGCGGCGAGAGGAAAGGGCGCATGGCATTCGGCGTAGTGGGCCGTCAGGCGCAGCTCGAGGAGCTGACGCGCGCCCTGGACGCCGGCAGTTTTCGGGTGGTGGAGCTGGTTGGGGAGCCCGGCATGGGCAAGACGGCCCTGCTCGCCGAGCTGCGGTCGGCCGCGGCCGACCGGCGGGCGCGGGTCGCCGGCGGCAAGGCGACCGAGTTCGAGCGGCTGCCGTTCGCGATGTTCTCCGACGCCTTCGGTGACGCCTGGACGGACCTGCTGACCAGCGTGGACACCCCGGACGGCCGAGCCGCCCTGTACCGATCGGCGCGGTCGCTGCTGCCCGGCACGGTGCTGGTCCTCGACGACGTGCACTGGGCCGACGAGGCCAGCGTGGAGCTGATCGAGCACGTGCTGCGGCACCCGCCCGACGGTCCCGCCGTGCTGGCGATGGCCTATCGCCCGCGGCAGCTGCCGGACCGCCTGGCCACGGCGTTCTCCGCGCTGGGGCGGGAGGACTGGTGGCGGCGCATCGAGGTCGGCCCGCTGACGCCGGCGGAAGCCGCGCAGATGTGCGGGGAATCGGTGCCCGAGGCCCGTCGCATCGAACTCTTCGTGGCCAGCGGCGGCAATCCGTTCTACCTGGATGCCTTGCTGCGGCTGGATCCCGGGGACAGCGACGAGCTGCCGGACACGGTACGAGCCGTGCTCATCGGCGAGCTCGCCTATCTCGCGTCGCCGGTGCGGCTGGTCGCGCAGGCCGCCGCGGTGCTGGGCGAGGAGTTCGAGGCCGGGCTGATCGGGGCCGTCGCGCAGACCGGCGAAATCGCCACCCTGGACGCGCTCGACGAGCTGATCGCCCGCGACCTGATCCGGCAGTCCAATGCCGGGCAACGGTTCCAGTTCCGGCACCCGCTGCTGCGCTCGGTCGTCTACGGCAGCGCCGGTGCCGGCTGGCGGATCGGCGCGCACGGCCGGGCCGCCGCCCTGTTGGCCGAACGCGGCGCTTCCCTTGCCGTGCAAGCGACTCACCTGGAACGCTCGGCGACCATCGGCGACACGCGGGCGGTCGAGGTGCTGGTGAAGGCGGCCGACCAGGCCGGCTCGCTGGCCCCGGCCCGTGCCGCGCACTGGTTACGGGAAGCGTTGCGGCTGCTGGGAGATCGGGCCGTCGACCAGCCCGAGCTGGCCATGCGGCTGGCCCACACGCTCGCCGTCGCCGGCCAGCTCAACGAGAGCCGGGAGATCCTGCACGAGGTGCTGGGCCGACTACCCGCCGGCCCGAGCGAGCAGCGGCTGGAGTCCGTCACCACGCTGGCCATGGTCGAGCGGCTGCTGGGCAGCCCGACCGGCGTGAAACGCCTGCTGCTCAGCGAACTCGGCACCGGCAAGGGCAAGGCCGCGCTGGAGCTCGAGGTCGCCGCCGGCGCGATGCGGGGCAGCCACTTCGCCACCGCGGTCAGCTGGGGCGAGCGGGCCCTGGAGTCGGCGACGGCCGAGAACGAGCACGAGCTGATCTCCACCATCACAGCGCTGCTGGCACTGGCCCACACCTTCTACGGCTCGACGGCCGAGGCGGCGGCCCATCTCGACAACGCCGTGCGCATGATCGACCGGGCCCAGGACAAGATGCTGATGGGGCAGCTGGAGTCCATCCTGCGGGCCGGCTGGACCGAGGTTTTCCTGGAGCGGTACGACGATGCCGTGCGGCACCTGCGCCGGGGCCTTGAGCTGGCCCGGGCCAGCGGCCGCAGCTACCTGCTGGCCGACATTCTCGTCGGCCTGGCCTACGCGTGCCTGTGGACCGGCCGGCTGGACGAGGCCGCCCGGCACGCCGACGAGGCGTTCGACGCGGCGGTGCTGGTCGGCAGCGACGAGCTGCGCACGATGGCCGCCGGTGTGGTCGTGGCCGTCCAGCTGTGGACCGGCGAGCCGGCGATCGCCTTGCGGGAAGCGGAAAAGACAGTGTCCGAAATGGGCAGTGCCGCCGGGCGGGGGCCGACCATCGCCGCCGGCATGCTGGCCCAGGCCAAGCTGCTCACCGGCGACGCCCCCGGGGCCCGCAGCACGCTGCTGGAGGTCGGCGGCGGGGAAACGTTGCCACAGCTGGAATTCCCGACGCGGGCGGCGTGGCTGCGCACGCTCGTGCACGCCGAGTTGGCGCTCGGCGATCTCGCGGCGGCCGAGCTGTCCACGCAGCGTGCGGAGATGACGGCCTCGGTCAGCGGGCTTAACGGCCACCGTGGCCACGCCTGCCTGGCCCGCGCGACGATCCTGCTGGCCAACGGCGATCCGGCCGGCGCTGCGGCGGCTGCTTCGGCTTCGGCCGCGGCGTTCGAAGGCGCCGGCATGCGGCTTTATCAGGCGCAGGCCCACATGTTCGCCGGTTCCGTGCTGGCGGATCGCACCGCCGCGATGGCCGAATTCGGGCGGGCCAAGGCCTTGTTCGCCGCCTGCGGGGCGGAACCGCTGTTCCGGCAGGCCGAGATCCACCAGCGCCGGGTCGGCGGCCGCACCCGCAAGCCGGCCGCCGACGCCCCCGTGCAGCTCAGCGACCGGGAGCGGCAGATCGCCGAGCTGGTCGCCGCCGGGCACACCAACCGGCAGATCGCCGAGCAGCTCTACATGAGCCCGAAAACCGTCGAGGCGCACCTGTCGCGGATCTTCCAGAAGCTCGGCGTCAAGACGCGGGCCGCCGTGGCCGCCGCGTGGAGCCAGGGTTTCTGAGAGGCCTGTCAGGACGGCCGTAGCACGCTACTGTTGTGATTGAAGTCAACGGTGTGACCAAACGATACGGCGAACGGGTCGCGGTCGACGACCTGTCGTTCACCGTGCATCCGGGGGCGGTGACCGGCTTCCTCGGCCCGAACGGGGCCGGCAAGTCCACCACCATGCGCATGATCCTGGGCCTCGACCGGCCGACGTCCGGCGACGTGCTGGTCAACGGCCGGCACTACGCCGAGCACGCCGCGCCGCTGCGGGAGGTCGGCGCGCTGCTGGAGGCCAAGGCCGTCCACACCGGACGGTCCGCGTACCACCACCTGCTGGCCATGGCGCTCACCCACGGCATTCCGCGCCGTCGGGTCGACGAGGTGATCGACCTGGTCGGGCTGCGTGAGGTGGCCCGCAAGCGGGTCGGCGGCTTCTCGCTGGGCATGGGGCAGCGGCTGGGGGTCGCCGCCGCGCTGCTCGGCGATCCGGCCACGCTGATCCTGGACGAGCCGGTCAACGGGCTCGACCCCGAGGGCGTGCGGTGGATCCGGCACCTGCTGCGGTCGCTGGCCGCCGAGGGGCGGACCGTCTTTGTCTCCTCGCACCTGATGAGCGAGATGGCGCTGACCGCCGACCACCTGATCGTCGTCGGCCGGGGCAAGCTGATCGCCAACGCCTCGATGGCCGAGTTCACCGCCATGATGGACGCGAGCGTGCGGGTCCGCGCCCGTGAGGCCGAGGAGCTGCGGGAGCGGCTGGTCGGTCCGGGCGTGACCGTGGACCTGATCGAGCCGGATGTGTTGCAGGTGCACGGCATGGACAGCGCGGCCATCGGGTTGGTCGCGTGCCGGCACGCCATCGCCCTCGACGAGCTCACGCCCGTCACCGCATCGCTAGAGGACGCGTTCATGGACATGACCAAGGACGCCGTCGAATACCGGGAGGCGTCATGACCGCCGTGGTTTCGAAGCCCGTTGTGCAGAGGGCCGTGCTGCCCGACGACGTGCGCGTCACCCTGCCGCGGGTGCTGCGTTCGGAGTGGTCCAAGTTCTGGTCGCTGCGGTCCTCGTACTTCGCGCTCGGCGGCATGGTGGCGGCCATGGTCGGCTTCGGCGCGCTGTTCTCCGCCGTGACCGCCAACCAGTACCCGAAGATGCCGCACGCCCAGCAGTTGCTGCTCGATGCGGCGCAGGTCAGCCTGCGCGGCTACGCCATCGCCCAGTTGGTCATCGGCGTGCTCGGGGTGCTGGTGGTCACCGGCGAGTACGGCACCGGCATGATCCGCTCCAGCATCGCCGCCGCGCCGCGTCGCTGGCCCGTGCTGGTCGGCAAGGCCGTCGTGTTCGCCGTCATCACGCTGATCGTGACCGAGATCGCCTCGTTCGCCGCGTTCTTCGTCGGGCAGGCGTTCCTGGCCGGACAGCACATCGATGTCGGCATCGGCGCCGACGGTGTGCTGCGCGCCGTCGTCGGCACCGGGCTCTACCTGACCGTGGTCGGCCTGATCGGCACCGGCGTGGGCTTCGTGCTGCGCAGCACCGCCGGGTCCGTCGCGACCGTCTTCGGGCTGCTGCTGGTGCTGCCGGCCTTGGGCGAGGCGCTGCCGTCCGACTGGGGCGACAAGATCAACCCGTATCTGCCGAGCAACGCCGGCCAGCAGGTGCTGGTCGTGCACCCCGACGCCGCGGCCACTCTCGGCCCGTGGGCCGGTTTCGCGGTGTTCTGCGGCTACGCCCTGCTCGCCCTGCTGCTCGGCGGCTACCTGCTGCGCCGGCGGGACGCCTAGGCCTAGGACGGCCGGCGGTTGGCCCAGCTGTCGCCCAGCATGATCAGTCCGGCCAGCACCAGCGGTATGAACGCGAACAGCAGGAGGTCGCTGATGACCAGCACGACCGCCACGATCACCAGCGGCACGACCGCCAGGAAGCAGAACGGGTCCAACGGCCCGAACCGGTTACCGGCCATGGACCGCTCCGGCGGTGGAATGAGTGACGATCACACCGTGAGAGTAGTGATGTCTTCCTGAGGACGTGCAGCCGCACCGGGTTCCCACGCTCGGCGCAGCCCCCGCCACCCTCCGTCACCTGCGCGGCCATTCCGGTAACGCCGTCCACCTCACGTTTGACCTGCGGTTCGGTCCGGGTACGCCAACTCCGACCAGCACCGGAAGAACTGGAGCGACCGCCATGACCACCCTGCACCAGCGCGTACGCCGGCCGACCTACCGCACCCGCCCGGTCGAGGACGGCCTCGACATCGGCGCCTGCCGCTGCCCCCGCGTCACCGACTCCCTCGGCCGCCGCATCCTGCACCGCCGCTACACCTGCAGCGGCCCCGACGCCCGCGCCTGACCCTCCGTCCGCACCCTTTGTCCGTCCGCGGCCTTTGTTCACAGGCCCCCAGTCAATTCCGCCCTTTGTCCACAGGGCCCTGGCCAGTTCGGCCCTTGTCCACAGGCCGCCCCGCTTCAAGATCCACTCGGGGTCACGGCTGGTAGGATGGTCCAGGGGCGGCCTCCCCAGGGAGAGGTGGGGGCTGTTTTGAACCGATATGGGCCGTTCGGACTCGTGAGATTGTTGGCCGGCTCCTGATGGAGCCGGCCCGGGGTCTCACTGCCGGTAGTTCTCCACCTCGCGGACCGGGCGGGCCGCGGCCTCGTCGGGATTCTGGCCGAACTCCTCCTTGGCCCGCCGCTGCCGAAGCAGATCCCAGCACTGGTCGAGTTCCGCCTCCACCTGCGCCAACCGTGCGGCGTCCGGCTCGTGGTGCCCCCGGAGCTTGTGCTCCTCAGCCACCAGCGCCTTGACCCGTCCCAGCACATCACCGTCGTCCATGAGCACATTCTGACCCCTCCCTTGACAGCCTGCACTCAGGCTCTCCTCAGGAACGCGAGGTGTAGTGGTAGGCAGGGATGACTGAGGAGAGGGCGATGACCCAGCCGTACGGCTACCCGCAGATGCCGGACCAGGGCGGTTACTTCGGCTACCCGCCGCCGCCCCCACCCCCGCCGCCACCGCGCCGGACGGGGAGAACGGTGCTGACGGTCGCGCTGGCGGTGGCAGCAGGGGTGGCGCTGGGCGCGGCGGCGGGCAACTACATCCCGACGTTGTTGCAGGGGCAGGCGTCGAGCGCGCCGCCGGAGCAGTACAACCTGCCGGGTCAGCCGAGCCACACCGAGCAGCAGACGCCGACCGACAGCCAGGGCATCGCGGCCAAGATCGACCCGGCGCTGGTCGACATCAACACGACCCTGGGCTTCCAGCAGGCCCAGGCGGCGGGCACGGGCATCGTGCTGACGGCCAACGGCCTGGTGCTGACCAACAACCACGTGATCAACGGCGCGACCAGCATCAGCGCGGTCGACATCGGCAACGGCAAGACGTACCAGGCCAACGTGGTCGGCTACGACCGGTCGCACGACATCGCGGTCATCCAGCTGCAGAACGCCGCCGGCCTGACGACGGCCCCGATCGGCAGCTCGGCCGGTGTGGCCCAGGGCGACCAGATCCTGGCGATCGGCAACGCGGGCGGCGTCGGCGGCGCGCCGAGTGTGGCCGCCGGCACCGTGACCGGGCTGAGCCAGTCGATCACCGCGTCCAGCGAGGACGGCACGTCCGAGCAGCTCACGGGCCTGATCCAGGTCGCGGCGAACGTGCAGCCGGGCGACTCGGGCGGCCCGTTGGTGAACTCGCAGGGACAGGTCGTCGGCGTGGACACGGCGGCCTCGCAGGACTTCCAGATGGACCGCGGCGGCCAGCCGACCGGCGGCGGCCAGGGCTTCGCCATCCCCATCGACCAGGCCATGGCCATCGAGAAGCAGATCGCCCAGCACCAGGCCGGCGCCACCGTGCACATCGGCGACTCGGCGCTGCTGGGCGTGCAGGTCGACCCGCAGAGCGGCCGCGGCCGGCGCGCGCAGGCCACCAACGGCGCTCTCGTGTCGGGTGTGCTTTCGGGTTCCCCGGCCCAGGCCGCCGGCATCCAGCAGGGCGACGTCGTGACGTCCGTCAACGGGCAGGCGGTGGACTCCGCGAGCACACTGACCACCGTGCTGACCCAGTTCCACCCCGGCGACCGGGTGTCGGTCGGCGTGCTGTCGGCCGACGGACAGCAGACTGTGAACGTGCAACTCGCGAAGGGGCCGGCGCAGTAACCATGGCTCTGCGCACGGACACCCCGCTCGTCCTGGACGGCGGACTGTCCAACCAGCTGACCGCCGCCGGCCACGACCTGTCCGATCGGCTGTGGTCGGCCCGGCTGCTCCGTGACGATCCCTCGGCGATCATCGCCGCGCACCGGGCGTACTACGAGGCCGGCGCCGACATCGCGACCACGGCCAGCTACCAGGCCTCGTTCGAGGGCTTCGGCGACGACACCCCCGAGCTGCTGCGGCTCAGCGTGCGACTGGCCCGGCAGGCCTCGTTCCAGGCCGCGGTCGACGACCGCCGGCTCTGGGTCGCCGCGAGCGTCGGCCCCTACGGCGCGGTGCTGGCCGACGGCTCCGAATACCGTGGCCGCTACGGGCTTTCGGTGGCCGAGCTGATCGACTTCCACGCCCCGCGCATCGAGGTGCTGGCCGCCGCCGGGCCCGATGTGCTGGCCCTGGAGACCATTCCCGACCTCGACGAGGCGCAGGCGCTGGTCGCGATCATCGCCGACACCGGCATCCCGGCCTGGCTCTCGTTCACCATCGACGGTTCGTTCACGCGGGCCGGACAGCCGCTGGCCGAGGCGTTCGAGTTGGCCAGGGACGTGCCGGAGATCCTCGCCGTCGGCGTCAACTGCTGCGACCCCCTCGACGCCACCGCCGCCGTCCCGCTGGCCGCCGCGGTCAGCGGCAAACCCGTGGTCGTGTACCCGAACAGTGGCGAGGGCTGGGATCCAGTCGCCCGATCCTGGGACGGCCGCCGCACCTTCGACCCCTCGGTGGTGCACGACTGGCTCCGTGACGGCGCCACCCTCATCGGCGGCTGCTGCGAACTCGGCCCGGCCGACATCGCCGCCATCGCCGCCAGGCTCTGACCACCCGACTCACCGCGGATCGTCGGTGTGCCAGGGGTACTGGAACTGAGCCGGATGCAGCCGCCAGGCCTGTAGGGCGACGGCCAGGTCCGGCTCGCCGACGACGGTCGTGGTCCGGATCAGGAAGGCCCCGATGTCGTAGTCGTACCCGTCCAGCCGGCCGGCGTCATAGTCCCAGTGCCGCAGGGTGAAGGTGCGCGCGTCGTCGGTTCGCGTCCAGCCGTTGAGGCGGGCCTCGGTGTCCGCGGCGGTGGCCTGCGGTGTGATGTCGACGAAGGCCCGCCGGCCGGGCCCGGCGGACGGCACCTCGGCGACCAACCGCTGGCCGAGCCGCAACGCGGTCACCTTGTCGGTGGGCCAATCGCTCATGGGCTCTCCGCTCGATCACCGGGACGGTACCGCCTGATCCCGGTGCCGCTGCGGTATCGCAATCGCACCGCAACTTGCCGCTCGCCTGCGCCGATCCGGTGACGTGCCGGCGAAAGCCGGCGGGGCGGCGGCCGGGGTCGCCATGCTGCTGGCGTGTCCCGCGCATTCGGAGCCGTGGCCGAGCAGTACCACCGGTTGCGGTCCGAGATCCCGTACGCCGCCTTCGACTGGCTGGTCCCGCAGCCGTGTGGGCGGGCGGTGGAACTCGGGGCGGGCACAGGCATTCAGACCCGCCGGCTGGCCCGGTTCGCCGACGAGACCGTGGCGGTCGAGCCGGATCCGAACATGCGGGCGGCTTTTGCGGTGCGCGGCGCGAAGCTGCTGGCCGGTACGGCCGAGGACATCCCCGTCGAGAACGGCAGCGCGGACCTGGTGGTGGCCTTCGAGTCGTGGCACTGGTTCGCCCAGCCCAGGGCCACGCACGAGGCGGCCAGGGTGCTGCGACCCGGCGGAACCCTGGCCACGGCCTGGAATCTGCCGGCGATCGTTGACGAATGGGCCGAGAGGTTCTGGTGGCCGGTGACCTCGGCCCACGACGAGACCCGCCGCCCCGGCCGGCTGATCCTGGCGGCCGACGCGCCGTTCGGCACGCCGCAGTACCGCGTGCTGCGCTGGACCTGGCGTCGGCACGTGGACGACCTGGTGGCCCTGCTCGGCACCTACAGCCGGGTCCTTGCGATGGACCCGTTGACACGCAAGGAGTTCCTCGACCGTCAACGATCACTGGCACCCTCGGACCAGATCGACGTCCCCTTCACCACGGTCTGCTGGCGAACCGTCCACAAAGGAGCGTGAGGCATGCGTCGCATCGCGCTGCTGGCGGCGGCGCTCGTCGCCGTCGCCGGTTGCAGTGTGCTCAATGGGACCCAGGAACAGCACGGCAACGGCGACACGGTCATCCGCGTCGGCGTGATGCAGGTGATCGACACGGCCCCGTTCTACCTGGCCCTGAGCAAGGGCTACTTCCGCGACGAGGGCCTCACCGTCAAGATCACGCCGACCAAGAGCGGCACCGACAGCCTGCCGTTGCTGGCCGGCGACCACATCGACATCGGCTTCGGCAACTGGGCCACGCTGTTCCAGGCGCAGGCCAACGGCACCGGCGACTACCGCGTCCTGGCCGACGGCTCGCAGGGCGGCCCGCACGTGCAGATCGTCGCCACCCGCCCCGACTCCGGCATCCACTCGGCGAAGGACCTGGCCGGCCGGACCGTCAGCAGCAACGCCCCCAACGACATCCCGCTGCTCGCGCTCAAGGCCATCCTCCAGGCCGACGGCGTCGATCCCGGCAGCGTCAAGACGCCCATCGTGCACCACGCCGACACGCCGGCCGCCTTGGCCGGCAAGGAAGTCGACGCAGCGTTGCAGCTGGAGCCGTTCATCACCATCGCCCGCCGGCAGGTTGGCACGATCCCCGTCGTCGACCTCTACGGCCCCGGGCCCGCGCACGACTTGCCCATCGCCGGCTACTTCGCCCTGTCCAAGTTCGCCCAGCAGAACCCCGCCGCCGTCGCCGCCTTCCGCCGCGCGATCGAGCGCGCCGCCGCCGAGGCCCACGATGTCGTTGCCGTGCAGAAGATCCTGCCCACCTTCGTCGGTGGCGTGACACCCGAAATCGCCCGGGAGGTGGCCATCCCCGTCTTCCCGACCTCCGTGTCCCGCGAGAGGCTGCAACGGGTGGCCGACCTGATGCTGACGTACGGTCAACTCAAGGCGAAACTGGACGTGGCCAGGCTCGTCGGGCCCTAGAGTGCCAGGTATGGACGAGCCCGTGATCGCCGCGGAAGTGCCGCTGGACGAGCTGTTGCCGCTGTACGAGGCCGTCGGCTGGACGGCTTACACGGCCGACCCGGACCTGTTGCGCAAGGCCGTCGCCGGTTCGTCCTGTGTGGTCACCGCCCGGCTGGCCGGCCGCCTGGTCGGCCTGGCCCGGGCGATTTCCGATGACGCCACCATCTGCTATCTCCAGGACGTCCTCGTGCACCCGGACGCGCAGCGCCGCAACATCGGCCGCGCGCTGGTCGGCGCGGTGATCGAGCGGTACGCCGCGGTGCGGCAGAAGGTACTGCTGACTGACGACGAGCCCGCGCAGCGCGCCTTCTACGAGGCCCTCGGCTACGCCGAGATCCGCGACTTCGGGGCCGGCACGCTGCGCTCCTTCGTCCGCTTCGACTAGCTCATCGCGGCGCGTGGACGCCGGTCATCAGGGCGGCCAGGTCCTCCGGGTGCAGGAACGACGGCGGCAGCGGCTGGCCCCAGCTGATCCGACCGTTGCCGCCGTCGAAGACGTCCGGTTTCCACAGCTGGTCCTCCAGGATGCAGTCGAGGTCGCTGTAGTACTCGGAGAAGTTGCCGGCCGGATCCTTGAGGTACCAGAAGAAGTTCGAGCCGTAGTGGTGCCGGCCCATGCCCCAGACGTGGCGCTCCGGGTGGTCCTCGAGCATGTGGGCGGCGCCGCGGCCGACGTCGTCGATGTCGTCGACCTGCCAGGAGGTGTGGTGCAGGAAGTTGACCGGCGCCTTGAGCAGCAACAGGTTGTGGTGGTCGGTGGAGCACCGCACGAACGCGCCGGTGCTCATCAGGTCGCTGACCTTGAACCCGATGCCCTCCACGTAGAAACGCTGGGAGGCGGCGAAGTCGGTGGTGCCGAGCACGGCGTGGCCGAGCTTGCGGGGCCGCACCGGGCTGGTGCGCAGCAGGCCGTCGGCCCGGGTGCCGGCGCGTTCGATCCGTCCGGGGCCGTTGTAGCGGGTCGCCGGCACCTCGGGCTGCCGCAGCCGCGGCCGGACCTCCAGATGGACCTCGACGCCGCCGACCGGGTCGATCGCGGTCAGCCGGTTCGGCTCGCGCCTGGTCACCGCTTCGAGGCGGGTCAGCCGTCGTTCGACGCGATTTAGGTCGTCGGTGTCGTCGACGCCGACGGTGAACGCCACCAGCCGGCGCAGCGGTGAGTCGACGAGCCGCAGCTGCTTGCCGCCGTCGAGGGTGGAGAACCAGCCGTCGCCGACCGGGGTGAGCCCGAATTCCGTGTAGTAGGCGGCGGTCTCCGCGGTGTTCGGGACACCGATGACGACCGACGCCATCATGTGCAAAGCCATCGTCCTGCTCCCTCGATCCAGCTCGTCACGCTGTCCTCACGAGCATTGCTCAACGGGAACCTGGCCCGCCAGCGCGTGTTCGACACCACGCATATGCGGCGCGCGCATGGGGACGCCACGGCGTCAGGAGTGCCATCCCTTGCGGTGCAGGCGTTCGACGCCGTCCAGGAACAGGTCGATGGTGAACTCGAACTCGAACTGGTCGTCGCAGCCGAACCCGACGACGGAGCCCGGGTCGTGCGGCCGGCTGGTCGCGACGGCAACGATGTTGGGGAACGACGCGGCCATGAACCGGGCCACCTCGGGCGGCACCTCGGCCGACGGCGAGGTCTCGTAGAGCTCCTGCGTGAAGCCGAAGATGCGGCTGCCGAGGGCGTGCATGACGTGATGGACGAGGTCGGCGGACAGCCCGCCGGCCAGGAAGATCCCGACGGTGGAGTCCATGTGCGCCAACACGGTCGGCGTCGGCGTGGTCTTGGCCTCCATGGCCCGGCGGGCCCACGGGTGTCGCAGTAGGACGGTCCGGGCGGCCAGGATCCGGCGGCGCACGGCCGAGCGCCAGTCGAGGCCGTCGACCGGGGCCTCGATCTCACGCACGACGGCGTCGATCATGCCGTCGAGCAGCTCGTCCTTGTTGGCCACGTGCTTGTAGAGGGCCATCGGCACGACGCCGAGCCGCTGGGCCAGTCCCCGCATGCTGACCGCCTCGACCCCCTCGGTGTCGGCCAGCGCCACCGCGGCGGCGAGCACCCGGTCGCGATTGAGCTGTTCCCGGCGGGCCGGCATGCACTCTCCCCGAGCAGGCGCTTGACAGGCGTACAGCGTACACCTAGCGTTGCCGGCACTGAGGTGTACGCCGTACACCCGAGGGGAGAGCCATGAGACCGAGATCCGCCGGCGCGCTGTATCTCGTCACGCACGTGACGTCGATCGGTGCCGTGATCCTGTACGGCCGGCTGCTGACCGACCCGTCCGTCGGGACCTCGATGAATGTGCAGGTCGGGGCCCTGCTGGAGATCATCCTGGCGCTGGCGGTCATCGGCACCGCCGTCGCGCTCTACCCGATCCTGCGGCCGTACGGCGAGGCCGTCGCCCTGGGCTACGTCGGCCTGCGCACCCTGGAGGCCGCGGTGATCGTCGTCGGCGTGATCCCGCTGTTGGCCCTGCCCTCGCCCGACGCCGCCACGCTCGTGGCCATGCACAACGCGACGTTCCTGCTCGGCCCCGGCTTCGTCTGCGGCGCGAACACCGTGCTGGCCGCCTACCTGGTGCTCCGGGCCGGGCTGGCGCCGAAGATCGTGCCGATTCTCGGCCTGGTCGGCGGTCCGCTGCTGTTCCTGGTCAGCGCCGCCCAGCTGCTCGGGCTGGTCACGCAGTTCTCCGTCGCCGCGGCGATCCCGGCCGCGCCGGTGCTCCTCTGGGAGCTCGGGCTGGCCATCTCCCTGATCGTTCGGAGCAACCTGGGTGAACGTGTCGCCGCGCACGTTCTCCCGACGCCCGCGCATGGCTAAGATTGGTCTGAACCATTGGATCGAGCCGTCGGGGGCCCAGATGGAGATCGTGATCGTGTCGGACGCGCCGGCGCAGGGCGAGCTGGCCGCGGCGGCCATCGCCGACCTCGTCGCGCGCAAGCCCGACGCGCTGATCGGCGTGGCCACCGGCTCCACGCCGCTGCCCGTCTACCAGGCCCTGCAGCGCCGCCGTGAGCAGGGGTTGAGCCTGGACCGGGCCCGGATCTGCCAGCTCGACGAGTACGTCGGCCTGCCCGCCGGGCACCCCGAGTCCTACCGCGAGGTGGTCCGCCGCGAGGTCCTGGACCGCCTCGGCATCGGCGACGACCGGTTCATGGGCCCGGACGGCTCGGCCGCCGACGTCGTGCAGGCGTGCGCCGACTACGAGCGGACCCTCGCCGCGGCCGGCGGCGTCGACCTCCAGCTGCTCGGCATCGGCACCGACGGCCACATCGGCTTCAACGAGCCCATCTCGTCCTTCGGCTCGCGGACCCGGGTCAAGACCCTGACCCGGCAGACCCGGGTGGACAACGCCCGCTTCTTCGCCAGCCTCGACGAGGTGCCGCAGCACGTGCTCACCCAGGGCATCGGCACCATCATGGAGGCTCGGCACCTCGTCCTGCTGGCCACCGGCGAGTCCAAGGCCGAGGCCGTCGCACTGGCCGTGGAGGGCCCGCTCGCCGCCATCGTGCCCGCTTCGGTGCTCCAGCTGCACCCGCACGCCACCGTCATCCTCGACGAGGCCGCCGCCAGCCGCCTCAAGCTGGCCGACTACTACCGCTCCACCTACGCCACCAAGCCGCCCTGGCAGGGCATCTGAAGCGCGGCCCCGAAGGGGCCGAGCCGCGACGCCGGAGGCGGCGCCATCAACACAGCGCCATCAACACCGCGTTGCCGCTGACGGTCACGCGCGGGTCGGCCGGGTCGAGGTCGACGGTGAGCAGGCTGGGCCGGCCCAGGTCCTCGCCCTGGTGGATGGTCAGCCGCACTGGCTCGGACACCCGCCCGGTGGCCAGCAGGTAGCCGCCGAAGGCGGCCGCGGCCGCGCCGGTGGCCGGGTCCTCGACGACGCCGCCGATCGGGAACGGGTTGCGGGAGTGCCAGACGGTGTCGGTCTCCGGCCACACCAGCTGGACGGTGGTCCAGCCGAACCGGGTCATGATCGTGGCCAGCCGGTCGAAGTCGTAGCTCAGCGCGGCCAGCCGCTGCCGCGAGGCGAGCACGAGCACGAGGTGGTGGTTGCCGGCGAAGGCGACGTGGGGGACGTGCTGGCTGGACAGGTCGGCAGTGGACCAGCGCAGCGCGACCAGGGCCTCGGCGAACTCCTCGGGGGTGGCCTCCCGGGACGAGGTGGGCACGCTGGTCAGGCTGGCCCGGATCAGGCCGTCGTCACCGACCGTGGTGGTGACGGGGATCTCGCCGGCCGCCGTGTGGAACAGCAACTGTCCGTGACCGTCTCGTTCGGCCAGAGCGACGGCGGTGGCGATGGTGGCGTGCCCGCAGAACGCCACCTCGGCCAGCGGGCTGAAGTAGCGCACCCGGTAGCCGTCCTCGGCCCGGGTGACGAAGGCCGTCTCGGAGTAGCCCACGTCGGCGGCGATCTTCTGCTGGTCGGCGTCGTCCAGCCCGGTGGCGTCCAGCACGACGCCGGCGGGGTTGCCGCCGTCGGGCGTGGTCGTGAACGCCGCGTAACGCAGCACGTCAGTGGTCATGCCGGTCATTGTCGCTCAGTTTGCCCTTTGCTAGACCAATCGGATCCGTTAATACCCGGTCACCCTGCGCCAACCAGGTGAGGAGGACCACACCGAGGGGCAGACATGTGGTGCCCGCTCTTCGATTCGGGTAGCGCTGCGCCACCACACGATCGATAGTCGACGTGGGGGGACGAAGTGGGAGAGGGGTGATCGCCGGTGGCCGGTGTGATCACCCGGGCCGCCGCCCTGCCGCGCGCGCCGATCCGCCTCTGGCGGGTGGCCCGCAGACTGGTCCGCTCCACTCCCGGCCGGCTGGTCGGCATCGCCGCCGGCCTGGTCGTGCTGGCCATCATCGTCGGCGTGGTGACCTCGTCCGGCGTGCAGGCCAAGAGCGACGACGTGCAGGACCTGGCCACCAGCGCCGAGCCGCTGAGCGTGGCCGCGCAGGACATCTACCGAGCCCTGCAGGACGCGGACGCGACGGCGTCGAGCGCCTTCCTGGCCGGCGGCATCGAGCCGGCCGCGACCCGGCAGCAGTACCTGGCCGACATCGCGCAGGCCACGTCGGCGCTGACGCTGCAGGCCGGCACCGAGGTGGCCCCGAGCGCGCTGGAGACGCTGTCCGGCCAGCTGCCGATCTACACCGGACTGGTGGAGACCGCGCGGGCCAACAACCGGCAGGGTTTCCCGGTCGGCGCGGCCTACCTGCGCGAGGCCTCCGGCCTGATGCGGGCCAAGCTGCTGCCGGCGGCCGAGCAGCTGTACCGGGCCGAGAACGCCCGTCTCACGCAGGAGCAGGACGCGGCGACCTCGTTCCCGCTGGGCCAGATCGTGCTGCTGCTGATCACCGTCGGCCTGCTGTTCGCGGCCCAGTGGTACCTGCTCGGCGCGACCAACCGCCTGGTCAACACCGGCCTGCTGGTCGGCACCGTCGCGGCCGTGATCGGGCTGCTGTGGACGGCCGCGGCCATGACCGCCGTGACGTTGCATCTGGACAGTGCCCGAAGGGACGGTTCCGACCAGGTCGCCGTGCTGGTGCAGGCCCGGTTCGCGGCCGTGCAGGCCCGGGCCGACGAGACGCTGACGCTGGTGGTGCGGGGCAACGGCCAGAGCTACCAGACCGACTACCTGACCGCCGCCAACCGCCTCGGCGGCCGCGACGGCTCGCAGGGCCTGCTCGGGCAGGCCCGCGCCATGGCCACCGACCCGTCCGTCCGGACCTCGCTGGACAACGCGATCAAGGCGCAGCAGGCGTGGATGTCGGCGCACCGCCGGATCCGCGAGGCCGACGACGCCGGCCAGTACAACCAGGCCGTGCAGTCCAGCATCGGCGCCGGCGCCGGCAGCAGCGGCACGCTGTTCGCCGACCTCGACCGCAACCTGGTGTCCGCATTGGACACCGCGCGCACCGCCTTCAACCACCAGACCTCGGCGGCCGACGCGGCACTGACGCTGCTGCGGCCCGGACTGATCGTCATCGCGATCGTGATCGGCGTAGCCTCGGGGTGGGGTATCTGGCAGCGGTTCAGGGAGTACTGGTGAGGGCGGCGGTTCTGGTGACCGCGCTGGCGATTGTGCTGGCGGGGTGCGGTTCCACGCTGCCCACGCAATCCCTGGACAGCTCGTCCACCGTCACCGTGCCCGAGCCGCCCGGCCTGGGCGGCTCGCCCGCACCGACCACCGGGGCCAGCACCCCGGGCGACACCTGCGACGCCACGGCCAGCCTGCGGCCCAGCGGCCCGCTGCCGCCGCCCGGGCAGATGCCCGACGGCTCCACCATGGCCCGCATCGTGCAGCGCGGCCGGCTGATCGCCGGCGTCGACCAGAACACGTTCCCGATGGGCTTCCGCGACCCGGTCACCGGCCAGGTCGAGGGCTTCGACGTGGACATGCTGCACGCCGTGTCGGCGGCGCTGTTCGGCGACCCGGACCGGATCCAGTTCAAGGCGATCACCTCGGCCGACCGGATTCCGGTGCTGCAACAGGGCCAGGTCGACATCGTGGCCCGCACCTTCACCATCGACTGCGCCCGGGCCGCCCAGGTCGGCTTCTCCTCGGTCTACTTCTCGGCCGGGCAGCGGGTGCTGGTCGACGCCAACTCGACGGTGCAGGACATCGGCGGCATGGCCGGCAAGAAGGTGTGCGCCACCAAGGGATCCACCTCGCTGGACGCGCTGACCAAGGTCGCCGCCAAGCCGCAGCTGGTGTCCGTGGACAACTGGACCGACTGCCTGGTGCTGATGCAGCAGGGCCAGGTCGACGCCACCTCCACCGACGACACCATACTGGCCGGGCTGGCCGCGCAGGACCCGTACACCAAGGTGGTCGGCCCGCGCTTCGCCGACGAGCCGTACGGGCTGGCGGTGCCCAAGACCGACAGCGACTTCGTCCGCTTCATCAACGCGGTGCTGGAGAAGATCCGCGCCGACGGCACCTGGACCGCCGACTACCAGCACTGGCTGGGCGACCGGCTCGGACCGGTGCCCGCCCCGCCGACCCCGCGATACGTGGACTGACGACATGCCAACCGAGCAGTGGGAACCCGCCGCGACCGGTCTCGCCCCGACCGGTCACACCGACGAGGTGTGGCGGCCGTCCAGTCAGGGCTCCAGACCGCTGACCGGGCCGTCGCTTGGCCGTGGTGGCCTGGGCGCCGGCCTGGTCGAGGTGCCACGCGTGCCCTTCCGGGACCCGTCGACCGCCGTGCTGGACAACCCGGTCGTGGCCGAGAACAAGCGGTTCTGCTCGCACTGCGCGTCCCGGGTCGGCCGCAGCGACAACGGCGTCCCCGGGCTGACCGTCGGCGTGTGTCCCCGTTGCGGCACACCGTTCTCGTTCGTGCCCAAGCTGACGCCGGGCGAGGTGCTCGGCGGTCAGTACGAGGTGCTGGGCTGTCTCGCCTACGGCGGTCTCGGCTGGATCTATCTGGCCCGCGACCACAACGTCAACGACCGCTGGGTGGTGCTGAAGGGCCTGATCGACACCGGCGACCCGGCGGCGATGGCCGCCGCGGTGGCCGAGCGGCGGTTCCTGGCCGAGGTCGAGCACCCGAACATCGTCAAGATCTACAACTTCGTGCAGCACCCGGATCCCGACACCGGCACCATGGTCGGCTACATCGTGATGGAGTACGTCGGCGGCGACTCGCTGCGGGAGCTGGCCTACAAGCGCCGCCGCCCGGACCGTCGCATCGAGCCGATGCCGCTGCCGCAGGTGATCGCCTACGGGCTGGAGATCCTGCCCGCGCTGGGTTATCTGCACGGCGTCGGCCTGCTGTACTGCGATCTCAAGCCGGACAACGTGATCCAGACCGACGAGCAGCTCAAGCTGCTCGATCTCGGGGCCGTGCGGCGGATGGACGACTACGAGAGCCCGCTGTTCTTCACCGCCGGCTACAGCGCGCCCGAGCTCGGCCGACGCGGGCCGTCCTTCGCGTCCGACCTCTACACGGTCGGGCGGATGATGGCCGTGCTCAGCTTCGAGTTCCCGGAGTACCGCAGCACCCGCAAGCACAGCCTGCCCGGGCCGGACGAGGTGCCGCTGTTCGAGATCTTCGAGTCCTACCACCGGTTTCTGCTGCGGGCCACGCACGAGAAGCCGGAGCAGCGGTTCCACTCGGCCGAGGACATGGCCGAGCAACTGGTCGGCGTGCTGCGGGAGGTCGTGGCCATCGGCGGCGAGCAGCCGCCGCCGCGGCTGTCGCACCTGTTCAGCACCGAGCGGCGTCCCTTCGGTCCGCGGGACGAGCTGTTGGCCCCCGAGCCGCACGAGGTCGCCGTCGCTTTGCCGGTGCCGCAGGTCAACGCCGGCGACCCGGCCGCCGGTTTCCTCGCGACGGTGACCGGCGTCGATCCGAAGGCCATGTTGCAGAGCCTCGACAACGCACCCATGGTCACGCCCGAGGTGCTGCTGCGGCGGGCTCGCGCGTACATCGACCTGGAGGACCTGCCGTCGGCGATCGGCGCGTTGGACGCCGTACAGGATCTCGGGGGCTCGGACGACGCGCCGGGGGACTGGCGGGTCAGCTGGTACCGGGGTCTGGTCGCCATCGCGCAGTCGAAGCCGAAGGAGGCCAAGGTCGCCTTCAACCTGGTCTTCGATCGGTTGCCCGGCGAGCCGGCGGTCAAGTTGGCGCTGGCGGTCAGCGCCGAGCTGTGCGGCGATCATGGCGCTGCCGCGCGGTATTACGAGCTGGTGTGGCGCACCGACCACGGCTACGTCAGCGCCGCCTTCGGCCTGGCCCGGACCCGGCTCGCGCAGGGGCACCGGTCGTGGGCCGTGGAGATCCTCGACACCGTGCCGGACAGCTCCAGCCAGCACCTGTCCGCGCAGATCGGGGCGCTCAAGGTGCGGATCCGGGACCGGCGGCCGGCCGAGCTGACCGTGGCCGACCTGCTGGAGGCCGGCAACCGCCTCGACCACCTCACGCTGGACGTGCAGAAGCGCACCAAGCTCATCGCCGACGTGCTCGGGGCGGCGTTCGACTGGGTGCTGGCCGGCAAGCCCGGCGGCGACAACGGCGTCACCACCGTGCTGGGGGCCGAGCTGACCGAGCGGGGCCTGCGCTTCGGGCTCGAGGAGTGCTACCGCACTCTGGCCCGCCTGGCCAGCTCCGTCACCGAACGGGTGGCCTTGGTCGACCGCGCCAACGCCGTCCGCCCCCGCACCTTGCGCTAACCCCCCAGGGGCGCGCTTTGCGCTGGCAAACGTCACATGAGCGTCGTACTTGCCTTCCTGAGGCACATCCGGTCCGCATGTGACGTCACTCAGGAGGCGGTGATGCGCGAGGCGAGGTCGCGTAGCGCGTCGTGGGACGGGGTGCCGGGTTGGGCGGTCCAGGTGAACAGCTGCTGGTCCGGATCGGCGGTGCAGACGAGCGCCGCCCAGTCGAGAGTGAGATCGCCGACGACCGGATGCCGCACCTCATTGGCGCCGGCGCCGCGGACGGCGACCTGGTGCGAGGTCCACCATCGCCGGAAGTCCTTGTCCCGCGCCGAGAGCTCATCGACGAGCGCCGCCAGTTCGGGGTCGTCGGGATCGCGCGCGGCCTCCCGCCGCAACTGCGCGACCCCGTTACGGGCCGCGTATTCCCAGCGCGGATACAGCCCGCGCACGCCCGGATCGCAGAAGACCAGCCACACGAAGTTCCGGTGCCACGCGGGCAGCCGCCCGAAGTCGGTGAACAGCGCCGCGGCCATGGGGTTCCAGGCCAGGATGTCCGTGTGCCGGCCCAGGACCACCGCCGGGACGGTGGCGAAGTCGTCGAGCAGCCGCTGCAACTGCGGCTGGGCCTGCTGCGCCGACGGCCGCCCCGACCGCTGTTCCCGCCCGGACAGCTCGAACACGTAGTCGCGTTCGTCCTCACTGAGCCGCAACACCCGCGCGATGGCGGTCAGCACCTCCTCGGACGCCCGGCGCCGTCCCTGCTCGATGCGCGTGTAGAAGTCCGTGCTGATCGACGCGAGGGCGGCCACTTCCTCCCGGCGCAGTCCTCGGGCCCGCCGCCGGCGGCCGGTGTCGGGCAGCCCGACCACGTCGAGGCTCAGCTCGCCCCGCCGCGCCTGGAGGAAGTCGCCCAGCTCGCTGCGATGCGCGTCGCCGGTCATACCAGGAATCTAACAGCGCCGACACCGGCCAGGGTGGGCCTGGACTGTCCCTGGACAACCCGGTCGGGGGACGGAAACGGCCCTTTTCGGGGATGCCCGGCCGATGCCAGTCTCGGCCACGAGCCGGCGACGACCGGTGGAAAAGGGGAGAACCTGTGAGCACCGGCACCACCGCCGTCGACGGGGGCAGCGCGCCAACCCTGCGACGGCTGTACTTCATCCGCTTCGGCTTCGCGATCGTCTGGGCCGGTCTGCTGGTCGCGACCGCGTCGACCATCAACCCGCTCAGCGTCACGCTGCTCGTGCTCTACCCGGTGTTCGACGTGGCCGCCGCTGTGGTCGACGCACGCTCGTCCAGGAGCGCCAGGCCGGTGTCGGGCCTGTACGTCAACATCGCGATCAGCCTGCTCGCCGCCGTCGGCCTGGCCATCGCCGTCTCGGCCGGCACCCCGGGCGTGCTGCGCGTCTGGGGCGCCTGGGCCGTCCTGTCCGGCCTCGTCCAACTCTTCGTCGGGCTCATCCGCCGCACGCTGGGCGGCCAGTGGCCCATGATCATCAGCGGCGCGATCTCGACCGTCGCCGGCGCCTCGTTCATCCTCCAGGCGAGCCAGTCAGGAGCCGGACTGTCCACACTGGCCGGTTACGCCACGCTCGGCGGCATCTTCTTCCTCGTCTCCGCCCTGCGCCTTAGGTGGCGGTACCGACCAGCATCGGGATGATGAGGGCGATCAGGACGGTGAACACCCACATCGCCGGGGCGGCGCCGCGGATCTGCTCGCGACGGACGACGGTCTGCTCGGCGACCGCCTTGCTGCGCGTCTGCCACCAGGGGTTGGCCCGCCGTTCGAGGCGGTGGTAGACCGCGCCGAGCGCCGCGCCGTAGGCCAGATGCCCGACCAGGGAAGGGAAGCCGGCGGCGATGCCGGCGGCGCTCCAGTCGACCGGGGTGCCGGTGAACAGCGGCAGCAGGGTCAGGTCGCCCAGCGTCCACCAGAAGAAGCCGTACGACAGGCCCCAGCCGATGCCGGAGGTCAGGTCGAAGCTGCGCCGCCGGAACAGGATCGCGTAGGAGATGCCGAGAATCTGCGCGATCACCATGTGCACGACGAAGCCGGCCACCGCCGAGTGGGAGCCGATCATCTGCGCCACCAACGGGAATTCGCCGACGGCGACCATCACCACGGTGAACACCAACCCGCCGGCGATGCCCGACAACGCCCCGTAGCCCAGCGCCCGCAAGCCCCGCGTGCCGGCGGCTTCGGTTCGCACCAGCCGGATGTCGTCCGTGAACAGGACCTTGGCCAGCAGCCCGAGCCAGGTGTAGCCGACGGCGATGCCGGCACCCAGCAACACGTAGGCCGGCATCAGGTGGGCGTCGCGCGCCGCCGCCTGCTGCGACCAGTCCAGGGTCACGTCGAACAGCAACGGTTCCACGGTCAGCGCCGCGAACACCCACCAGGCGAAGCCGTACACCGTGCCCCGCACCAGCGCCGGTCCCGTGCTTTCCGGCGACGCGATGAGCGCGTAGCCGGCCCCCGCCAGCAGTCCTTCCCATGGCAGCCCGAGTAGCAGCCCCAGGGCCAGGCCGGCGATCAGTCCACGGAGGACGGACCCGCGCGACGGCTTGCGCCACAACGGATCCGTGTCCTGTTGCAGCACCACGAAAGCGATGCCGGTGACGGCCCCGTACAGCAGATGCCCCATCAGGCTCGGCAGCAACGCCTGGGCCCCGGCCAGATCCCACGCCACCGGCTGGCCGAGCAGCAGCGGCAACAACGTCTGCGGTCCCAGGAACCACCAGAAGGCCCCGTAGATCAGGCCCCAGAACACGGTTTCGCCGGCCCGGGCCCGCTGCCGCGAGATCAGCAACCCGAAGCCCGCGCCGAGGATCGTGGCGATCACCATGTGCACGGCCAGGCCGGCGACCACATTGTCGGTGTGCACGATGGAGGCCACGGTGGCCAGCTGCCCCTGGATCGCCATGGTGGCGGCGAAGGCGGCCCCGCCGGCCAGCCCGGCCAGCGCACCGGAAATGGCGGCGTCGCGGGCTTTCATCGCCCCCGCCGGCGACCGAAGCTCGCCGTCGATCGTATCCTCGCGGCCACTCATTCCGCCCTCACCTTCGACCGGCGCGGCGCGGCCGCGGTCACGACGATGTCCCGCGGGAACACGAGGTCCAGGGTCCAGTCGAACAGCACCCGAATTCGCTTCTCCACGCCGGGCAACTTGGACAGGTAGATCCCCCGCCACAGCAACCACGCGACGAGCCCGGCGAAGCGCCGGCCGCGGATCTCGGCGGCGGCGGTGCGGTGGCCCAACGCCACCAGCACACCGATGGTCCGGAATCGGAACGGAACCGGATCCCGGCCGGCGACAACAGCGGCGACGTTGTCGGCGACGGTCTTTCCCTGCCGGAGGGCATGTTGAGCGGTGGGCGGATGGAAACCGCCGTCCACCGTAGGGATTCGGGCGCAGTCGCCGACGGCCCACACATCGGGCATGCCCTCGGCGCGAAGCGCGGTGTCGGTGGTCAGGGCGCCGACCAACGACGCCGGCTTGTTGCCGGCCGTCCAGACGAACGTGCGGGTGGGGATGAGCTCGTCGTTCTCCAGCCGGACAAGGTCCTCGGCGGCCTCGGTGACCCGAAGGTTCAGCCGGTGCTCGATGCCCCGCGCCGCAAGGCGTTCCATGGCGTAGGCGGCGAGCTCCGGCCCGAGCTCGGGCAGGATGCGGTCGCCGGCGTGCACGAGCACGAACCGAGGCTCAGAAGGCGCGATGCCGGGGTAGTAGTGCGAGACGCCGTGCACGAGATCGAACAGCTCGGCGATCATCTCGGTGCCGGCGAAGCCGGCCCCGGCGACGACGAAGGTCAGCAGCTCGCGCCGGGTCCGGGGATCGGTCTCGCGGTCGGCGGTCTCCAGCAGCCGCAGCACGTGGTTGCGCAGGGCGACGGCGTCGGCGAGATTCTTCAACGGGAACGAGTGCTCGGCGATGCCGGGCAGGCCGAAGGTGTGCGGCACGGAGCCGACGGCCAGCACAAGATGGTCGTACCGCAGGATTTCGCCCGATTCGAGCACGACTTCGCGGACGGCCGGATCGACGCGGTCGACCCGCCCGTAGAGAAACGTGGTGTGCGCGGCGGCGGACCGGATCGGGGCGCTGATGTGCGCCGGTTCCAGGGCCCCGGCGGCGACCTCGGCCAGCATCGGCGTGAACAGCAGGAAGTTGGAATCGCTGACCAGGGTGACATTGAGCTTGGCGCCGCGCAGCACCAGCCGCTCGAACCGCTGCGCGGCGGCGACACCGGCGAATCCGCCGCCCACAACGACAACCCGTGTGCGTTCCACGGGTTCGTGCTTGACCCGCGCCTTGAGGGTCCACACACCGGCGACAAAATGCAGTAGCAGCCCGGTGATCGCGCCGTGCAGCACATTGCCGACCAGTTCGGGATACGTCTTCGCCGCCGCGGCGGCCGACCAGGTCGGCAGCAGGCCGTGGAACAGCGGCTCCAGGGTCAGCGAGAACACCAGCCACCCCAGCGTCCCCAGCAGCACGCCGGCCGACGCCGTCATGGCCAGGCCCTGACGGCTGCCGCGCGCGACCGCGCTCAGCACCACGCCGATGACCAGCGCATACGCCGCGAACGCCAGCCAGCCGGGGAACGCGGTGACCATGTGTTGGGTCGCCATCAGCACCCCGACCGGCAGCGCGGCCGCCAGCCCGGCGACCGCGCCCCACCCCAGCTGCTCCATCAGGCCTGCAGAGCCGTCTTGGGCGAGCCGATGGCCACCAGCCCGATACCCCCACCGAGTAGCAGCGACACCGTGGACAGGTCGCCGCCGAGGGTGTTCTGACCGCCGATGACCAGCTCGGACAGCTGGAACAGGGCCGCGATGAGTAGTCCGACGCCGGCGATCAGCACGAGCGACCGGCGCTCGTGCCAGCCGCCGGTGACCGCCGCCGCGGCCAGCGCCAGCACCACGAGGTAGCCGGGGATGCCGAGGCCGATCAGGTGCCACGGCAGGCCCGGCGGGATCGCCAGCAGCGTGGCCAGGGCGAGGCCGACGCCGATTCCGACGGCGAGTTTCATGCCCACTCCAAGGTGTACGCGAGGACAGTGCGGTCAGTTCAGGGCGTCCAGTTTCAAGGCGACCAGTTTCAGGACGCGAGCAGCAGGAACCTGTGGCCGCCGGCCTGCCAGCGGGGGCGCAGCACGGCGTCCGCGCCGCCGAATCGGCCGGCGGCGGTGGCCAGCACGGCGAAATGGGCGACGAACATCAGCGCATACGACCAGAACCACTCGCCGGGCACATAAAGGGCCGACAGCGTGATGACCAGCGTCTGTCCGATGCCGACAACGGCCCAGAAACGGGTGAATAGCCCGACGACGAGGAATGCGCCGAGCAGGATCTCCACGACCAGCGCGAGCGCCCCGAACAGGGGGAAGCCGGGCAGCACAACGTGCTGGACCAGCCAGGAGAAGGGCGGCAGGACCGGGTGGCCGACGGCGTCCTGGGTCCACATCCGCAATCCGCCGTAGTTCGGCGGCTGGGGCGACTTCCATGAGACGTTCTGCACCCACAGCATTCCGGTGATCACCCGCACGGCCGTGATCAGCCCGCGGGAGAGCCGGGTCGAGGACTGCACCTCATGCGCCACCGATATCGCCATGGATTGATTCCACAGCGTCATCGGTGGCGCTCACAAGACAATGGGTGCTTACGAACCGCGAACGGCCTTGGTCAGCAATTCGTAAGAACGCAGCCGGTCGTTGTGGTCGTGCACCGTGGTGGTGACCATCAGCTCGTCGGCCTGCGTCGACTCCAGCAGCTCCGCGACGCCGCGCGCGACCGTGTCCGGCCCGCCGATGATCATCGATCGGGCCCGGTCCTCGATGAACAGCCGCTCCAGGTCCGTGTACGGGTAGGCGGCGGCCTCTTCCGGCGACGGAAACAGCCCCGGCCGCCCACTGCGCAGCCGCAGGAACGACAGCCCGCTCGGCCCGGCCAGGTATCGCGCGTGCTCGTCGTCGTCGGCGGCCACGACCGCCGCCGCGACCATCGCGTACGGCTTGTCCAGCACGGCCGACGGCCGGAACGCCTCGCGGTACAAAGCCAGCGCCGGCAACGTGTTCTCGGCGCTGAAGTGGTGTGCGAAGGCGAACGGGATGCCCATCAGGCCGGCGACCTGGGCGCTGTAGCCGGACGAGCCGAGCAGCCACAGCGGCGGCTTGTTGCCGGGCGCGTTGACCGCGATCACCTTCTGGTCCGGCGCCGGCTCCTCGAAGTACCGCAGCAGCTCGGCCAGCTGCTGCGGGAAGTCGTCGGCCGAAAGCGGCCCGGTGCTGCGCCGCAGCGCCTGCGCGGTCAGGCCGTCGGTGCCCGGAGCGCGCCCGATGCCCAGGTCGATCCGGCCCGGGTGGAACGCCTCCAGCGTGCCGAACTGCTCGGCCACCACCAGCGGCGGATGATTCGGCAGCATCACGCCGCCCGACCCGACCCGGATCGTCTCCGTCGCCGCGGCCACGTGCCCGATCAGCACCGCCGGCGCCGAGCTGGCGATGCCCGGCATGTTGTGGTGCTCGGCCAGCCAGTAGCGGTGATAGCCCAGCCGCTCCACGTGCCGCGCCAGGTCGAGGGTGTTCCGCAGCGCCTGCGCGCTGGTCGAACCCTGCGACACCGGGGCGAGGTCGAGCACGGACAGGGGCACACCACTGGCTTCGGTCACGCTCACGTTCAACGCGCTCGCGAGACGACCCCATTCCCGGCCGACGAAAGTCACACACCCGGCGAACGGCGACTAGGAGCCGGCCGGTTCCGTGGGGAACATGATCATGCTCATCACGTACGGCCGTCGAGTGTCACCAGGGCCGTTGCCGGCGCGGTGGCGGAGCAGTCCGACGACCTCCAGCGCCAACTCCTCCATTTCGGCCGGGTCCAACCACAGCACGCCCTGTTTGTAGCCGACGGTGTCGGCCGGCGGGTTGGCGCCGTCCCGGTCGAGGTAGGCGTTGAATTCCGCGAGCAGGGTCGCCATCGCGCCGGTGAACCCGCGTCGGTGGTCCTCCAACGTCATCGCCTCGGCGGCCGCACGGTCGACCACCGCGCCGCCCTTTCGCAACCGGTAGTGGCGCTCCACGGCCCCGTGCACCCGCTGCTCCTCGACGACCTCCAGGATGCCGCCGTCGGCGAGCAGGCCGACGTGCCGGTAGACGCTGGTCTTGGGCACGTCGGGCAGTTGCCGGCACAGGTCCGTGGTGGTGCGCACGCGGTCGCCGGACATCGCGTGCACGATACGCAGGCGGATGGGATGCAGCAGCAGGTCCAACTGGTCCACGACCCTACGTTCCCACATCTGGTACCGTTCTCAAAGTTGGAAAAGCAAGGGCGAGGGGAAGCCACGATGCTCAGTGCGGCAGCGGTGTTCGGGCTCGACGAGTTCGATCGCCTGGACGAGGCGCTCGAAGGCGCGCGGGTGGTCGCGATCGGCGAGAGCTCGCACTACAACCGTGAGCAGTACCTCCTGCGCAGCCGGCTGCTTCGGCACCTGGCCGAGCGGCACGGCTTCCGCGTGTACGCGATGGAGAGCGGTTTCGTCGAGGGCTGGGCGGTGGCCGACTGGCTGCGCGGCGACGACTCGCGGCCCCTCGGCGACGTGCTGGCCAACGGTGTCACCGGGTTGATGGGCCTGTGGACCGAGATGCGTGCGCACCTGGAGTGGATGCGTGAGCACGGAATCGGCTTCTACGGCACCGACCTGCCCGGCTCGAACGCGTCCACGCTGCCCGGCCTCGACCCCGTGCTCGCCTACCTCGTCGAGGCCGATCCCGGGTTCGAGGTCGACCCCCGCATCCGGGAGATCGCGGCCGCGCTGTCAGGTCCGTCGGCGTTCTCGCAGCTCACCTCGCTCACCGCCTACGCCCAGCACGCCGAGAAGGACAGCTTCAGCGCCGGCCTCGCCGACCTGCGCGCCCGGCTGGTCGCCGGCCGGATCGCTTACACACGGCGGACTTCTGCCGACGCGTACGAGTGCGCGGTGCGGGCGCTCGACGTCACCATCGGGCTCGACGGCACGGCCCGGGGCATAGCGCGCGGCGACCGGGCCGGCGGCATGGAGGTCCGAGAGGCCACCATCGCCGGCACCGTGGAGTGGATACTGCGGCGCGAGGAGCGGATCGTGCTGGCCGAGCACAACGCTCACGTGCAGCGTCTGCCTGCGACGCTCCCCGGGAGCAGGCCGATGGCGACGATGGGCGTGCACCTGACCGACCGACTCGGCGAGCAGTACCGCGTCGTGGGCACCACCACCGGCGGCGGGCATTCCCTCAACTACACGGCCGGTTTCTTCGACGGGGTCATGTTCGCCGACCTTGACGAGCCCCGGCCGGACAGCCTTGACGGGCTGATGGCCACCGGCCGCGCGGGTGACGAGCCGTTCGCCGTGGACCTGCGTCGCCTCTCGGCCGCCGACGAGGCCGCGATCCGGGGTGCGAAGGAGCAGCGCTACGGCGTGGCTTACGCCGAGGTCGACGCCATGGCCGCGTACGACGTCCTGGTGCACCTGCCGCGGGTCACCGGGGCCACGCTCGACCTCGACACCGTTGGCCACGCCGTGCCCGACGTGCGGGACCGGCTGCTCAAGTGACCGCTAGCCCATGTGGTGATGGTCGTGCTCGCCGGCGTCGGGGGAGCCGCCCATCATCTTGAGCATGTCCCGGCCGCCGGACCGGAAGAACCGCAGCACCAGGGCCAGGCCCAGCAGGATGAACACGATGTTCAGCCAGGTCGTGTAGTTCCAGCTGACGCCGGCCTCGACGATCCGGGCCGAGCGGTCGGTCGGGGTCAGGCCGGTGACGCCGAACAGCAGCTCGACCAGGTAGCCGGCGCCGACCGTGGCGGCGAAGAACGTGCCGAACACGAACAGGGCCATCCGGGTGCCGTAGTACTTCCGGTAGATGTTCAGGATCGGCAGGATCATCAGGTCGGCGAAGACGAAGGCGACCACGCCGCCGAAGCTGATGCCGCCGGACCACAGCACCGCGGCCAGCGGCACGTTGCCGATGGAGCAGACGAAGCTGAGGATGGCCACGACCGGGCCGACGATCGGCCCCCAGATCGCGCCGAGCACGGGGTGGTCGGCCAGGAAGAAGCCCTGCCAGAACGAGGCCGGCACCCAGGCCGCGACGGCCCCGGCGATCAGCAGGCCGATCACCAAGTCGCGCAGGATGGCCGCCCACTCCATCACGAACACGTGCGACACGGCGGTGAAACCGTCGCGGGACAGCAGCTTGCGGCCGTTGAGCGACATGTCCATGGCCGCGTGGCCCTCCATCGAGCCGGCGATGCCCTTGTCCGCCTGCGCGCGGGCCGCGGTCACCAGTTGCGAGCGCAGGAACAGCCGGAACAGCAGGGCCAGCAGCACGATCATGATCGGCCCGCCGACGAACTCGGCCACGGTGAACTGCCAGCCCAGCAGCAGCGCCAGGATCACGCCCAGCTCGACCACCAGGTTGGTGGAGGCGATCTCGAAGGCCATCGCCGCTGTGAAGTTCGCGCCCTTGCGGAACAGGGCCCGGGCCAGCGCCACCGCCGCGTACGAACATGAGGAGGACGCGGCTCCGAGGCCGGCCGCGATGGTCAGCGACCGCGGCGAGTCGCTGCCGATCAGTCTGACCACTGTGGACCGTCGCACGACCGCCTGCACCACCGCCGACAGGGTGAAGCCCAGGATCAGCGCCCAGAGGATCTCCCACGTCATCGACCCGGCCATGGCCAACGCATCCACGATGAACATGATCGGAGCATACCCCCAGGGGGTAATTCCGCCAGTCCGCTCACCCCTAGGGTGGTGTTCATGACCGATCCAGTGCTGCTGATCACCGGCGCCTCCAGCGGGCTGGGCGCCGCCACCGCGAGCATGGCCGCGCGGGCGGGATACCGCCTGGTCCTGACCGCCCGCCGGGCCGACCGGCTGGCCGCGTTCGCCGAGAGCCTCGACGCGCCGGTGCTCACGCTGCCGTGCGACGTGGGCGACTGGAAGCAGATCAGCGGCGTTGTCGAGCAGGCCGAGGCCCACTTCGGCCGGCTGGACGCCGTGTTCGCCAACGCCGGCAGCAGCGTCGGCACCTCCTTCCTCGGCCGCGGCGGCGAGGACCCCGAGCTGTGGCGGGACATGGTCGTCACCAACGTGTGCGGACCGGCCTACACCGCCCGCGCCGCCCTGCCGGCCCTGACGCGTTTCCAGGGCCATCTCGTGCTCACCGGCTCCGCGTCCGGTCGCGGCATGCGCCCCGGCAGCCTCTACTCGGCGACCAAGTGGGCCGTCACCGGCCTGGCCCAGGCCATCCGGGCCGAATGCGTGGGCACCGGCGTCCGCGTGACGATCATCCAGCCCGGGCTGGTGGACACCGGCGCAATCCCGGCCGATCGCCGCGAAGACCCCAAGCTGGCGTCGGACGATGTGGCCCGGGCAGTGCTGTACGCGCTGGGTCAGCCGTCCACTGTGGACGTGAACGAGATCGTGATCAGGCCGGTCGGCCAGGACCCGTTCAAGTAGGGCGCCGGCAGGTGAAGTTGCGGCGGTAGGCCAGCGGGGCCACCCCGACCGCCGCGTTCAGGTGCTGCCGCAGCCCGGCGGTGGTGCCGAAGCCGGCGTCGCGGGCGACCCGCTCGACCGACAGGTCGGTCGACTCCAGCAGGCGCCGGGCCCGCTCCACCCGCTCCCGCAGCAGCCACTGCCCGGGGCTGAGGCCGGTCTCCTCACGGAACCGGCGGGTGAACGTGCGCACGCTCATCCGCGCGTGCGCGGCCAGCCGGCGCAGGTCGACCGGCTGGTCCAGGTGCTCGGTCATCCACTGCCGGGTCGCGGACGTGCCGGCGTCGGCGACCTCGGGCACCGGCCGCTCGATGAACTGCCGCTGGCCACCCTCGCGCCAGGCCGGCACGACGATGCGCCGGGCGGTGTGGTTGGCGATCTCACTGCCGTGATCGGTGCGCACGATGTGCAGGCACAGGTCGATGCCGGCGGCCGCGCCGGCCGAGGTCAGCACCTTGCCGTCGTCCACGAACAGCACGTCCGGCGTCACGCGGACCTGCGGATGCAGCGCCGCCAGGTCGTCGGCGTGACACCAGTGGGTGGTCGCCTCACGGCCATCGAGCAGGCCAGCGGCGGCCAGCACGAACGCACCCGTGCAGATCGACACCCAGCGGGCGTCGGCCGGCACGGTGGCCAGGGCCGACGCGAGCTCCGGTGACAGTTCGGCCTGTGCCATCAGCGGCCCCTCGTACGGGCCGGGGATGACGATGGTGTCGGCGGTGGCCAGGATCTCCGGGCCGTGGTCGGGCATCAGCCGGAAGCCGGCCGTCGTCCGCACCGGGCCACCGTCGAGCGTGCAGGTCAGCGTCTCGTACAGCGGCCGGCCGGCCGACAGCGACGCCGAGGTGAACACCCGCGACGCGATGCTCAGGTCGAACGCCACCACGCCGTCGAGGGCCAGCACCACCACGCGATGCGTCCCCGATCCCTTCATCAGCATGGCCCGATTCTTGCACATAGTGGCTTACGGGCCACTCGTGCTGCCCGGACCCGCTTGGCAGGATTTCCGGCGTGTTGAAGCTGCATCGGGCCTGGTTGGTCGCCGCCGTCACCTTCGTCGCGCTGGTCGGCGCGGCCGGATTCCGGGCTACGCCCGGCGTCCTGATGAATCCCCTGCACGCCGAGTTCGGCTGGTCCATGGGCACGATCTCGGCCGCCGTCTCGGTCAACCTGGCCCTGTACGGCCTGACCTCGCCGTTCGCCGCCGCGCTGATGGAGCGCTTCGGCATCCGCCGGGTGGTGTCGGTGGCCCTGCTCGTGGTCGCCGTCGGCAGCGGGCTGACCGTGTTCATGACCGCCAGCTGGCAGCTCGTCCTGTGCTGGGGAGTGCTCGTCGGCCTGGGCACGGGCTCGATGGCGCTGGCCTTCGTCGCCACCGTGACCAGCGCCTGGTTCGTCAAGCACCGGGGCATCGTCACCGGCGTGCTCACCGCCGGCAGCGCCGCCGGGCAGCTGGTTTTCCTGCCGCTGCTGGCCTCCATCGCCGGCTCCGTCGGCTGGCGCATCGCCGCCCTGACCGTCGCCGGTGCGGCGCTGGTCGTCGTGCCGCTGGTGGCGTGGCTGCTGCGGGACCGTCCCGAGGAGATCGGCCTGCTCGCCTACGGGGCCACCAAGCCTCAGCCGCGTGCGGTGATCACCGTCGGCGCCGGCCGCCGGGCCGTCCAGGTGCTCGCCTCTGCCGCCCGTACCCGCAACTTCTGGCTGCTCGCCGCCGGTTTCGCCATCTGCGGGGCCACCACCAACGGCCTCGTCGGCACCCACTTCATTCCCGCCGCCATGGACCACGGCATGGGGGAGACCGCCGCCGCTTCGCTGCTCGCCCTGGTCGGCGTGTTCGATATCGTCGGCACCATCTTCTCCGGCTGGCTCACCGACCGGGTCGACTCCCGCGTGCTGCTCGGCGCGTACTACGGCTTGCGGGGGCTGTCCCTGTTCACGCTGCCCAGCCTGTTCGCCGGCAGCACCCACCCCAGCATGCTCGTGTTCATCGTCTTCTACGGCCTGGACTGGGTCGCCACCGTGCCCCCGACGGTCGCCCTGTGCCGCCGCTACTACGGCGCCGCCGGGCCCATCGTCTTCGGCTGGGTCTTCGCTTCCCACCAGATCGGCGCCGCCTTCGCCGCCGTGGCCGCCGGCCTCGTCCGCGACCAGCTCGGCAACTACGACCTCGCCTGGTACATCGCCGGCCTCCTGAGCTGCTTCGCCGCCCTCCTCTCCCTCCTCATGCTCGCCACCCGTGCTGCTCCGACCCCGCGAGTCGCGCTCTCGGTACGCCATGAAGCGGTTTCATAGCTGCCTGAAAGCGGACTCGCGGGGGACCGGGGTCAGCCTTGGTGGCGAACGCGGTACGGCGGCACGGAGTTGCCGGCCAGGGCCTCCGCGTCGATGGACTCCGGGCGGTAGCCGAGGGCGGGCAGCCGGGACTGCATGAGTGCGGTCGGGTCGGCGACCTCGTCGGCGCGGCCGAACAGGTAGGCCCACTCGTGCTCGTCCGAGCCGTAGTACGCGGTGGTGCCGAAGACCTCGGTGAACCGGCGCCACGAGGTCAGCAAAGTCTGGTTGCGCCACATGGTCTGGCAGCCGGCCTGGGTCACGACCACGCCACCGGGCGCGAGGACGGCCTTGCACATCGTCAGGAACTCGACGCCGTAGAGCCGGTTGTGCTGCGCCTCCTCCTCACGCTCGTCAGGCAGGTCGACCAGCACGATGTCGTACCGGGTGTCGCCGGCGGCGGCGTCCACGAGGTACTGCCAGCCGTCGGCGTAGTGCACCTTCACAGGGCCGTCGCCGCGCTCGGCGCGGGCCAGTTCCTCGGGGGTGTAGCCGTACGGCAGGTGCTCGGCGCAGAGCCGCACGGCCTGCGTGTCGATGTCCACGTGATCGACGCGGGTCGCGCCGGCGGCCACGGCCATCTGGCACACGACGCCCTCGCTGGAGCCGACCACGAGCACCGACTCGATCTTGTCGGCCAGCAGCAGCGCCGGCACCATCAGCGCCTCGTGATAGGTCAGCTGGCTGAACTCGGTGCTCTGCCGGTCGTTGTCGCAGAACAGCGACACGCCCTGGGCCGTGCGGGCGATCACCACGTGCTGGAAGGCGGTGTCGCCCTCGAAGAGCACGTCCTGCAGCTCCCACACCCGGGTCAGGCCCTGGCCGACCGGCTCGTGGATCTGACTGGTCCGTTCCAGTGTTGTCACGTCAACTTCTCACAATCTTCTTGTCAGGCAAGGGAAAGTCAGTCGTCCTTGCCGCGGCGGATGGTCTTCGCGTGCACGTGGCGCGTGCGCAGCTCCTCGGCCAGCAGCCGCACGGCCACCTCGGGGTTGGCCCGGTGGCCGCAGGTGAAGACGTCGACGAAGACCGACCCGATCTCTGGGTAGGTGTGCAGCGAGGCGTGCGACTCCGACAGCAGCGCCAGCACGGTGACGCCCTGCGGCTCGAACCGCTTGGAGGTCACATCCAACACGGTCGCCCCGGCCTGGCCGAGCACCCTCGTCAGGATGTCGCACAGCTGCGCCTCGTCGTTGAGCAGATCGGCGTCGATGCCCTCCATCTCCGCGAGGACGTGCTGTCCGGTGAACGAACCGACGGTCTCCTGCACCGAGCCCAGTACTCCGGTCATCTATCACTCCCTACCGTTCCAGGTGAAGACAGACCTCCGGCGAGGCCTGCGCGCAAAATCGGGGGTCGCCTGCTCAGAGGCAGTGCGTGGGCAGCGGCGCGAAACCGTTGAACGCTATGGAGGAGTAGCTGGCCGTGTAGGCCCCGGTATTGAGGAAGTCCAGGTGGTCGCCGGCGCGCAGCTCCATCGGCAACCGGTAGATGTTGTGCTGGTACAGCACATCGTCCCCGTCGCAGGTGGGTCCGGCGAGATACACCGGTCCGGTCTCGCCATCGTGGCCCGGAGTTGAGAGCAGGTACGTGATGTACTCGTTCTCGGTCTCGGCCAAACCGTTGTACCGGCCCACGTCCAGGTACACCCAGCGCAGGTCGTCCACAGTGGACTTGCGGGCGACGAGCACGACCTCGGAGCGCAGCAGGCCGGCGTCGGAGACCAGGAACCGGCCCGGCTCCAGCACCAGCCGCGGTTCGTCGGCGAAGTGCCGCGAGACGGACCGGGAGATCGCCGCGGCGAACTCGGCCAGCGGCGGCGCGGGCCGGCTGTAGCGGCCGGGCAGGCCGCCGCCGATGTTGAGCATCCGCAGTTCGACGCCCTCGGCCGCGAGCTTGGCGGTGATCTCCCCGGCCTGCTCGATCGCCGCGTCCCAGGCCCGCGGATCCAGCTGCTGCGAGCCGACGTGGAACGACACCCCGGCCGGGACCAGCCCCAGTTCGGGGGCCTTCGACAGCAGCTGCGTGGCCATTTCCGGGGCACAGCCGAACTTGTGGCCGAACGGCGTCAGCGAACCGGTGTCGGCCAGCACTATCCGGCAGAACACCGAAGTGCCAGGGGCCATTTCGGCGATGGCCGCCAGGTCCGCGTCGCTGTCCGTGGTGAACAGTCGCACGCCTCGCTCGAAGGCGTAGCCGATGTCGGCTCGCTTCTTGATCGTGTTGCCGTACGAGATCCGCTCCGGACGGGCGCCCTCGGCCAGGCACAGGTCGATCTCCGGCGGGCTGGCCACGTCGAAGTGCGCGCCCAGTTCCACCAACAGGCGCACCACTTCGCGGGCCGGATTCGCCTTGACGGCGTAATAGAGCTTGGCCCCCGGCATCGCCGCGGCGAGCTCGCGGTAGCGCTCGCGCACGGTGGCCAGGTCGATGACCAGACACGGGGTCGCGGGCTTCTCCCGCTCGAGGTACTCGCGGATACGGGCTATCGCCCCGGTCAGCTCCACCGCTGTCGGCGGAGGTGTCGCCGTGTCGACCGTTGCTGTCGGCTGCGGCGCCATGACGGCGAGGCTCTGTCCCATTCCGCTACGTACCTACCAATTCTCGGGTCAGTGTGTGCGTCGACCCGCTCGCCGCTTGGGTGGTCACGATGCGCTGCGCATCGCGGCGAGTCATGGTAAGGCCAAAACCGCCCCGTTGGCGACCATCACCCCCTGTTGGGTCAATCGGGCCCGCGTGTCACCCCTCACACCGCCGCCCCGGACGCCGGGAAGGACGCCTTCACCGCACGGCTGCGGTGAAGGCGTCTTTCCCGGCATCGGCGCCAGGTGAACGTCAGGTGTGCAGTGGTTGTGCCGCAAGGGAAATCGCGGCGTCGTGGATGGTGTCCTCGGACAGCAGGACGGTGAGTGCCGCATCACCGAGCGGGATGAAGCTGTCCTCGCCGGCCACCCGTTGGACGATCCCGGTGAAACCACCGTCGCTCAGCGCCGTGATCACCGCCTCCGAGACGCCGCCGGTGCGGCGGGTCTCGTCGACGACGAGCACGCGGCCGGTGGCGGCGGCCTCGCGCAGCAGGTCCTCGGCCGGCAGGGGAGCGAGCCAGCGCAGGTCCAGCACCCGCGCCGAGACGCCGTCGGCCGCCAGCCGGCGGGCCACCCGCAGGCTCATCCGGACGCCGTTGCCGAAGGTGGCGAGGGTCAGATCCGTGCCGTCGCCGTAGGTCCGGCCGCGGCCGATCGGCACGTGCGCCACCGGCGCCGGGGCCAGCCACCCGCCGTCGCCTTCGACGTGCAGGTCGCGGGCGTGGTACAGGGCAATGGGTTCGAGGAACGCCGACAGCGTGCCGTCGACATCGGCTGCGGCGACGCAGGTGCGCAGCATGGCCGCGGCGTCGTCCGGCCGGGACGGTGAGGCGATCACCAGCCCGGGGATGTCCCGCAGCGCGGCGACCGCGTTGTCGTTGTGGAAATGGCCGCCGAAGCCCTTCTGGTAGCCGTAGGCGGCGATCCGCACGACCATCGGGTTGCGGTACTGGCCGTTGGAGAAGAACGGCAGCGTCGCGCCCTCGCCGCGGAGCTGGTCGGCCGCGTTGTGCAGGTACGCCAGGTACTGGATCTCCGGCACCGGCAGCAGCCCGGACACGCCGAGCCCGAGGCCCAGCCCCAGAATCGACTGCTCGTCCAGCAGCGTGTCGAACACGCGGCCGGCGCCGGCCTGCTTCTGCAGACCCCGCGTCACGCCGTAGACGCCGCCCTTGCGGCCAACGTCCTCGCCGAACACGCACAGACCCTGGTACTGGCCGAGCAGCTGCGCCAGCGTCCGGTTGACCGATTGCGCGAACGTCAGCGGCTCGGTCCACGTGAGCGGCTGGATTCTCGCCTCGACCTGGGCCGGCCGCCGTGGCGCCAGCGGGGCCATGACGGCCTTGGCGCTGTCCAGCTGCGGCCGTTCGGACGCCTCCATGGCGAGCTGATGGACCTCGGCCCGCTTGGCCTCGTAGCGGTCGAGCACCTCGGCCGGCGTCAGGATCCCGGCCGCTACCAGGGTTTCCGCGGTGCCCAGCAGCGGGTCCCGGGCCAAGCCGGCGGCGATGTCCGTGCTGCTGCGGTACGCGACTTCGGCGTCCGAGCCGGCATGGCCCATCAGCCGCACGGTCGACAGGTGCAGGAACGCCGGCTTCCGGTGCCGGCGCACGTGTTCCGCCGCCTCCATGGCGACCTCGCGCGTCTGCACGAGGTCGAAACCGCTGGCGTGGAAGTACCGCAGGCCCTCGCGGGAGCCGTAGGCGGTGGCGATCCAACCGCGTGGCGTCGGCACGCTGATGCCGATCCCGTTGTCCTCGCAGACGAACAGCAGCGGCACCGGCAGGCCCTGGTACGCCGTGTAGACGGCCGCGTTGATCGCGCCGGCGGCCGTCGAGTGGTTGGCCGACGCGTCGCCGAAGCTGCACACCGTGATCGCGTCGTCCGGCCACGCCGAGGCCACCCCGAGCTTGCGTGCCCGTTCGATCGCGAACGCCACGCCCAGCGACCGCGGCAGGTGCGAGGCGATCGTCGAGGTCTGCGGGATGATCGCCGCGTCGTGGTGGCCGAACACCTTGTGCCGGCCGCCGGCGATCGGCTCATCGGTGGCGGCCATCATGCCCAGCAGCACGTCCATCAGCCCGCTGCGGCCGAGCTGGGCCATGCGCGCCAGGTAGAACGCGCCCGAACGGTAGTGCAGCAGCGCCGGATCCGTCGGCCGCAACGCCGCCGCCACGGCCGCGTTGCCCTCGTGCCCGGACGAGCCGATCGTGTAGTAGCCCAGGCCGCGCGCCCGGAACTCGCGCGCGGCCAGGTCCACGTGCCGGCTGCCCAGCTGGGCGTCGAACAGCTCCAGCAGTTGCGGCCCCAGCTTGGTCGCCGGGCGTCGACCCGGCGAGAGCGCCCCGACCGCCTCGATGAAGTGCTCGTCGACCTGTTCCGTCAACGGTATGCGCCGATCCCGGTGATGGCCTCGCCCAGCACCAGCGTGTGGATCTCGCTGGTGCCCTCGTAGGTCAGCACCGACTCGAGGTTGTTGGCGTGCCGCAGCACCGAGTACTCGGTGGTGATGCCGCTGGCGGCCAGGATCGTGCGGGCCTGGCGCGCGATCTCCAGCGCTGCCCGCACGTTGTTCAGCTTGCCGAAGCTGACATGTGCCGTCTCGGCCTTGCCGGCATCCTTGAGTCGTCCGATGTGGACCGCCGTGAGGAACGCCTTCTCCAGCTCCAGCGCCATTTCCACCAGCTTCTGCTGCGTCAGCTGGAAGCCGGCGATCGGGCGGTCGAACTGCACGCGGGTCTTGGCGTAGTCCAGGGCGGTCGCGTAGCAGTCGCGGGCCGCGCCCACTGCGCCCCAGAGGATGCCGAACCTCGCTTCGTTCAAACAGGACAGTGGGGACTTGAGGCCGCGGCTCTCCGGCAGCACCGCGTCCTGGGGCAGGACGACGTTGTCGAGGATCAGCTCCGAGGTCACGGAGGCCCGCAGCGACAACTTGTCCTTGATGTCCCGGGTCGTGAAACCTTCGGTGCCACGGGGAACGACGAAACCTCGTACGCCCTCCTCAGCCCGTGCCCACACCACAGCGACGTCCGCGATGCCGCCGTTGGTGATCCACAGCTTGCTGCCGTTGAGGATCCACTCGCCGTCGCTCAGGCGCGCGGTCGTCCGCATGCCGGCCGGGTTGCTGCCGAAGTCCGGCTCGGTCAGGCCGAAGCAGCCGATCAGCTCGCCGGCCGCCATCTTCGGCAGCCAGGTCTGCCTCTGCTCCTCCGAGCCGTACCTGTGGATCGCCGTCATGGCCAGTGATCCCTGCACCGAGACGAAGCTGCGCAGTCCACTGTCGACCGCTTCCAGCTCCATGCAGGCGATGCCGTACGCCGTCGCGCTGGCGCCCGCGCAGCCGTAACCGTTGAGGTGCATGCCGAACAGGCCCAGCTCGCCCAGTTCTGGCGCCAGCTCACGGGGGAACGTGCCGTCGGCGAACCACCGCCCCACGTTCGGCCGCACCTTCGCGTCCACGAACTGCCTTACGGTGTCCCGGATCAGGCGTTCCTCGTCGGAGAAGCCGTCGGCCACGCCGAGCAGGTCGAGCGGGTCCATCTTCAGCCCTCCAGTCGGTAGGCGAGGTCGGCCTCGGGCAGCTCGACCAGGTCCATCTGCGCCTTCTGCAGCTTGCCCGCGTAGTCCCAGTTCATCGACTGCCAGCGGGTGAACTGGTCGAGCACCCACACGCCCGACTGCCGGCTTCCGTTGCCCGACAGGCCGTTGCCGCCGAACGGCAGGTGCGCCTCCGCACCCGAGGTCGAGTTGTTCACGCTGACCATGCCGGCCCGGCAGCGCTCGCGGAACCGGAACGCGTTGCTGGCGTCGGTGGTGTAGATCGCCGCCGACAGGCCGTAACCGTGCCCGTTGGCCAATTCGACCGCCTCGTCGAAGCTGTCGAACGTGCCGACGCCGACCAGCGGGCCGAAGGTCTCGTTGCGGTACAGGTCATCCTGCGCGGTGATACCGTCCACAATGGTCGGGTGCACGAAGATTCCGTTCTCGGGATCGCCGATGAAACCCTTGCGGGGATTGGCATCCGTGATGCGGCAGGTGCCGGTCGAGCCGTGCACCGTGTGGTGCGGCTGGACCAGGTCGAGGTACTGCTCGAAGCGCTCGGCGTAGCGGGCGTCGATGAGCGGTCCGTACAGGACGCCCTGGCTCGGGTCGCCGACGATCGCCTCTTCCACCGCCTTGCTGAAGCGGCTCAGGAACTCGTCGTGCACCTCACGCTGCACGAAGACCGTGCCCAGCGACGTGCAGCGCTGGCCGGCCGAGCCGAAGCCGCTGAACAGGGCGCCCTCCACCGCCAGGTCCAGGTTCGCGTCGGCCATCACCACCAGCGGGTTCTTGCCGCCCAGTTCCAGGCACGGCGACTGGAGGTGGCGGCCGCACAGCTCGCCGATCGCCCGGCCCACCTCCGTCGAGCCGGTGAAGCCCACCTTGTCGACCAGGCCGGCCTGGAGGGCCTTTTCCAGACCCTCGAACGTCGCCCTGCCGTCCGCCTGAACCAGGTTCAGGACACCCTTGGGCACGCCCGCGCGCCAGGCCAGCTCGGCCAGCGCCTGGCCGACCGCCGCCGACAGCTCCGCCGGCTTCCAGACCACCGTGTTGCCGCACAGCAGCGCGGGCACCAGGTACCAGGACGGCACCGCCGCCGGGAAGTTCGCCGCCGTGATGATCGCTGTCACGCCGACCGGGACGCGGAAGGTGAACAGCTGCTTGTCCGGCATCTCGCTCGGCACCGTCTGGCCGTACAGGCGCCGGCCCTCGCCGAGGAAGAAGTCGCAGGTGTCGACGATCTCCTGGACCTCGCCCAGCGACTCCGCCAGCGGCTTGCCGATCTCGCGGGTGATCAGCCGGGCCAGCGCCGCCTTGTTCGCCTCGACCAGCCGGCCGAGGCGGGCGATCACCTGGCCCCGTACCGGCGCCGGGATCGTCGCCCACTCCGGCTGGGCGGTTTTCGCGGCCGCGGCCGCTTGGACGAAGGTCTCGGGGCGGCCGAGCTTCACCTCGGCCACCACGTCGTCGAGGTTCGCCGGGTTGCGGGAGAGGAGGACGCCGCCGTCGGCCTGCTGGTGGCCGGCGACGACGGACGCGCACTTGTGCTGCATGGCCTCTACCTTGGCCAACCGGATGTCGCTTCGCCAACTCCGCGAGCACTCGGGCTGATTGGTTCTAGGCCCAGCAGTGCTTTCGCTCGGATCCCAAAGCCCTGTTCCTCCTGCATGTCGCTAGCGTGGTTCGCATGTTCGAGCTGATGGACGAGTGGGGTCCCGTGAAGGTCGTCTGCGTGTCCGATTCGCGGATCGGCATGCGGGGGGTGCTGGTCATCGACAACACCGCCCGGGGCATGGGCAAGGGCGGGACCCGGATGAGTCCTGATCTGTCGGTCACCGAGGTCGCCCGGCTCGCCCGGGTCATGACCTGGAAGTGGGCCGGCGTCGATCTCTTCTTCGGGGGCGCCAAGGCCGGCATCCGCTTCGATCCAACGTCGGCGGACAAGGAGGCCGCGCTTCGTGCCTTCGTCCGCCTGCTGTCCAACGAGATCCCCGGCGAGTACGTCGTCGGTCTCGACATGGGTCTGACCGAGCGGGACGCCGCCATCGTCCAGGACGAGCTCCGTTCTCGCGGCGCCGCCGTCGGCACCCCTGCCGAGCTCGGCGGCGTGCCGTACGACCAGCTCGGCGTCACCGGCTACGGCGTCGCCGAGGCCACCGACGCCGTGTTCCCCCTCGCGGGTCGTCGCGTCGTCATCCAGGGCCTCGGCGCCGTCGGCCGCGCCGCCGCCCGTCGGTTTGTCGAGCTCGGCGCCGTTGTCGTCGCCGTCTCCAGCGCTCTCGGCGCCGTGCACGATCCTTCCGGCCTGGACGTCGATCGCCTGTTGTCCGTGCCCGGTGACTCTGCCGTCCCCTCCTACTCCGGCGGTGTACAGCTCTCTCTCGGCTCCGAGTTGTTGATCCCCACCGACGTCCTGGCCCCTTGCGCCCGCCAGGACGTCATCGACGCCTCGTTGGCCGCTCGTCTCTCCTGCTCCTTCGTCGTCGAGGGCGCCAACATGCCCACGTCGTCCGAAGCCCAGGCTGTGTTGGCCTCGCGCGGCATCCCCGTCCTCCCCGACTTCATCGCCAACGCCGGCGGGGTCGTCGCCGCCGCCTACGCCATGGACGCCCGCCTTTCCCCCTTCCGCCCCGACCCCGCCGCCATCTACGCCACCATCTCCACCAAGCTCCGTGCTAACGCCTTGACCGTTATCGACGCCGCCGCCTCCGCCGGCACCACCCCCCACCAGGCCGCCCGCTCCCTCGCCGAGTCCCGCGTCCGCACCGCCATGCAACTCCGCGGTCGCCTCCCCGCGAGTCCCGCCTAGCGGCACACCGAGGCTGCGGGTCGAAGATGGTTTGCTTTCCGCCCCCCGCCCCGCCGGCCAGGTGCAAGCTGCCATCCGTGGATATGGAAGACGTCGCCCGTCGTTTGGCCAGCCGATTTGGCCCCGAAGCCGACGCCTGGCTCGCCGCGATCCCGGCTGTCACCGCACGCCTCGTCTCCGAGTGGGGATTCGTGCCGGGCCAGCTGTTCGAGAGCGGGGCATCGTCCGTCATCATGCGGTGCCGATGGCCGGACGGAACGCCGGCCGTGGTCAAGTTCAGTCCGGATCGGGCTTTGCTGGCCAAACAGGTCGAAATGCTCCGCCTGTTCGCGCCCACCGGTCGGGTGCCCGCCGTCCTGGCCGCCGACGAGGAAACCGGCGCGATGGTGTTGGAGGAGATCCTCCCTGGCACTGAGGCCGAGTACCTGTCGCCGGATTCCTTGCCGCAACAGTGGGGCGAACTGCTTACCGCCCTGCACTCCGTTTCCCCACCCGCGCACTGGCCGCTACACCTACGCGGACGATGCGACGAAGCCTTCGCCCGCATCGGCCGCCGGCTCTCCGAACCCCTCATCGCCGCCCGAATCGACCCCGCCACTTGGCAACGGGCCATCCAGCGCTGCGAGACTTTGCTCGACACCTCGTCCACGCTCGTGTTGCTCCACGGCGATCTGCACCTCGGCAACGCTCTCGACGGCGGGCCGTCCCGCGGTCTCATCGCCATCGACCCCAAGGCCTGCATCGGCGACCCCTGCTTCGACGCCGTCGACTACGTCCTGGCCGGGGCCGGCCAGGAGGGCGTCGCCGCTCGCTGCCACCGTGTTGCGACCGCGTGCCGCCTTGACGGCGACCGGCTGCACGCCTGGGCCCAGGGCATCGCGCCGATGACCGCTGTCGCGCACCTCACCTACGACGGCCCAGCGCCCGCGATCGACGAGCTGCTGGCCCTGGCCCGGTGAATTCCCGTCCCCTCTGAAGCGGACGCGCCGACGAAACGAAACGGACTCGTTGATGCCGGTGCTCGTGTCCGAGGACGGCACCGAAACGGCCGATGACACCCTGGGAAACCCTCAGTTGCGGCGTTTGTCCCGGACGAACACGGTCGACGACTTGCCCTCGCCGGAGCTGCGGCGGGTGACCTCGAACAGGGTGGTGGCGGTGACGAGGTCGCTGAGCTTGGAGTAGCCGTAGGTGCGGGCGTCGAACTCGGGGCGCTGCTTGGTGACGATGTTGCCGACACCGGACAGGGAGGCCCAGCCGTCGTCGTCGGAGGCGGCCTCGACGGCGCCGCGCAGGAGGGCGACGAGGTCGGAGTCGGCCTTGAGCTGGGTGGCGGGCTTGCGCGGGGCGGCGGCCTCGGCCGGGGCGGTGGTGGTCTCGGTGTAGGCGAGGTTCTCGACGTAGATGAACTTGTCGCACGCCGCGACGAAAGGCTTGGGCGTCTTGCGCTCGCCGAAGCCGTAGACGGTGAGGCCGGACTCGCGCAGCCGGGCGGCCAGGCGGGTGAAGTCGGAGTCGCTGGAGACGATGCAGAACCCGTCGAAACGGTTGGAGTACAGGAGGTCCATGGCGTCGATGACCATGGCGGCGTCGGTGGCGTTCTTGCCCGTCGTGTACGCGAACTGCTGGATGGGCTGGATCGACTGGGCCAGCAGGTGGTCCTTCCAGCCCTTGAGGTTGGTGCCGGTCCAGTCGCCGTAGGCCCGTTTGACGTGCGCGGTGCCGTACTTGGCCACCTCGGCCAGCAGGGCCTCGGTGATCGAGGGCTGCGCGTTGTCCGCGTCGATGAGCACGGCCAGCTTGGCGGTGTTCTCGCTGGTCACGACCATCCTCCTGGGAGCCGTCCGTCCGGAGTGGACGGTGTCTCAATATGCGACATCCGATCACGCCTGGCCGGACCTAGGCTAGACGCCCGAGCCCGGACAGGAGCGCCGCATGAGCACCGAGTCGAGCCACCCGACCACCGTGCGCCGGATCGACAGCCCGGCCGCGCAGGCGCTCGCCGACCTGGTCGGCGTGTTCGACGACCTCCAGACCGTGCTGCGCTGCTGCGAACGGCTGGTGACCGAGCTCGCCGCCGAGGACGCCGACGCCGTCGTGATCGAGGGGGTCTGGACCACCGCCACGCTGTCCTACGCCCGCTGCTTCGCCGACGCTGGCGGTGGCCGGCTCACCGACGAGGACGTCAGCGGCCTGCCGCTCAAGGGCGAGGTCCTCGAATGGCACAAGCTGCTGGTGCAGCTGCGCGAACACTACGCTTCCGAGGCGCTCAACCCCCGCGCCCGCTTCGAGGTCGGCGCCGCCGAGGGCGCCGACGGACTGGTCGGCGGCATCGCGATCACCTCCGTCGACCAGGCCGTCCTCGACGACGTCACCGTCCGCCAGACCGGCGCGCTCGCCTACGAGCTGACCCGCCTGATCGACAAGCGGATCAACGAGCAGCAGCAGCGCGTCCTCGCCGCCGCCCGGGCTTTGCCGGCGAAGGACCTGGCCGCGCTGCCGCTGATCGACCTCGTCGGCCCCGACCCGGACCAGTGACCCGGACCAGTGACCCCGCGACTCAGGCGGCTTCGACCGTGGTCGCGATGACGGTGTTCGGGTTGGGCATCGGCTCGCCGAGCTCGCGCATGACGTCGAGGTGGCCCTGGACGGCCGCCCGCATCTCCGCCAGGGTCTGCTCGCGTCCTCGGCGCGCTCGACGATGATCGCGTAGGTGCTCACGGAGCCGGCTACACCAACACCGCCATCGTGCCCATCAGCTCGTCCACCTCGTCGGGCGTGAACACGACGATGGCCTGCTGGTCTTCGGGGAGCAGCAGGTACAGCTCCATGGGCAGGCGCGGGGCGCGGGGGTTGACCCACCACTGGTGGGGATGCACGCCGAGCAGCCAGTCGCCGTACGTGGCGTGCCGGCAGGGAACACCGAGGCTGTCGCCCTCGCGGAGGGCCTCGGCGAGCTCGTCGAGGTGCTGGCCGCGCACGGTGACCGTGAACACGGCCGCGCCGGCGAGGCGGATGGTAGCCATCCGGGAGCGACGGTCGAGCCGGACGGTGGTTGTGGTCGGCGTGCCGTCGACAAGCCGGCACGAAACGGAAACGGGAGAGAACATCGGGGTGCCCCAAGGGTTCGAATGCCATGGGCTGTTCGAACCCTTCGCGGGCCGGAGCCGCGCCGCCCGGGGACGGGCTTGCCGACCACCCTAGCGGCTGGGCACCGGATCGAGGTTGTCGATCACCCCGTCGGTTGACGTGACAACCTTCGAACGGCGTAGGTGCACCAGGGTGAAGACGGCGGCGACCAGGTAGGCGATGACGTACTCGTTGCGGGTCACGATCTGGCCGGGCCAGTCGATCATCCAGATGCCGGCGGGGGCCCGCGCGCCCGGGTCGTGCACGGGGAAGCCGACGGGCCAGGCGAACGCGCTGATGAAGACGTAGGCGGTGAACACCCACATCGCCGGCCGCCGGACGGTCAGCGCCCGGTGCAGGGCGAAGACGAACAGCGGCACGAACCACACCCAGTGGTGCGACCACGAGTACGGCGACACGGCGGTGGAGCAGAGCCCGATGATGCTGACGGCCAGCAGCTCCTCGCCCCGACGATGGGCCAGGATGGCGGCGCCGAAGCCGAGCAGACCGATGAGCAGCGCCAACACGAGCCAGGCGGTCGCGGTGGCCTCGGGCGGTGACACGAGCCGGGCCAGGAAACCCCGCAGCGACTGGTTGCCGGTCGACCACACGTCACCCACCCGGGCGACCTCGCTGAACTTCCCGCCCACCCAGTACGCGTACGCGTCCTTGGGCTTGACCAGGAAACCGACCGCGATGGTGCCGACGAAGCTCGCCGCCGCCACCCCGGCCGCCTTGAACTGCCTGGTCAGCAGCAGGTACGGGATGAAGACCAGCGGCGTCAGCTTGATGCCGGCGGCGATGCCCACGCCGACGCCCGTCCAGTTGGACCGCCGTCGCCGCAGCAGGTCGCCGAGGACGATGGCCAGCAGCAGGACGTTGATCTGCCCCAGGTAGATGGTGGTCCGCACCGGCTCGAACATCAGCGCCAGCCCGGCGCTCAGCAGCACGATGCCGACGACCGCGCGGTCCCGCCGATACCCGAGCCAGCGCCAGCACCGCGCCACCGCGAACAGCAGCAGGAACACGGTCACGACGGTGTACACGATGCCGGCGGCGCCCAACGGCAGCAGCGCCAGCGGGGTGAAGATCACCGCGGCGAACGGCGTGTAGGTGAACATCAGGCTGGCCACCAGCGGGTGGTCGTACAGCGACCGCCCGTCCAGCACGGTCAGCCCGCCGGCCCGGTACACCTCGAGGTCGATCTGGAACCACATGCCGACCGGCCAGATGATCGTGCACACCACGAACCACGCCAGCACCGCGGCGATCAGCCACGGGGTGGCCCGCCGCAGCCACACCGGCACGTTCAGCGTCGGGGCGCCGTCACCCGGCGCTGGCAGGAAAGAGTCGGCGACCCGGGTCCAGAACCCACGGGTGGTCTTCGCGTCCGACACTGCGCTCCTTCGTGAAATGCCCACGATCGGGCGCTTGACCAGCCAGTTCGGGGATGCTGTCCAAGGTAACACGGGCCCTCAGTACAGCGGTGAGTACCCCGGATCGACCCGGACATGCAGCACCGTGGGCCCGCTCGCCCGCACGGCCGTGGCCAGGGCGTCCTCGAGTTCGTCCGGACGTTCGACCAGCCGCGACCGGCAGCCCATGCCGGCGGCCAGCGCGCAGAAGTCCAGGCCGCCGAGCTCGACGCCGGGGGTCTTGGCCACGCCCGCGCTCTCGGCCATCGACCGCAGCGCCGCGTACTGCGCGTTGTCCAGCACGACAAACGTGACCGAGGCATGCTCCTTGGCCGCGGTCCACAACGCCTGGATGCCGTACATCGCCGAGCCGTCGCCGACGACCGCGACCACCGGCCGCTCCGGCGCGGCCAATGACACCCCGACCGCGGCCGGCAGGCCGTAGCCGAGCACACCGCTGGCGATGGTGAAGAAGCCGCGCCCACGAGCCGTGATCGGGAGGTGTTCGTGCAGGTCGTTGCGGTGGCTCGGGGCCTCCTCGACGACCACGGCGTCGGCCGGCAGCGTCCGTCGGATCGCCGACAGCACAAATGCCCCGGTCATCGGGATGGTCGCTGTCGGCTCCGAAGCCCGTTCACGCGCAGTAGGCACCGGCCGTGACGACGGCCCGACCAGCTCGTTCAGCGCCCGAATGGCCCGTCGGGGCGTCGACAACAGCCCGCTGCCGGCCGGCGCCCAGGACAGCACGGTCGGATCGTCGTGCACGAGGTGCAGCGGCGGCAGTTCCGGGCCGTCAGCCGGGGTTTCCACGTGGTAGACGAACGCGGGCGCCCCGATCACCAGCACGCAGTCGTACGCGCGCAACGTTCGCCGGAGCTGACGGTCGGCCGGCGGCAGGAAACCGGCGAACAGCGGATGGTCCTCGGGGAACGAGCAGCGCGAGGACATCGGCGACGCCCACACCGCCGCCTTGGTGCGCTCGGCCAGGGCCACGGCGTCCTCGACGGCGTCGTCCGCGTCCACCGACGCCCCGACCACGATCGCCGGCCGCTCGG
>DASWRQ010000284.1:0-2823 GCA_036403095.1 Kutzneria sp. | reverse complement strand
TCGGCGATGGCCGCGGCCAGCTGACGGGCGCGCAGCTGCGCGTCGACCTGCTCGACGACGCGGTTCTCGTGGCTCTCCGCCCGGGCGGCGTCGGCCAGCCGGGCCGTGGCCGCCGTCTCACGTTTGCGTCGGCGCAGGTGGTTGCGGGCAAGGTTGTTGGCGATCCCGAACAGCCAGGCCCGGGCCGAGGCCCGCGCCGGGTCGAAGCCGTCACGGCCCTTGAGGGCGGCGACGAACGTGTCGGCGACCAGGTCGTCGGCCACGCCGCCGACGAGTCTGCCCAGGAAGCGGTGCAGATCATCGGCGCGCGGCTCGAACAGCTGCTCGAAATCCGCGAGGTGGCCGGGTGGCGCCGCCTCGTCGATTGCTGTCATCACATCTCTACTTGGTCGCGCCCCCCACTCGTGTTCACGGCCAAGTAGAGCAGGCACGTGAGTGGCTCATCTCGCCACCACGGCCACCTGAGCCACTCACGTGGGAGGCCCGCGCACACGTGAGTGGCTCAGGTCGCCGCCAGGGCGAAATGAGCCACTCACGTAGCGAAAAAGGGGTTGTCAGGTGTAAGCGACCTGGAAGTGCTTGATGCCGTTGAGCCAGCCGGAGCGGAGGCGTTCGGGCTCGGCCAGCTTGCGGATGTCGGGCATCCGGTCGGCGATGGCGTTGAAGATCAGCTCGATCTCCAGCCGGGCCAGGTTGGCGCCGAGGCAGTAGTGCGTGCCGCTGCCGCCGAAGCCGAGGTGGGGGTTGGGGTCGCGGCCGATGTCGAAGGCGTGCGGGTTGTCGAACACCTCGGGATCGAAGTTGGCCGAGCTGTAGTACATGCCGACCCGCTGCCCCTGCTTGATCTCGACGCCGCCGATCTCGACGTCCTCCTTGGCGGTGCGCTGGAAGGCGACGACCGGCGTGGCCCAGCGCACGATCTCGTCGGCGGCGGTGGCGGTGCGCTCGGCCTTGAACCGCTCCCACTGCTCGGGGTGGTCGAGGAAGGCCGCCATGCCGTGGGTGATGGCGTTGCGCGTGGTCTCGTTGCCGGCGACGGCCAGCAGCAGCACGAAGAAGCCGAACTGGTCGGAGCCCAGCGCCTCGCCGTCCACGTCGGCCTGCACGAGCTTGGTCACGATGTCGTCCATCGGGCAGGCCCGCCGCTGCTCGGCCATGTTCCAGGCGTAGCCGAGCAGTTGCGCGCTGGCGACGTCCGGCTCGATCTCGTACTCCGGGTCGTCGTAGGCGATCATCTGGTTCGACCAGTCGAAGATCTTGAGCCGGTCCTCCTGCGGCACGCCGAGCAGCTCGGCGATCGCCTGCAACGGCAGCTCGCACGCGACGTCGGTGACGAAGTCGCCGCTGCCGCCGGCGACCGCCGCGTCGACGATGCGCTCGGCGCGGTCCTGCAACGCCTCGCGTAAGGAGTTGATCGACTTGGGCGTGAAGCCGCGGGACACGATGCCGCGGACCTTGGTGTGCTGCGGCGGATCCTGGTTGAGCATGATCAGCCGCAGCATCTCGATGCGCTCGGCCGGCATCTCCTGGCCGAAGCGCACGATCGCGCCCTTGGCCCACGAGGAGAAGACGTCGCTGCGGCGGGAGATCTCACGCACGTCGGCGTGCCGGGTGACGGCCCAGAAGCCGCCGTCGTTGAAACCGCCGCAGTGACCGCTCTGCGCGTTCCACCAGACGGGCGCGGTGCGACGCAGCTCGGCGAAGTGCCCGTACGGCACGCCGCTCGCGTAGACATCGGGATCGGTGAAGTCGTAACCGTCGGGTACCACGCTGCCTCCAGGCACCTCGTCGTGCGTGGAACGGGTTCTATCCCCTTCCTAGCATACGGCGTTAACTAGCGGAACCCTGCTGCTCAACTGACCATTGCTAGCGATGAGAACATGTTCTAGTTTTGCAGCCATGGGCACCCCGGTGATCGTGGCGGCGGCACGCACGCCGATCGGCAGGCGCGGCGGCTGGCTGGCCGGCCTTCATGCCGCCGAGCTGCTCGGCGCGGCGCAGCAGGCCGTGGTGGAGCGGGCCGGTATCGATCCGGCCCTGGTGGAGCAGGTGATCGGCGGCTGCGTCACCCAGGCGGGCGAGCAGTCCAACAACATCACCCGAACGGCGTGGCTGCACGCGGGTCTGCCGCAAGGCACGGGTTGCACGACCGTGGACTGCCAGTGCGGCTCGGCCCAGCAGTCCACGCACCTGATCGCCGGCCTGATCGCGGTCGGCGCGATCGACGTCGGCATCGCCTGCGGCGTGGAGGCGATGAGCCGGGTTCCCTTGGGCAGCAACCGAGGCACGGACGCGGGCGCGCCGCGGCCGGAGTCGTGGGACATCGACCTGCCCAACCAGTACCTGGCCGCGGAGCGGATCGCCCAGCGGCGCGGCATCACCCGCGAGGACGTGGACCGGTTCGGGCTACGGTCGCAGGAACTGGCCCGTGCCGCCTGGGACGCCGGCCGGTTCCGGGACGAGGTCGTGCCGGTGAAGGGTGTGGACATCGATCAAGGGCTGCGCGAGACCAGCATGGAGGCGTTGGCGCGGTTGAAGCCCGTGCTGGACGACGGCGTGCACACCGCCGGCACTTCGTCGCAGATCTCCGACGGCGCCAGCGCCGTGCTGCTGGTGTCGGAGGAACGGGCCCGGCAGCTGGGACTCACGCCCCGCGCCCGGATCGTCTCGCAGTGTTTGGTTGGGGCAGAACCCTTCTACCACCTGGACGGGCCGGTCGCCGCCACCGGCCGGGTGTTGGAGCGCAGCGGCATGAAGATCGACGACCTGGATCTGTTCGAGGTCAACGAGGCCTTCGCGTCCGTGGTGCTGTCGTGGCAGTCG
>DASWRQ010000283.1:0-9104 GCA_036403095.1 Kutzneria sp. | reverse complement strand
CAAGGCGATCGAGCGCCTGCGGCCCCCGCCGCCGCCGTCACGGGAAGGTCCCGTGACGCTCGACGACGGCGACCGCAAGCTGCTGGCCGCCCTGGCGGTCGACGGCCGCGCCGAGCTCGAGCAGCTGGCCGTCGTGACCGGCTGGTCGCCGACCACCGTCCGGCGGCGCATGACCGAGCTGCTCGAACGCGGCGTCCTCTACCTGGACATCGACGTCGACGGCCGGCTGTTCGGCGGCGGCCCCCGCACCCTGCTGTGGCTCTCCGACACCCCCCAGCACCTGGCCGAGGTCGGCGCCGCGCTGGCCGGCCACCCCGAGATCGCCTTCGCCGGGGCCACCACCGGGCCGTCGAACCTGTTCGCCAGCGTCATCTGCGCCAACCAGCGCGAGCTGTACCGCTACCTCACCACGCGCGTCGCCGCCCTGCCCGGCATCACGCACGTGGAGACCGCGCCGGTGATCCGCACGGTCAAGCGGGCCGGCAACCTGGCCTGATCACAGGGTCTTCACCCACCAGCCCTTGCCCTCGTGCTCCGCGCCCTTGTCGTAGCCGTACAGGCCGATGCCCGTGCCGGCCGGCCGCGTCGGCCGCAGCTCGTCGCCGGTCGCGTAGCGCACGGTGATCTTGACCTTCTTGAACTCCCGCTTGAACTGCGTGATCACCGACCGGCAGGAGTGGCACGGCCCCTGGTCGTCCACCACGGTGATCGTGCCCGTGGCCAGCTCGACGTTGTCGTAGTAGGCGTCCGGGTCGTTGTCGTAGTGGTCGAACACCTCGTTGGCCAGCCAGTCGAACAGCTGCGCGTCCGGGTCCCACATGTGGAAGTACTGCGGCCGCCCCTTGCCGTCCTTGCCGTCGGCGCGGCGCCGGTAGTACGTCGGCGCGCCGGCGTTCTCCCCGGTCGTGCACTGGTTGGCGCCCTTGATCTTCGCCCCGCCCGGCAGCACGATCTCGTAGTCGATCTTCACTGTGTTGCGCGCGGTGGCCCTGACCGAACTGGTCATCGACAACTCCCCGTGTGAACGACGATGTTCGACACCAGCACTTCGGCCGCGAACCGGAGATCGATACGGGTCCGGCCGGGAATCACTCGCCCGGCCCCGGCCGGCGATCTGGGCCGATAGGCTGATCTACCGCGGCACTTCGAAGCGGATCACGACCGGCAGTGGCCCGATGTCATCGATGCTGACGGCCGTTCCCCCGGGCACAGCACGGGCGGCCACCGGGCCACCGTCGAGTCGAACGGGGCCGGTGAGGCCGGCGGCGTGAGGGAGCAGCACCTCGCCGGCCGGAACGTCGGCGACCAGGGCGTACGCGTGATCGGCCGAGCGGGTCCAGCGCAGCCAAGGGGTGTCGCCGGGCGAAGCCTCGGGCAGCGGCCGGGTGTCATGGATGGCAATGGAATTGACGGCCATCCACGAGGCCATGCCTTCCAGCACAGCGCGTTGCCTGGGTGGCAGGGTGCCGTCGGAGCGAGGGCCTACGTTCAGCAACAGGTTGCCGCCCCGAGAAACAATGTCGACGAGCAGACGCACGGCAGCGGCCGAACTGAGGCAGTGGGCCGGGCCCTCGGCCTGGTTGAAGCCGAAGGAGTAGCCGATACCCCGGCAGTTCTCCCACGGACCGGCGCCCTCGTTGTCCCGACCGGCCTGGTATTCGCTGGTCAGGAAGTCGTAGGAGACGGACGGCCGAACGGAGTGGGTGCCGTCCCAGCGGTCGTTGACGACGCCGTCGGGCACGGTGGCGCGGTAGTCGGCGAACAGGTCGGGCAGGTCGTCCAGACCGAGATCGGGCCAGCCGATGTCGTTCCACAGCACGTCGGGCCGATAGCGGGAGATGAGATCCCGAACCTGCGCGAGGGCATAGGCGGCGTAGGCGGCCTCGTTGGCCCGCCCGTGGTCGTCGATCTGCGACTCGTGCCGGATGACGGCCCGTCGACCGGCGTACCAGTCGATGCCGCCGGAGTAGTAGACGCCGAACCGCAGCCCGGCCGCCCGAACGGCCCCGGCCAGCTCGGCGACGAGGTCACGGCGAGGCCCGCGGTGGACGGTGTTGCGAGTGCCGGTGCCGGGGGCGTCCCACAGCGTGATGCCGTCATGGTGCTTGGTGGTCGGAATGACGTACCGAGTGCCGGCCCGGGCGAACAGCGCGGCCAGATCCGCGGGGTCGAAAAGCGAAGCCCGCCACTCGTCGAGGAAGTCGTCGTACGGGCGACCGCCGTGCACGGACCGGTGATGCAGGTAGGCCGGGCTGCCCTCGATCTGACTCGTGTTCCAGTACCACTCGGCGTACGGGCAGTGGCTGAACCAATAGGCCGAGTCGAACGTGCCGAGCTCGCCGATGGGCTCGGCCCATGCCGGCACGGCGTAGGCGCCCCAGTGCAGGAAGATGCCGAACTTGGCGTCACGGAACCAGTTCATCCGCGGATCGCACCCTCGGTGGCGCCGGCGATGAAGCCGCGGGCGAACAGCGCGAAGACGGCGACCATCGGCGCCGAAGCCATCAGCACGCCGGCCATGACCATGCTGTAGTCGGTGTTGTGGCCGACGTTGAGCTGGGCCAGCGCGACCTGGAGCGTCAACCGGTTCGGGTCGGTGAGCACGATCAACGGCCAGACGTAGTCGTTCCAGGCGTTGACGAACGCGTAGATGGACAGGAACGACAGGGCGGGCCGCATCAGCGGCACGGCGACGTTCCAGTACTGCCGGAAGAAGCCGCAGCCGTCGATGCGGGCGGCGTCCAGCAGCTCGTCGGGCACCCCGCCGCTGATGTACTGGCGCATCCAGAAGATGCCGAACGCGTTGGCCAACGCCGGCGGCACCAACGCCTGGAGTGTGCCCACCCAGCCGATCTGGGACATGATGACGAACTGCGGCAACGTGCCGAGCTGCAACGGCAACATCATGAACACCAGCAACAGTCCGAACAGGACTCGACGGCCGGGGAAGTCGAACTTGGCGAAGGCGAAGGCGGCCAGGGAATCGATGAACACCACCAGGAAGGTGGTGACCGCGGCGACGATCAGCGTGTTCAGCATCGAGCCGAAGAAGTCGATGGTGGACAGCACGTTGCCGACGTTGTCCAGCAGGTGCGAGCCGGGCGTGAACTTGGGCGGGCTGTGGTAGATGTCCGTGGTGGTGTTGGTGGCCATGATGACCGTCCACACGAAGGGAAACACGGAGATCAGCACGGCCGCGACCAGGACGGCGTGTGTGCCCCAGCGACGGGTCATTCCTTCCTCCCGCGTTGCACCAGCCACCAGTTGAGCGCGACCAGCACCAGGATGAGCACGAAGAACGCCCACACGATCGCGGCGCCGTAGCCGTAGTCGTTGTTCATGAACGCTTCCTGGTAGAAGTACAGCAGCGTGGTCAGGCCGGCCTGACCGGGGCCGCCGAGGCTGGCGTTGGCGGCGTTGGTGCCGAACAGGACCTGCGGCTCGCTGAAGCTCTGCAACCCGTTGATGGTGGAGATCACCACGGTGAACAGGATGATCGGCCGCAGCATGGGCAGCGTGACGGAGAAGAACGCCCGCACCGGCCCGGCCCCGTCGATCCGCGCGGCCTCGTGCACCTCCGGCGGGATCGCCTGCAGCCCGGCCAGGTAGATGATCATGTTGTAGCCGGTCCACATCCAGGTCATCAGCAGCGCGATGACCACCTTGATCAGCCACGGGTTGCTCAGCCAGGCCACCGGCGCGATGCCCACGGTGGCGAGAATGGCGTTGACCAGTCCGAAGTTGTTGCTGAACACGGCCCCGAAGAAGATGGTCACGGCCACGATGGACGTGACGTTGGGCAGGAACAGCGCGATCCGGTAGAAGCCCTTGAACCGCTTGACGGAATGCACCAGCGCGGCCAGCACCAGCGCCCCGAACAGGGTCGGCACGGTGGACAGCACCCAGATGACCAGCGTGTTGCGCACCGACAGCCAGAACACCGGGTCCTTGAGCAGGAAGCCGAACTGCTGGAACCCGACGTACCTCATGTCGCTCAGGCCGTCCCAGTGCTGAAAGGCCAGGAACAGCGAGAAGAACACCGGGAACAGCGAGAACACCGCGAAGACCAGGTAGAACGGCGAGATGGCCAGGTACTGTCGCCAGTACCTGAGCACACCTCGCTTGGATGGCAGCGCCGACGGGGGCGGCGTGCGCCGGGGGCGGAACCGCGCGGGCGCCGTCCGAGTGGCCAACCTCAGCTCACCCCCTGCCGCTGGGCGATCTGCCTGGCCTGGCTCAGCGCGTCGTTCCAGGCCGCCTCGGGCGACTTGCCGCTGGACTCGATGTTGGTCAGCTCGGTCCGGTACGGGGCCATCACGGCCGCGTCGGCCGGGGCCTCGAAGCTGATCGGGATGGCCTCGGCCGCCGGCCCGAACACGTCGATGGTGCTCTGCCCGCCGAAGTACGGGTCGCCGGCGGTCATCGCCGGCAGCTTGTACGCGGCCGGCGCGGCCGGGAACAGCGCCGCATCGGTGAAGCCGCGGACGTCGTTCTCCGGGCTCAGCATCCAGCTGATGACCTTGAACGCCTGCTCGGGGTTGCGGCACTGCCGCGGCAGCGCCAGGAACGAGCCGCCGTCGTTGGCCGGCCCGCCGGGCATCGGGGCCACCCGCCACTTGCCCTTGAGATCGGGCGCGGCCTGCTCGATGTCCAGCGCGTGCCAGGCCGCCCCGAGCTCGATGCCCAGCGTGCCGGTGGCGATGGCCGCGTTCCAGCCGGCGTCGTCGACCTTGCCGTCCAGTCCGGACGTGAAGCCCTTCACCGCGGTGTTCCAGGCGGCGCGGACATGGTCCTGGTCGCCGATGAAGTGGTTGTTCTCGTCGATGAAGCGCTTGGTGCCCTGGTTGATCACGATGCTGAACAGCTCGGGCAGGTTGCGCATCGGGAAGGACTTCGGCAGCGCCTGGTGCAGCTGCTGGCCGACGGCGAAGAAGTCGTCCCAGGTCTTGACCCTGGCCGCCACCTGCTTCGGGTCGGTCGGCAGCCCGGCCTGCTCGAACAGGTCCACCCGGTAGTACATGCCGGTCGGCCCGATGTCGATCGGGAAGCCGAGCTGCCGGCCGTCCGGCGTCTGCGCCCGCTTGACCTTCCACGCCAGGTACTGCGAGGAGACGTCCTTGAACCCCAACGTGTTCAGGTCGAGGAACTTGCCGGCGCTGGGAATGAACGAGGCCATGTCCTCGCCCTTGATGCCGGTGATGTCCGGCACCGACGAGCCGCCGGCGGCCAGCGTGGTGACCAGCTTCTGCTTGAAGTCGCCGCCGACCGAGTCGGCGGTGAGCGCGATGTCCTTGGCGAACCGGGTCTTGGCGTCGGCCACGACCTTGTCGCTCAGCCCGCCGCCCCAGTACCAGAGGGTCAGGTCCTTGCCGCCTCCTGCGGAGCCGGAGCTGCCGCAGGCGGCGGAGAATCCGGCGGCCATGGCGGTCAGCGCGGAAGCCTGGATGAATCGTCTGCGGGAGAGTTCCATGGGATCGCTCCTAGGAGTGCATGCCTGGCAGGTCGTCGAGGAAGGCATAGTCGGGGCGGTGGTCGGCGCCGCGCCAGCGGGCCAGGTCCGACCAGCGCGGCGCGGCGGCGGCGCCGCCGATCCGCCGTACGGACAGCGCGGCGACAAGGGCGGCGAACCGGAGCCGGTCGTCCAGCGGCAGCCCGGTCAGCGTGGCGAAAACCAGGGCGGCGCCGAAGACATCTCCTGCACCCGTGGTGTCCACGGCGTCGACCGCGATGCCGGGGACATCGGCGGTCTCGCCGGTCGTGGCGTCGACGGCGAGAGCGCCGTCGGCCCCGCACGTCACGACGGCCAGCGGCACCAGGTCGGCCAGCTTGGCCAGCGCGGCGGCGGGGGAGTCGGTACGGGTGTAGGCCATGGCCTCGCGGTCGTTGGGCAGGAACGCGTGGCAACCCGGCAGCTGGGCCAGGATCGCCTCGCGATGCCGTGACGCCTCCTCCCACCCGGCGTCGGCGAACACCAAGGTGTCCTGCGCTACGGCCTTGCCGATCCATTGCTGCGGCTCGGGACAGAGGTGGGCAATGGCCGCTTTCGCCGGCGGCGGAGTGTCGATCAGGTCGTCGGACGACAGCGGCGGCATCGAGCCGTGAGTGATCATCGCGCGGTCGCCGTCGTAGGCCATGGCGACGGTCAGCGGCATCGGCCAGACCGGGAGCACCCGGGACAGCGACAGGTCGACGCCCTCGGCCAGCAGCTCCCGCCGGCACATGTCGCCCATGACGTCGTCGCCGATCGCGGCGGCCAGCGAGGTCCGCAGGCCCAGCCGGCTCAGCGCCACGGCGAAGTTGGCGATGCCGCCGGGGCTGGTGCCGCGCTCCCCGGCCCAGACCTCGGTGCCGGCGGCCGGCGCGGCGGGCAGCCCGGCGAAGCCGATGTCGTAGAAGAGCAGGCCCGACAGGAAGACGTCGGGGACCGCCGCTGGTGTTGCCACGCCGCAACCTTCTGTTCCGCTCGAAGTTGAGCTAGAGACTGCACCGCGTGCACGAGAATGGCAATAGCTGCGTGACTTTGCGCGAGTTTGCAGAGTAGGGTCGGACTGTGCTTCCCGCCCGACGACACGAGCTGATCCTGCGCGCACTGCGCTCGGACGGCCCCAGCACGGTCACCGCGCTGGCCGACCAACTGGGCACGAGCCAGGCGACGATCCGCCGCGACCTGCTGCAGCTGGAGGACGAGGGCCTGCTGCGGCGGGTCTTCGGCGGCGCGGTCCCGGTCAACGGCCACGACGACCCGTTCGCCGACGTCGCCGACGTGCGGGTGGAGGCCAAGGACGCCGTGGCCGCCCGCTGCGCGTCGATGGTGCGGGACGGCCAGACCGTGCTGCTGGACATCGGCACCACCGCGCACCGCATCGCCCGCCACCTCCGCGGCCGGTCCCTGACCGTGATCACCAGCAACCTCGCCGCCTACGAGGAACTGGTGGAGGACAAGGACATCCAGCTCATCCTGCTGGGCGGCGTGGTCCGTCGCGACTACCGCTCGCTGGTCGGCTTCCTGACCGAGGACAACCTCCGGCAGGTGCACGCGGACGTCTTGTTCCTCGGCACCAGCGGCATTCGGCCCGACGGCCACGTGCTCGACACCACCGCCGTCGAGGTGCCGGTGAAACGGGCGATGATCGCCGCGGCGGAGAAGACTGTGCTGGCCGCCGACGCCGGGAAGTTCCCCGGCACCGGCATGGCCCGCGTGTGCGGGCCGGAGGATCTCGACGTCGTGGTGACGAACGCGGCCGCCGACGCGGCGACCCGCGCCGCGCTGCGCGAGGCTGGGGTGGAGGTCGTGACGGTATGAGGCTGACGATCCTGGGCGGGGGTGGCTTTCGGGTCCCGCTGGTCTACCGCGCACTGCTGGCCGATCGGGGCAAGGGGCCGGTCACCCACGTGACCCTGCACGACCTCGATCCGCGCCGTCTGGACGCCATCGTGAAGGTGCTGCGCGAGCAGGCGTCCGGCCACGACGACGCGCCCGTGGTGGACGTGACGACGGACCTGGACGCGGCGGTGACCGGGGCCGACTTCGTGTTCTCGGCCATCCGCGTCGGCGGCCTTGCCGGGCGCGCCACCGACGAGCGGGTGGCGCTGGAGCTGGGCGTGCTGGGCCAGGAGACGGTCGGGGCCGGCGGCATCGCGTACGGCCTGCGGACGATTCCGGTCGCGGTGGACATCGCCCAGCGCATCGCCCGGCTGGCCCCCGAGGCGTGGGTCATCAACTTCACCAACCCGGCCGGCATGGTCACCGAGGCCATGGCCGCGCACCTGGGCGACCGGGTGATCGGCATCTGCGACTCGCCCGTCGGCCTTGGCCGCCGCGCGGCGCGGGCGCTGGGGGTCGACCCGGCGCGGGCCTGGTTCGACTACGCGGGGTTGAACCACCTGGGTTGGCTGCGGGCGATCCGGGTGGACGGCGTGGACGTGCTGCCGCGGCTGCTGGCCGATGAGCCGGCGCTGACGTCGTTCGAGGAGGGCAAGCTCTTCGGCGCGGATTGGCTGCGCACGCTGGGCTCACTGCCCAACGAGTACCTGCACTACTACTACTTCAACCGCGAGGCCGTGGCCGGCGCACGAGCGGCTTCCCAGACTCGGGGAGCCTTTCTGCTGGACCAGCAGTCGCGGTTCTACTCACGGATGGAGGTCGCCGACACGCCTGCGTTCGCGACCTGGGACGCCACGCGACTGGAGCGCGAAGTCACGTACATGGCGGAGAACCGCGAGGCGGTGGACGCCGGCGAGCGGAATTCGTGCGACCTGGACTCCGGTGGCTACGAGAACGTTGCCTTGGCGTTGATGCGCGCGATCGCGTTGGACGAGCGGACGACGTTGATCCTCAACGTGCGTGGGCGGGGTGTGTTGCGGCCGTTGGACGACTCGGCGGTGATCGAGACGAACTGCCATGTGGACGCCAATGGGGCCCGGCCGATCACCGGCCTGCCGCTGGCTGATCACTCGGTCGGGCTCGTGACGGCCGTGAAGTCCGTGGAACGGGATGTGATCGCCGCGGCGACCACCGGTTCTCGGTCGGCCGCCCTGCGGGCGTTCGCATTGCATCCGTTGGTCGACTCCGTCGCCGTCGCGCGGCGGCTGCTCGACGGCTACCTCACTCACGCCCCCGGCCTCGACTATCTTCAGGCGGCCACTCGTGTTTGACGACCGCAAGCAGGTCGAGGCGCGCCTCGACCGCGTTCTCCAGCAGCGCATTCGTCCTGCCGTGTACGGGCCTTTGTCTCCACTTGCGGTGACGGCGTGGCATGTGCCGGATGAGCCGGTGCCGGTGGCAGAGGCGCTGGCCGCGTCGTACTCGGAATTCGCCGTGGGGCAGCGTTGGGGCCGGCCGTGGTCGACGACCTGGTTCCGTGTTGTCGGGACTGTGCCGGCGGGGTGGGCGGGACGGCGCGTTGAGGCCGTCTTCGACCTGGGCTTTGTTGGCGACTGGCCTGGTGGGCAGGCCGAGGCGCTCGTGTATGACGTTGCCGGGCAGCCGGTGAAGGGGATCGAGCCGCGGAACCAGTACGTGCCAGTGGCTTCTGCTGCCGTCGGGGGTGAGCGGGTTGAGCTGTTGCTGGAGGCGGCCGGCAATCCGGACATCCTGGCCAACG
>DASWRQ010000282.1:0-2968 GCA_036403095.1 Kutzneria sp. | reverse complement strand
AGACGCCGTAGTAGTTGATCTGGGGCTCGCCGAGCGCCTTGCGGATCTCGTCCATGTCGCGGGCGGTGTTGGCGGTGTTGATGTACGGCAGCTCGGCGCCGGACTTCGCGGCGCAACCGTCCGCAATGGACCGTGCCCGCTTCACGAACGGGACCTTGGCCGCCTCACCGGCCGGGTTGGGGTCGGCCGCCGGCGTGGCGTAGAAGGACGGGTCGACGCAGCTGATGGGGCTGCTGCGGCCGACGCCGCGCGGGTCGAAGCCGATGAAGTCGTACGCGGCGCGCACGCTTTTCGGCACCGCACCGGCGGCGAACAGGCCGCTGCCGCCCGGACCGCCGGGGTTGAACAGGATCACGCCCTGGCGCGCACTGCCAGTGGCCTTGTACCTGGACACCGCGATGGTCAGCTTGGGGCCGTCGGGCCGCGCGTAGTCCATCGGCACGGAGACGGTGCCGCACTCGTAGAACGCGTACGGCTCGCACGGATGCGTGAAGACCTTGTCCGCGGCCGGGGGCCGCGGCTCGGTCGTCGGGGTGCCGGCCGATGCCGGCGCGGCGCCGGCCACCGAGGCCAGCAGGACGGCGACCAGTGCCAAGGTCCATTTCACGGTGAGGTCCCCTCGCTTTCCCACAACCGACGCCGCAGTTCACCGCGAACCCCGGTCGGCGTCCCAGCGCGACGGGCCGCGCGTTACTAAAGCGTTATCCCCGATCGGGTCGTTTTCGTGCTGGGGTGCACTCATGCCCGATCCGCTGGTGATCCACTGCTCGCCGACCAATCCGCGCGTGTTGACCGTGATCGTCCTGATGGGACTGTTGTCCCTCGCGACCCTGATCGCCGGTTTCACCACCATCGGCACGCTCGGTCCGCTGCAGACCGTGATCTGGCTGCTGATCGTCGTGGCCTTCGCCCTGATCCCGGTGGCCTACCTGCGCCGCACCCGGCTCGTGCTCGACGAGCGCCAGCTGCGCGTGCACGCGTTGATCGGCCCGGCCAGCAAGGTCGACCGGGAGCGGATCGGCGCGATCACCATGGCCCGCCGCGGCGTGCACTTCGTGCTCGACCCCGACGGCCGCCGGCTCACGGCTTTTCGCGACCTCTGGTCGTATCGGCAGCTGGAGGCGCTGCGAGAGGAACTTCGCGCCGACCTGATCGAGTAGCGGGGATAATCGTCGGTGTGACCGACGACGGGCTCTGCTGGTACGGGGTGCGCTGCGTGTTCCGCTGGACCGACCGCGAGAGCCGGCCGTACGAGGAGCGGATCACCCTGTGGCGCGCGGCTTCCGCCGAGCAGGCGATCGAGCTCGCCGCCCGCGAGGCCCGCGACTACGCCCGGGACAACCGCTTCGAGCACCTCGACTTCGCCCAGGCGTTCGCGCTGGCCGGGGACCGGATCACCCAGGGCACCGAGGTCTTCTCGCTGTTACGGGACAGCGAGCTCAAGCCCGAGACCTACCTCGACGCCTTCTTCGACACCGGCGGCGAACACCAGAGCTAGTTCACGCAGGTGAACCGAAACCCGCTCGTCCCCGCCCCTGCTTCGCCCGGTTGCCCACACCCCTACGGCTCGGCCCCGCCGATGTTTCGCCCGGTTGCCGGACTTCGGCCGCCGCCACCCAACGCTCCCACCCACCCAGCCGGATGCGGCGGGCTAAATCCGGCAAGGGCGAGGCATCGGCTCCAGAGGGGCCGAGCCCGCCCTGTCGGAAGCAGGGCCATTCAACACAGCCGAGCCCGCGACGCCGGAGGCGGTGCCAGACTAATTGATGCAGGTGACGCCGTCGGCGGTGATCGTGTCGGTTGAGCTGGGCGGCGCGGCCGACGTGGTGGGAGCCAACGCGTAGAGGTGGGGGCCGGCGAAGCCCTGGGCGCCGGGGCCGTCGTAGGCGGTGGACACGAACAGCCGGACGTGGCCGGCCTGGATGCCGTCGGCATCGTCCTGCTCGGTGTCGTAGCCGCCGCCGAGCGCGTCGGAGACCTTCTCGGCGTCGGCGGCGCCGCCCTTGGGGTAGCGGATGACCGACTTGGACCGCTTGGTCGCGTTGCCGGTGTCGCCCTGGGTGAAGCCCTTGGCCACCAGGGCGGACATCACGGCGTCGGCCAGGCCGGGGGTGCCGTTGGCGTTGCGCACCTCGACGGTGACGCCGTTGCCGGTGGACGACGAGGCGCTGGTCGGGGCACTGGAGCTGGTGGGCTTGAGACCGGTCAGCTGCTGCACGAACGCCTTGACCTCGGACGGCACGACCTCGACGGCCTGACCGTCGCTGGGCGTGGGCAGGTCGGGCCGGCCGGTGGGGATGGTCTGGAAGTGCAGCCCACCACCGGTCATGCCCTTGAGCTGGGTGGCGAAGCCGAGCAGGTCCCAGCCCTGGTCGAGCACGACGGCGTTCTTGATGGCGTTGATCAGGCTGCCCAGCTTGCCGGGATTGGTCAGCGTGCCGCCGGACAGCACGGTGCTGGCCAGGCCGGCCATGAACACCTGCTGGCGCTTGATCCGGTCCAGGTCGCCGTTGGGCAGCTCGTGCCGCTGCCGCACGAACTTGAGCGCGTCGACGCCGGAGATGGTCTGCACGCCGGCCGGGAAGTCGGCGCCGGAGTAGCTGTCCTTGGTCGCCGCCTTGAGGCACACCTTGACGCCGCCGATGGCCGAGGTGATCTCGCTGAAGCCGAACAGGTTGATCTCGGCGTAGTGGTCGACGCTGGCCCCGGTGAGCTGCTCGACGGTGGCGATCAGCTCCTTGCGCCCGGCCGACTGGGACTGCTGGGCGATCTGCTTGTTGTCGGTCACGCCCTTGTTGCGCAGGTCGTAGGCCTCGTCGTTCATGGCCCGGGCGTAGGCGGAGTTGATCTTGTGTTTGCCATAGCCGCCGGGGATGTCGACGTAGGAGTCGCGCGGGATGGACAGCAGGGCGGCCGGCTTGCTGGTGTCGTTGGGGATGTGCACCAGGATCAGCGTGTCGGTGTTCAG
>DASWRQ010000281.1:0-1807 GCA_036403095.1 Kutzneria sp. | reverse complement strand
GATCTGGTCGTTGCAGACCCGCTGCACGAAGCCCTTGACCTCGGTGTTGCCCAGCTTGGTCTTCGTCTGGCCCTCGAACTGCGGGTCGCCGAGCTTCACCGAGACGATCGCGGCCAGGCCCTCACGGATGTCGTCGCCGGTCAGCGCGTCGTCCTTGGCCTTGAGGAGGCCCTTGTCCTTGGCGTACCGGTTGACGATCGAGGTGAGCGCCGCCCGGAAGCCCTCCTCGTGCGTGCCGCCCTCGTGGGTGTTGATGATGTTCGCGAAGGTGTGCACCGACTCGGAGTAGGCGTCGGACCACTGCATCGCGACCTCGAGCGACATGGCCGTGTCGTTCTTGCCGACCCCGTCGGCGTTGAAGCTGATGACCGAGCGGTGGATCGGGCTCTTCCGCCGGTTCAGGTAGGTGACGTAGTCGACCAGCCCGCTGTCGTAGCGGTAGGTGACCTCGGTGGGCTCGAACGCCTTCTCCTCGGCCCCCGGCGCCAGGGCCTCCTCGACGATCGAGGTCTCCTCGGCCAGGCCGGTGTCGGCCTTGCCCTGCCCGGGCCGCTCGTCGCGCAGGATGATCGTCAGGCCCTTGTTGAGGAAGGCCATCTCCTGCAGCCGGCGGTTGATCGTGTCGAAGGAGTACGTCGTCGTCTCGAAGATGTCACCGTCGGCCCAGAACGTGACCGCCGAACCACGCTTCGTGGTCGTGCCCACCTGGTTCAGCGAGCCGGGCTTGGCCAGGTCGTAGCGCTGGAACCACTCGGCGCCGTCGCGCCAGACGTTCACCTCGAGCCGCTTGGACAGCGCGTTGACCACGGTGACGCCGACGCCGTGCAGACCGCCCGAGACGCCGTAGCTCTTGCCGTCGAACTTTCCACCCGCGTGCAGGACGGTCATGATCACCTCGAGGGTGGGCCGCTTCTCCACCGGGTGCATGTCGACCGGGAAACCGCGGCCGTTGTCCTCCACCCGCACGCCGCCGTCGGCCAGCAGGGTCACCTTGACGGTGTCGCACCAGCCGGCCAGTGCCTCGTCGACGGCGTTGTCCACGACCTCCCACACCATGTGGTGCAGGCCGCGCTCGCCCGTCGAGCCGATGTACATGCCGGGGCGCTTGCGGACCGCCTCCAGGCCCTCGAGCACGGTGATGGAACTGCCGGAGTAGGCGTTCTCGGTCTGGGGCGCAGCGACCACGGGGGGCCCTTCTCTTGCGCAGCCGACCAGCCGGGTGCGACCACGTCGACGGGATCGTCGACCGGCGCAGAACGGCTCTCAGCGGGCTGCTGGGGGTGTGTCCCCTCCAGAGTACCGGGTCGCGACGACCAGGACGCGCCGTCCACGCCCTGACGTCCCGCGAGAGCCTCTCCCGACACACGCGCCACCACCTGTGTTGCCCCGCCGGCCGACACGCGGTCCTGTGGCAGCTGGGGCGGCCGCCCGGCCGCGACCAGCTCCGGGTTCCACGTGGAACAGGCCGCCCTCCCGCCGGGAGCTCAGGCCGCGGCGGCGAGGGCGCCGACGACGGCGGCCTGGATCCTGGCGTGGTGCTCGATCAGCTGCGGACGGTTCCCGTCGGGCCGCACGGCCGCGACGAAACCCAGCGCTGACCACAGCTCGTCACCGTCGTCACTGCCCAGCAGCGCCTGGCGGACCACCGGATCGGCCGCCAGCCGGCGCACCTGCGGTCCGTCCTCGGCCGCCAGCACCAGCCAGCGGCGGTCGAACTCGGGGTCCGGGCTGGCGATGTGCACCAGCCCGCCGGTGCCGTGCCGCCAGATCCTGGCCGGGGACAGCCGGAAGGAAGGGACCGTGCCCA
>DASWRQ010000280.1:0-12446 GCA_036403095.1 Kutzneria sp. | reverse complement strand
TTCGTCGAAGCGCTTCGACACCTGCACGGCGAACTTCCCCATGTGACGGCGTATCGCGCGTTTCTCGACGAGCTCGGCCGGCGTTGCGGGGCCGAGACCGTGGAGATCCTGGTGCCGCCGCAGGACGCCCAGGCCGCCGGGTCGGTGCGCCGGCCGCGGTATTGTCCGATGTGGACCGGTGACGCCGATTCGTCCGCCTACCAGCCGGCCGGCGGCCGATACCTGGCGCTGGACCGGATCACCGTGCGGCGGGTGGGCGACCGGATCGTGGCCGAGGACGCCGACGGGCCGGACGGCCTTGCCCTGTGGCCGATGTACCACTCGGCCCGAGCACCGCTCGCGCCCTGGGGCTTACTCGTGACCCTGCTGACCGCCGCGTCGCCGGTGCGACGCCTGGCCGGACCCGTGGCGCTGGGCAACCCGCTGGCCGCGGTGCCCGGCCGCAATCGATTGCCCCGCTTGGTTCTCGCCGGCGGGCTGGTGCTGTCCGGGGCCCAGTGGCGGATCGCCCGCGAGCAGCTGCCGGCGGCCGATCTGGCGCCGACCGAACGGATCCGAACCATCGCCGCGCTGCGCATCGGCACCGGCATTCCGCGCTGGGTCTTCGCCCGCTCGCAGGGCGGCCACCAGCCGCGGCCGGTGGACCTCGACAGCCTGTCCGCGGTGCGGGCATTGGACAAACTCCATGCCGACGACCCGGAATCCGGCCTGGTGTTCGAGGAGATGCTGCCCGACCCGCACCATCTGCCGCTGCGCGACGCCGACGGCGAGCCCGTGGCCGGCCAACTGCTGGCGCGGTTGCCCGTGGACGCCACGCCGGGACGTCTGGCCGCGCGGGCGATGCTGGCATGGAACGGGGTCGTCGCCGCCGAACAGGAACGGGCACTCCCCCGTCAGCGTGACAACACGGGCAGCAAGGTGCCGGCATGAGGGTCGACCGACGTTCACTTTCAACAGCCATCCGAGCGAAACGTGACTCATGCGCGGACGGAATCGCCTGGTCAGAACGTAGGCGTGGGCAACAAGTCGCAACACTTTCGGCGGTTGGGCTTTCAGCCGGCGACCAAGTAACGTAGAGTCGTAATCGGTGCGGTTCTAGTAACAACGATCTTGCTCGAACGATGTGACCAGAACGCGGCGCCGACAACCACAGACACCCCGCTACTCCTCCCCCCGGTAGCGGGTTTAGCGAGACCCCCGTCCACCTCCCCCCTCTGGGACGGGGGTCTCGCCCTATCTCGGGTCGGGTCGATCGACCAACGTAAAGTCGATCACTTCGTCGACGCGGCCAGACATGTCCGGTTTCGGCCGCTTCGCTTGGCCGCGTACAACGCGGTGTCGGCGGTGCGGAGAAGATCGTCCAGGGTCAGCCCGTGATCGGGAAACAGCGCCGCCCCCACCGAGGCCGTGACTCCCACGACCGCCGTGTCGCCCTGATCGCCGGTGACAGCGACGGTGAGCCGTTCCAGCGTTCGGCGGATTCGATCGCCGGTGTGCAGCAACGAGGTCTGGCTGTGCACGCCCGGCACCAGGATGCTGAACTCCTCGCCGCCGAAGCGGGCGACGAAGTCGAAGTCGGGCACCTCGGCCCGCAGCGCGTCGGCGACCGCGCGCAGCACGTCGTCGCCGGCCAGGTGGCCGTAGCGGTCGTTGAGGTTCTTGAAGTGGTCCAGGTCGATGATCAGCAGGCCGACACCCTCGTCCCGGCGGCCGGCGACGGTCAGCTCCTTGCGGGCGATCTGCCGCCAGTGCACGGTGTTGGCCAGCCCGGTCTTGGCGTCCTGGCGGGCGTCGTTCTCGAACTGGCGGACCAGGATCGCCCGGTGCAGCACCACGGCCACCGGCACGCCGAACAGGATCACCAGCGGCGCGTGGGTCAAACCGATGGACACCAGCACACCCAGGCACACCGTCGCCACGTCGATGGCGTTCAGCTCCAGATCGCCGACGAGGTCGACCAGCCGCGGCCGGGTCGTGGTCAGCGCGATCGCGCCGCCGACCAGCAACACCTGCGCCACCCAGTAGACGATGCTCACCGCCGCCAGCACCGCCAGCTCGGCCAGCGATCCCGGCACGTCCGTCAACGGCGGCGGGCGGTGGCCGACCGCCAGCAGCACCGCGCTGGCCGCGCAGGCCGACACCGTGATCGCCGCCGCGGAGAACCAGTTCCGGTGCGCGGGACGGTCGAACGCCGGCCAACGTTGACCACGCGTCAACACCACCATGGCCAGCACCAGAGTTGGCGGCAGGCAACACACTGCGGCCACCAGCCAGATCGACGTGAGGTCGACCTGGGGGCCGTCCGTCGTGACCCGGCGCACCCGCTCGATCCTTCGGGACGCCTGTAGGTGCACCACCGAGCAGGCCGCCAGCACCGCGAAGGCCAGCAGGTCCTCGGTGCCGATCGGCCCCTTGGCGATGGCCAGCGCCGCCGCGACCGCCGCGGTCTCCACCGTCAGCACGTACGCCACCGCCGGGATCGGCAACTGCCACAACGGCCAGGACCGGGCCCGCCACCAGTCGCCGCCACCCATCCCGCACCGCCCCGTTGTCGTGGTCCGGCCCGCAGCCCCGACGCTAGCGCCGCGACCCCGGCCGACAACCAGATCTCGGGATTGATGCCCCCTCCGTCCCACGAACCAAGGGATCTTCGCGCACGGCCCGAGTGCGGGAAGGCGGCATTCCCGCACTCGGAGTGCGGGAAAGCCCCCTTCACGGCATCCGGGGCGGCTGTGGGTTGGGAAATCGGACTGACGGCGTAGGCTGGGGGCATGGCTCGGGACTGCTCCATCGCCAACGCGCTCGAGGTGATCGGCGAGCGGTGGACCCTGCTGGCGCTGCGCGAGGTGCTGCTGGGCCAGCGGCGGTTCGACCAGATCGTGCAGCAGACGGGCGCGAGCCGGGACATCCTGGCGACCCGGCTGCGCAAGCTGGTGGACGCGGGCCTGCTGGAGCGGCGGCGGTACGAGCAGCACCCGCCCCGGTACGAGTACCACCCGACCGACGCGGCCAAGAGCCTGCACACCGTGCTGCTGACCCTGATGGACTGGGGCGACCTGCACATAACCCAGGGCCCGCCGCCCACGGTGTGGGAGCACAGCTGCGGCGCGGAGCTGCACGCCAAGGTCGTGTGCGAGCACTGCGGCGAGCCGGTAGAACTGGGGGAAAGCCGGGCGGTGCGGCTCGGCGGACAGCCCGTCGAGAGGTAGGCCATGCGCTTCTCCGTCGCCATCCCGCAGTTCGCCGTCGACCCCAGCGAGGTGCGCCGGTTCCTGGTCCGGGCCGAGGAGCTGGGCTTCGACGGGGCGTGGACGCAGGAGCAGATCATCGGGAGCAAGCCGGTGATCAGCCCGCTGGAGCTGATGGCCTACGCCGCGGCCTGCACGGAGCGCATCCGCCTCGGCTGCGCCGTCTTCGTGACGCCGCTGCGCAACCCCGTGCACCTGGCCAAGAGCATCACCTCGCTGGACCAGCTCAGCGGCGGCCGCATCGACGTCGGCGTGGCCGTCGGCGGCAAGTTCCGGCCGTTCGCCGCGTTCGACGCGAGTCCCGAGCACCTCGTCACCCGCTTCACCGAGGGCCTCGACCTGATGAAGCGCCTGTGGACCGAGCCGTCGGTGACCTTCGACGGCCGGTTCTGGCAGCTCAAGGACGCGCCCATGGAGCCGAAGCCGGTGCAGCGCCCGCACCCGCCGGTGTGGTTCGGCGCCAACCACCCCGACGCCGTGCGCCGGGCCGTGCGGCTGGGCAACGGCTTCATCGGCGCGGGGTCGTCGACCACGGCCAAGTTCGCCGAGCTGGCGCCGATCGCCCGGGCGGCGATGGACGAGCTCGGCCGGCCCGACTTCAAGATCGCCAAGCGGGTCTACCTGGCCGTCGACGACGACCCCGAGCGGGCCCGCACCCGGATCGGCGAGGCCCTCGGGTCGTTGTACGCCGGCTTCCCGCTGGGTGACCTGACCTCGGTGGCCGTCTACGGCACGCCGTCAGATGTCGCACGCGGGCTGCGGGAGGTCATGGCCGCCGGCGCGGAGATGATCCTGCTCAACCCCATGTTCGACGAGCACGAGCAGCTGGACCGGCTGGCCGCCGAGGTGCTCCCTCAGCTCACCTGAGGTCGTCGGGGGTCAAGCCGATCTCCGCCAACACTTCCGCGGTGTGCTCGCCGGAGAACGCCGGTGGACCGGGGGTCGCGGACGGGGTGCGGCCGAAACGGGGGGCGGGGGCGGGTTGCACGATGCCGGCCAGCTCGACGAAGGTCTCCCGGGCCTTGTTGTGCGGATGCTGCGGGGCTTCGTCGGGGGCCAGGACCGGGGCCAGGCAGGCGTCGCCGCCGGTGGACAGCGCGGCCCATTCGTCACGGGTGCGTCGGCGCACGGCGGCGGCGATCTGTGAGCGGAGCTCAGGCCAGTTCGCCGGATCATGCCGATTGGCGGGCAAGAGCGCCGGGTCGAGCTCCAGCAACGTCACCAGTTCGGCGTAGAACTTCTCCTCGAGGGCCCCGATCGCGACGAACTTGTCGTCGGCGGTGACGTACGTGTCGTAGTACGGCGCGCCGCCGTCGAGGAGATTTCCGCCGCGCGGCTGGGAAAGGGCCCCGTTGCCGTTGAGCCCGTAGACGAAGGTCGAGACCAGGGCGGCGCCGTCGACCATGGCGGCGTCGATCACCTGGCCGAGGCCGGAGCGCTCGCGTTCGTGCAGTGCGGCCAGAATTCCGGTGGCCATCAGCAGCCCGCCGCCGGCGAAGTCGCCGATGAGGTTCAACGGCGGCACCGGCCGACCGCCGTTCTGGCCGATGGGTTCCAACGCGCCGGCGATGGCGATGTAGTCGATGTCGTGCCCGGCGGTGTCGGCCAGCGGCCCGGACTGGCCCCACCCGGTCATCCGCGCGTAGATCAGACGGGGGTTGCGGGCCTGGCAGTCACCGGGCCCGATGCCGAGCCTTTCCGTCACACCGGGCCGAAATCCCTCCACCAGCACGTCGCTGCGCTCGACCAGTCGGAGCACCGCGTCGATCGCCGCCGGCTTCTTGAGGTCGAGAGAGACGGAGCGACGGCCCCGGGTCAGCGGATCGTTGGGCATGGCCGGCGGCGCGCCGGGACGGTCGATACGGATGACGTCGGCGCCCATGTCGGCCAACACCATGCAGCCGAACGGGCCGGGCGCCAGGCCGGCGAGTTCGATCACCCGAAGGCCGGCAAGAGGCCCGCTCACCGCACCATTCCCACCCGCCCGCCCGCTCATAGGGACCGCCCGACGATTTCCTTCATGATCTCGTTGGTGCCGCCGTAGATCTTCTGCACGCGGGCGTCGGCCCAGATGCGGGCGATGGGGTACTCCTTCATATAGCCGTAGCCGCCGAACAGCTGGAGGCAGCGGTCGGCGACCCGGCAGAGGCGTTCGGTGGTCCACATCTTGGCCATCGCGGCGGTGGGCACGTCCAGCTGCCCGGCGATGTGCCGCTCGATGCACTGGTCGAGGAAGGCCCGTGCGACGGCGGCCTCGGTGGCGCACTCGGCCAGCTCGAACTTGGTGTTCTGGAACTTGATCAGCTCCCGGCCGAACGCCTGCCGCTGCTTGACGTAGTCGAGGGTCAGCTCCAGCGCGATCTCCATGCCGGCCACCGCGGCCACGGCGATGAGCAGCCGTTCCTGCGGCAGCTGCTGCATGAGCTGGACGAAGCCCTGCCCCTCCTGCTCGCCGAGCAGGTTGGCCACCGGTACGCGGACGTCGTCGAAGAACAGTTCGGACGTGTCCTGGCCCTCCAGTCCCAGCTTGTCCAGCACGCGGCCGCGGCGGAAGCCCTCGACCTCGGGGGTCTCGACGACGATCAGCGAGATGCCGTGCGCGCCCTGGTCGGCGTCGGTCTTGGCGACGACGATGATCAGCTCGGCCTGGGCGCCGTTGGTGATGAAGGTCTTGGCCCCGTTGATCACGTAGTGGTCGCCGCTGCGCACGGCCCTGGTCCGCACGGCCTGCAGGTCGGAGCCGGCGCCGGGCTCGCTCATGGCGATCGCGGCGACGAGATCGCCGCTGGCCAGCCGGGGCAGCCAGCGGCGTTTCTGCTGCTCGGAGCCGTAGTTGCACAGGTAGTGGGCGACGATGCCGCTGTGCACGCTGTTGCCCCAGGAGCTGTCCAGCGCGCGGGCCTGCTCCTCGATCAGCACGGCCTCGTGCGCGAACGTGCCGCCACCGCCGCCGTACTCCTCGGGAATGCTGATGCACATCAGCCCGAGCTCGCCGAGCCGCCGCCACAGGTCCCGGTCGACCTCGTGCTGCTCGGCGAAGCGCTCCTGGTGCGGGGTCAGCTCCTTGGCGAACACGTCCCGGGCCAGCGAACGCAGCTGGTCGAGATCCTCGGTCATCCAGGACGAGCGGTGCTTGGCCACGGGCCGGCCTCCCAGAAGAAACAATCAGGTCTGCCGGTAAACTTACCGGCAGCCTGGAATGTTTGTGAAGACCTCGCTAGCATCGGCCGGGTGACCAGGCCACGGCTGACCCAGCAGGAGCGCACCGAACGCACGCGCGAGCTGCTGCTGGACGCCACCGTCGACTGCCTGGTCGAGCTGGGGTACGCCAAGACCTCGACCAACGAGATCTGCCGCCGGGCCGGCGTGTCCAGGGGCGCCCAGCAGCACCACTTCGCCACCAAGGCCGACCTGATGGCCAACGCCATCGAGCACCTGGTGAGCAAGCTGCTGGCCAGCATGAGCGAGCACCCGCCGGCTTCGCTGCCCGGCCCGGACCGGGTGGCCATGGGCATCGACATGCTCTGGCAGGGCTATTCGGGCTCGCTGTCCACGGCCGTGATGGAGCTGTGGGTCGCCGCCCGCACCGACCCCGAGCTGCGGGCCGCGATGCACCCGATCGACAAGGGCCTGGCCCGCCGGACATCGGAGCTCTTCCGGGAGATGCTGGGCGACTCGACGGCCCCGGACCAGCCCGATCCGTCCCAGCGGGACCTGCCGCTGTGGCTGACCGTGAACCTGATCCGGGGCCTCGCCCTGGACGCCATGCTCGGCGGCGATCCGGTCCGCCGCGATCAACTGCTCCAGGAATGGAAGACGATCGCCGTCAAGACCTACGGCGTTTAGCAGTGCTGTCGCGGGGCCTTGAGCGTGGCCAACAGCCGTCCCAGCACGTTCGGGTTGCTCGGCAGTGAGAAGTGGTCCACGCCCGGGTTGTCGTTGAGCACGTAGCTGTGGCACTTCATCGCCGACCACACCCGGTTGGCGTTGTTGGTGATGTCCTCCTGATTGCTGTCGCCGCTCATGGTGATGAACTGGCTCTGGTCGATCAGCTGGCCGATCTTCAGGTCGGGCAGCACCGCGCCGACAATCGTCGGCAGGCCGGAGCCCTTTTCCGCGGTCACGTCCACGTCCGGGAAATACTTCGGCGTGCTGAACCGGACAAAACCGATGTAGTACCGGGCGATCTGCGCCTCTGACGTCAATCCGGCGTCCTTCAACAGCTGCGGCCAGTCCTGAGGCGTGTAGCTCTTACCGGTCGAATTGTCCTTGAGGACGGTTTCCCGGTCGCCGAAGATCTTCGGGTCGGAGGCGCTCAGATAGGTCGACGGCGCGGTCAGATACATCCGAGCGCTGCTGACGGCGTTCTCGATCGTCTTCGGGTAGCCGAAGTCCGGCACGTTCAGCCCGGTGAACAGCACGGAGTAGAGCAGCCCCTGGCCGGGGAAGTTGCCGGCCAGCGGGGTGAAGCCGTGGAGGTAGGTGTCCCGCCAGGCCTGGCTGGTGTGGGTGTGCAGGTACTGGATGTAGATCGGCCCGTTGGAGTGGCCGATCAGCTGCACCGGCCGGTTGCCGTTCTGGTGGTACGTCTGCTCGACCAACGCCTTGGCCCGCGCGAAGAAGCCGCCTTGGTCGGGTGTGAGCCGGGCGTCGTAGCCGGCCACCCGGATGTCCTTGTCCCGCTGGTAGCCGGCCGATTCCAGGGTCTTGTACAGCGGCTCGTAGAACGGGGCGCTGTCGGTCTTGCCGTAGTCGATGACGTTGACGCGCACGCCGCGCTGCTCCGAGAACCGCAGCGGCATCGGCATGGCCGGATCGGCGTCGTAGCGCAGGGTTTCCAGCTCGTCCTGGCACACCTGGCTGAACGCACTGGCCTGGCCGTTCTGGAACCAGTCCTGGAAGCTGCCGGAGCGCGGGCAGTTCGGGTCGGTGGTCTGGTCGTGCACCGTCACCTGGAGCTTGGTCAGGTGGAAGGCCGGAAACAGCACGACCGGCGTGCGACCGGGTGCGGATGCTTCGGCCGCGCCCGGCAGCACGGCGAGCGCGACGGCGGCCGCCAGCGCCGCGCGAAGGAGGAACCTGGGGCTCATGCCGGCCAACATAGCGCCGGCTGGACGGACAAGCGGTCCTCACTGCGTGACAATGAAGGAAAGTCGGTCCGGCAGATGCACGACCCGGTCGGCCAACGCCACCAACCGCGGGTCGTGCGTGATCAGGATGGTGCTGCGGCCGCCGGCCAGTCGCCGCAGCGGTTCGATCACCCGCCGCGCCGCCGGCCCGTCGAGGCTGGAGGTCGGCTCGTCCAGCACGAGCACCGGGGCGTCGGCCAGCAGCGCGCGGGCGATGGCGATGCGCTGCCGCTGCCCGCCGGACAGGCGGTGCCCGCGGTCGCCGACGAGCGTGTCGTAGCCGTCGGGCAGGCCCCGCACGAAATCCTCGGCATCGGCGGCCCGCGCCGCCGCGACGATCTCGGCGTGGGCGGCGTCCGGCCGGCCGTAGGCGATGTTCTCCGCGATGGTGCCGTGGAACATCAACGCCTCCTGGCTGAGCAGCGACACATCCCTGCGCAGCGCGGCCAGCGGCAGGGTCCGGACGTCCACGCCGTCGAGCCGGACGATGCCCTCGGACGTGTCGTAGAACCGGAGCAGCAGCTTGGCCACCGTGGACTTGCCGGCGCCGCTCGCCCCGGTCACGGCCACCAGCTCGCCGGGACGCACGATCAGCCGGAAGCCGTCGAGCACCGGCTCGTCCGTGTCGGGATAGCGGAAACCGACGTCGTGGAAGGAAACCAGGCCCCGAGCCCGGCCGGGATCGGGCACGGTCGGCTCGTCGCGCACGGTCGGCTCGGTGTCCAGCAGTTCGAGCAGCCGCGCCGAGCCGGTGGTGGCCTGCGCGACCGTCAGCGACAGCTGGCCGAGCGCCCGGACCGGCGGATAGAGGTAGCCGAGGAACGCGGCGAAGGCGAACAGGCCGCCGAGCGTCAGCCGGTGCTGGGCGATCTCCCAGGCGCCGAAGCCGATCACCGCCAGCACGCTCACCGTCTCCAGCACGTACACCAGGGCCGGATACAGCGCGCCGAACCGGGACAGCGCGAGCTTGCTGCGCATCCAGCCGAGGCCGAGCTCGCCGACCCGGCCGGGCCGGCCGTGCACCTGGACCAGCGCCATGTTGGCCAGGTCCTCCTCGATCACGGCCGTCAGCTGGCCGTGCCGGGCCCGCTCGACCTGGGCCAGCGCGGTCACCCGGCGCGCGAACCAGCGGGCGATCAGCACGAACAGCGGGATCACCGCGACCGCCACGACGGCGAGCTGCCAGCTCAGCACCACCGCGGCCGCGGCGAAGAACACCACGCTGACCAACGAGGTGAACGTCTGCACGACGCCGGAGCCGACCAGCGCCTCGACCGATTCGACGTCACTGGTGAGGCGGGCGACCAGGTCGCCGCGTTGGCGCTTGGCGAAGAAGTCCGGCGACAGCGTGCGCAGATGCGCGAAGACCTTGTCGCGCAAGGCCAGCAGGAATCGTTCGCCGGCCAGCGCGGTCAGGTACTGGCCGACGGAGCCGATCACGCCGGACAGCAGCGCGACGCCGGCCCATACCGCCGCCGGCAGCCAGAACGCGGCCAGCTCCCCGGTTTTCAGCACCGTGTCGGTGATGCCGGCGAACAGCCAGATCGCCGCCGTGTCACAGCCGGCCGCCGCCACCAGCAGCACCGCGGCGGCGGAGAGCAGCCCGCGGTTGGACCGGGCCAACGGCCAGAACCGGGCGAAGACCACCCGCGCTGGTGCCAGCACGACGCACTCCTTTCGAGTGGTGGGGCCGGTCCCCCGACGGACACCGGCCCCACCGTCACCGGATCCGGCTCAGCCGTGGCGGCGCGGCAGGACGATGATGGTGTGCCACGGCGGCACCGACCCGGGACGGCCGGGGATCGCCGGCACACAGCCGCCGATCGGGATGGCCGGCACCGCGGGCACGCCGGGGACGGCCGGGACGGTGGTGGCGGGATTGCCGTTCGCTGCCATGGGAGAACTCCTTCTCGTTGTCGGATCGACAAGAGAAACGTTACCCAGCAACACCTTTCCGCAGCGTTTCGGTCAACTGAGAACAAACTGAGTGAAGCTCAGGTGAGCTCGACCCGAACGGTGAGGCCGCCGTCGCGGCGGGCCTTCGCGTGCACTGCGCCGCCGTGGGCTTGCACGATGGACCGCACGATGGACAAGCCCAACCCCGCGCCCTCGTCGGCGGTTCGCCCGCCGCCCCGACGGAACGGCTCGAACAGCTCGGCCACCTGATCGGGAGCCACGGGCGGCCCGGAGTTGGACACGACCAGCCCGCGCGCGGGATCGGTGCGCACCCGCAGCTCGCCGCCGTCCACGTTGTGCCGCACGGCATTGCCGACGAGATTGCCGACCAACTGCCGCAGCAGCATCGGATCGCCGAGCACCTCGCACGGCGTCAGCTGCTCGGTCACCGTGAGCCGGCGGGCCTCGACCGCGTCGGCCTGCTCGGCCAGCTGCTCGGCAACCACGGTGTGCAGCGCGACCGGCTCCCGGTGCTCCAGCCCGCGGTCGCTGCGGGCCAACAACAACAGGCCGTCGATCAGCCGCTCGCTGCGCCGAGTGGCGGCCAGCAGCTTGGCCACCACGTCCGGATCCGCGTCGGCCAGGCCGATCTGCACCGCGGCCCGCTGGATGGCCAGCGGCGTGCGCAGCTCGTGCGAGGCGTTGGCGATGAACCGGCGCTGGCTCTCGAACGCGGCCTCCAGCCGGGCCAGCATGTCGTCGAACGTGCCGGCCAGCTCGGTCAGCTCGTCCGGCGGGCCGGCCAGCGCGATCCGCTCGTGCAGGTTGTCCGAGGACAGCCGCCGCGCGGTGGCGCTGATCTGGTGCAGCGGCATCAGCACCCGCCCGGACACCCACCAGCCGACCGCGACCGCGAGCACCGCCAGCACCGGCAGCGACACCGCCGACACCACCAGCAGCTTGCCCAGCACCGTCTGACTGGAGACCTCCGCGATCTGGCCGGGCGTCACCGTCACGTCGTAGGGCACCGTCCGGGCCGGCACGGCCTCGATCGGATCGCCGAAGATGACCGCCTTGCCGCTCACCGCCGTGGCCAACTGGTCGACCAAATTGTTGCCCACCAACAGGTACACCACGACCATCAACACAACGCCGGCGACGAACACCAGCAGCCCGTACAGCGCGGTCAGCCTGGTTCGGACGGTCAGCCGCACGGGACGACCCGGTAGCCCACGCCGGGCACGGTCTCGATCGGCGGCGGGTCGCCGAGTTTGGCCCGCAGCTTGGACATCGCCACCCGGACCGCGTTGGTGAACGGGTCGGCGTGCTCGTCCCAGGCCTTGGCCAGCAGCTGCTCGGCGCTGACCACGGTGCCACCGGCCCGCATCAGCACCTCCAGCACGGCGAACTCCTTGGGCGTCAACCGAATTCGCCGGCCACCGCGGGTGACGGCGTGGTTGGCCGGATCCAGCACCAGGTCTGCCGCCTGCAACACCGGCGGCAGCGCCACCGGCGACCGCCGGCCCAGCGCGCGCACCCGGGCCAGCAGCTCGGGATACTCGAACGGCTTGGTCAGGTAGTCGTCGGCGCCGAGTTCGAGGCCGTCCACCCGCTCGTCCACTGTGGACGAGGCGGTGAGCATCAGCACCCGGGTGCGGGAGCCCCGCGCGACCAGATCGCCGCACAGCACGTCGCCGTGCACACCGGGCAGGTCACGGTCCAGCACCACCACGTCGTACTCGTGGACGCCGAGCCGCTCCTGGGCGGCCAGGCCGTCGTAGCAGACGTCCACCGCCATCGCGGCCGCGCGCAGCCCGGACGCCACCAGGTCGGCGAGCACCTGCTCGTCCTCGACCACCAGCACTCGCATCTCGCCTCCCGCGCGAGCGTACCTCGCACCACCTTTCCGGAATGTTTCCGAACCGGCGAAACGTTCCGGAAACCGCGACTCGGCTAGAACCGAGCCATGAGAACTCTTGTCAAGGTCCTGCCCGTCGTGCCCGTGCTTGCGGCCGCCATCGCGTGCGGCGCCCTGTTGGGCTCCGGCGTCGCCGCGGCGCGGTCGGCGGACATCGCGCAGTGCCTGCGCGACCACGGGGTCGACACCAGCGGCGTGACGGAATACCCGAACGGCATCTACGGCGTGCCCGGCACCGGGCCGAAGGTGCAGCAG
>DASWRQ010000279.1:0-34287 GCA_036403095.1 Kutzneria sp. | reverse complement strand
CCACCTGCGCCGACGCAAACGTGAGACGGCGGCCACGGCCCGGCTGGCCGACGCCGCCCGGGCGGAGAGCCACGAGAACCGCGTCGTCGAGCAGGTCGACGCGCAGCTGCGCGCCCGTCAGCTGGCCGCGGCCATCGCCGACCTGGGCTACGCCGACCGCGATGTGCTGCTGCTGACCAGCTGGGCCGGCCTCGACTCGAACGAGATCGCGGCGGTGCTCGGCGTTCCGGCCGGCACCGTGCGATCCCGTCTGCACCGTGTGCGCCGGCACCGCTGACCGAGGCGCGCGGCCGCTGCGGCGACTGGGGCGGCCGGCAGACGCCCGAGCTGGGCGGGTCCCCGGACGACGGCAAGCCCTGTGACCAGCGGATCGGCGACTTCTATCAGCCGACGCCGAGGTTCATCGCGCAGCTGCCGACGGACCCGGCCAAGCTGTACGACCGGCTGCTGGCCGCCGCCCTCGGCGACAAGTCCACCGTGTTGAAGGAGGCCGCCGGCGTCCTGATGTCGGCCGACGCCGACCACGGCGTTCGGTCCACTGTGTACAAGGCGCTGATGTCGATGTCGGGCCTGGACGTCACCGACAACGCGGCCAATTTGGACGGTCAACGCGGCGTTGCCCTCGGTGTGTCCGACGGCACCCTGCGGCAGGAGATCGTCATCGACCCCGGCACCGGCCGGTTCATCGGCGACCGGCTGACCCTGGTGGTCGACGGCCGCGACTACTGGGCCGGCGTGAAGGCCGGCAGCGTGATCGAGTTCAACTCGGTGCGAGTCGGCGTCGCCGCGAAAATCGGTGTCGCGCCCCGGTAATCTGGATCCATGGTGACGGAGCGACTCACGCGGGCGATCGGCGAGCCGGTCGCCCGCGTGACGCCGTTCAGCGGCCGGGGCTACACGCCGGCCCGCCGGATGATCGTGGAACTGGCCGACGGCACAACGGTTTTCGCCAAGCAGGGCGTGAACGAGTACACGGCCGGCGAGCTGCGCCGCGAGCACGCGAACTACCTGCGGCTGAGCGGATCCTTCATGCCGCGGCTGCGGGGCTGGGACGATGACGGCGGCGTGGCGCCGATCCTCGTGCTGGACGACCTGTCCGGCGCGCACTGGCCGCCGCCGTGGCGGCCGGACCAGGTGCGCCAGGTGCTGGACACCATCACGGCGATCGGCGAGCAGTCGGTCCCGGACGACATGCCGGTGCTGGACGAGACCTGGGTCCGCGGTGGCTGGCAAGCCGTCGCCGAGGACCCGGAACCCTTTCTGTCGCTGGGACTGTGCACACGTGCCGGGCTGGACCGGATCCTGCCGACCATGCTGGAGGCCTCCGAGGCGGCCAGGCTCGACGGCGATGCCGTGCTGCACCTGGACGTGCGCAGCGACAACCTGTGTTTTGCCGGCGACCGCACGGTTCTTGTCGACTGGAACCACGCCTGCCTGGCCAACCCGGAGATCGACCGGGCGTTCTTCCTGCCCAGCATGCACGCCGAGGGCGGCCCGCGACCGGATGACGTCGCGGACATCGACATCCCCATGGTCGCGGTCGTGGCCGGGTTCTTCGCCTGCCGGGCCGGACTGCCGCCGGTGCCGGACGCGCCGGGAGTGCGCCCGATCCAGCGCAAGCAGCTGGAAGTCGCGCTGCCGTGGGCGATCCGGTCGCTATCCCTTGGCGCGTAGCGTCTTCATCGCGCGTTCCAGCTCCCAGTGTGCCCGGACCGACCGGATCAGGCCGTCCTCGTCGATCCGGTAGACGAACACGCCGTCGGTGTCCATCAGGTTGTCGCCGGGCAGGTGGATCGTGATGGTGCCGACGTTGGCGCACTCGAGGCCGTTGGCGTACGAGTCGGTCATGGTGAAGTCGAAGCCCTCGGCCAGCGCGATCGCCTTGTCCCAGAAGGCCGCGATGGCCTCGTGCCCGTGATGGCCGAGGCCCTCGGGGTCGAACGGGGACGGGCCGACCGGGTCCTCCACGCTGCCGTCCCGCGCGAACAGCGAGATCCACTTCTCCTTCTCGCCGGCCACCACGGCCTCCATGGACCGCCACGACGCCTGGCGCGCCGGGTGTTCCGCCTTGGACGCGCGCCAGTCGATCATGCCGTCACCTTCTCGATCACCTCGTGCTGGAACCGCCGCAGCGCGTCCTGCTTGGCCGCCAGCTCGCCGTCGAAGCCCACGCCGTAGAGCAGCCACGGCATCACGATGGCGTCGGTGACGCCGGCCCCGGCCAGGTCCTGGTAGCCGTCGACGCCGAACTTGTCGATGGACACGGCCTGGATCTCGAACGGCTCGTCGGCCCGCCCGTACTCCGCACGCAGCTCGCCCAGCCGGCCCACGATCTGTTGCAGGTCGCCGAACTTGATCATCGCTGACGTCCAGCCGTCGCCGATGCGCGCGGCCCGGCGCAGCCCGGCCTCGGTGTGGCCGCCGACGTAGAACGGCACGGGCCGTTTGGGCGCGGGGCTCATCTGCAGCCGGTCGAAGTCGTAGAACTTGCCGTGATACTCGACCATACCGCCGCCGAGGATCAGCTTCAGCACCTCGATGGCCTCGTCGCTGCGCGGCCCGCGGCGCGCGTATTCCGTGCCGCACCAGGCGAATTCCTCCGGCGACCAGCCGAGGCCGACGCCCAGCCCGAACCGGTCGTCGGTCAGGGCGGCGACCGAGCCGACCTGCCGGGCCAGCAGCACGGGATTGCGCGAACCGAGCTTGAGCACCTGTGTGTAGAACCGGATCGTGCTGGTGCCGGCGCCCATCGCGGCCGCGGCGATCAGCGGATCGGCCCACGGCGTCTCGGCGTTCCAGAACCGGCTGCCGTCCGGGGTGTAGGGATAGTCGGCCGACACCTTTTCCGACCAGAACAGGGAATCCGGCAGCGCGATGGACGCGAAGCCGCACTCCTCGGCCGTCTTGGCCAGCTCGACCAGCTGGTCCAGCGGGCTCATGGCGATCGCCAGCGTGAACTTCACCGCGCACCCGGCCTTTCCGATCCGACCACCCAGAGCGAGAAGTACTGCGAGCCGCCGCCGTAGGCGTGGCCCAGCGCGACGCGAGCGCCGTCAACCTGGTGCTCGCCGGCCCGGCCGAGCACCTGCATCGCCGCCTCGGCGTAGCGCAGCAGCCCGGACGCCCCGATGGGATTGGACGACAGCACGCCGCCCGACGGGTTCACCGGCAGCCGGCCGCCGATCGCGGTCTCGCCGGCCTCGGTGAACTTCCAGCCCTGGCCCTCCTCGGTGAAACCGAGGTTCTCCAGCCACATCGGCTCGAACCAGGAGAACGGCACGTAGATCTCGGCGACGTCCACTTCGGACACCGGATCGGAGATGCCGGCCTGCTTCCACAGCGCCGCCGCGGCGTCCTTGCCGGCCTGCGGGCTGACCTGGTCCCGCCCGGCGAACGTGGTCGGCTCGGTGCGCATCGCCGTGGCGTGGATCCACGCCGCGGGGCGGCCCTTGGCCGTCTGCTCGTCGGCGATCACCACCGCGGCCGCGCCGTCCGAGGACGGACACGTCTCGTCGTAACGGATCGGGTCCCACAGCATCGGCGACGCCTGCACCGACTCCACCGTGATGTCCGGTTGCTTCAGGTGTGCGTACGGATTGAGGGCGCCGTTGCGGCGGTCCTTGGCCGCGACGATCGCGCCGATGTGGTCGGGGGCGCCGGAACGCCGGATGTAGGACCGGACGTGCGGCGCGAAGTAGCCGCCCGCGCCCGCGCCGACCGGCATGTGGAACGGCGGCATGACCGACAGCGCCCACATGGCGTTGGACTCGGACTGCTTCTCGAACGCCACCGCCAACACCCGGCGGTGCACGCCCGCCTGCACCAGGCTGGCCGCCACGTTGCCGGTCGAGCCGCCGACCGAGCCGGCGGTGTGCACGCGCAGCAACGGTTTCCCGGTCGCGCCGAGCGCGTCGGCCAGGAACAGCTCGGGCATCATGACGCCCTCGAACAGGTCCGGGGCCTTGCCGAGGACCACCGCGTCGATGTCGGCCCAGTCGGTGCCGGCGTCGGCCATCGCGCGGTCGATCGCCTCCCGGCAGAGGCCGGCCATGGACACGTCGAGCCGCTTGGCGGTGTGGTGGGTCTGGCCGGTCCCGATCACGGCCGCGAGTTGCCCGACCATCAGCGTCCCTCCAGCACACAGACGAGGTTCTGTTGCAGCAGCGGGCCACTGGTCGCGTGGGCCATCGCCTTGTCGGCCCGACCGGCACGGATCTCGGCGGCCGCGGCGCCGATGCGGATCAGGCCGGCGGCGAACATCGGATTGCCGGCCAGCACGCCGCCGGACGGGTTCACCCGCACCTCCTCGCCGAGCCCCAGTGCCTGGCGCAGCAGGATGTCCTGGTGCGTGAAGGGTGCGTGCAGCTCGGCCACCTGGACACCGTCCACGCCGGCCGCCTTGGCGGCCGCGATGGTCGACGGCGACGTGGTCAGGTCGCGGGCGCCGATCAGGGGAGTGTCGACGCGGTGCTCGAAGCCGGTGATCCAGGCCGGTCGCTCGCTCAGCTCACTGGCCTTGTCGCCCGAGGCCAGGATGATCGCCGCCGCACCGTCGGTGATCGGCGCACAGTCGTGTGCCCGCAACGGATCGGCGATGTAGGGCTGCTGGAGCAGTTCGTCGGCCGTGGTCTCGCCCGACAGCTGGGCGTCCGGATTGGACAGTGCCGCGCGGCGGCTGGCCGCCGCCACCGCGGCCATGTCCCACTCGCTCCACAGCCCCGCGTCAAGGCCGAGCCGGGCCTGCAACCCGGCCAGGCCAATGGTGTCCGGCCACAGCGGCGTTGTCAGGTACGGATCCATCTGCATGGCCATGACCCGCCGCAGCTCGCCGGCCGACGACTTGCCGAAGCCGTACACCAGCGCGGTCTCCACCTCGCCGGTGCGGATCTTCACCCATGCCTCGTACAGCGCCCACGCGGCGTCCATCTCCACGTGAGACTCCATGATCGGCGGGAACGCGCCGATCGCGTCCACCGCCGCGATGAACGAGAACGCCCGCCCGGCAAGGTAGTCCGACGACCCGGAGCACCAGAACCCGATGTCCTGTTTGGACAGACCGGTGTCGGCGAGCAGCCGGTGGAACACCGGCACCAGCATCTCGACGCCGTTGGTGGTGCCGGGTGTGCGGCGCACGTTCGGCGCCTGCGCGAAGCCGACGACCGCCACCTCGCTCACGATGGCCTCCTAGAGATGCTGTGCATACGATTCATAGGGCGCGTCCGGCTCGCCGGTCGGCTCGAAGTGGTCGATGTTCTCCAGCGTGGTGCCCCACTGGTCGCGCGGCCGCCACGCCGCCCGCACCCGCATGCCCATCCGGACCTTGCTGGCCTCGCAGCCCAGCACCAGGTGCAGGAACGCGATGTCCGCGCCTGCCAACAGGATGTAGGCGGCGACGTAGGGCGGCTTGAGCCGCTGGCCCAGGAACGGCACGTTCACCACGCAGAACGTGGTCACCACGCCGTGATCGGGCAGTTCCACCTCGTCCTCGGTCGGCACGCCGTCGGTGGGGCAGGAGCCGCGCGGCGGGATGTAGACCTTGTCGCAGGCCGGGCAGCGCTGGCCGAGCAGCTTGCCCTCGGCCAGGCCGCGCAGGTAACGGCTTTCCTCCGGCGAGGCCGTGTGCTGGTACGTGAGATGGATCGGCGTGGTCACCATCGTGACGGGATCGCCCGATCCGGGCTCGCGTTCCGTCGTCTCGGCGTCCAGCGGCTCGAAGCATTCGATGTCACGGATGCTGCCGATCGGCTCAGCGGCCCAGCGCACGCGGACCCGCATGCCGGTGCTCATCCGGTCCGGCGAGCCGGCGTCGACGGCGTGCAACAGTCCCGTGTCGGCGCCGTCCAGCTTGATCAGCGCCCACGCGAAGGCGTGCTGAAGTGGTTGGCCCGCAAGCGGTTGCGGGATCCAGGACCACGTCTGCACCACGCCTTCGGTGCCCACGGCGACGAATTCGGTGAGCTTCTCCGCGGTCACCGGGTCGTACTCGGTCGGCGGCACCAGAACCCGGCCGTCGGAGCCGCGGACGCCGGCGATGGTGTGCGCGCGCAGTCCCGTGGCGAACCGGCCCAGCACCGGCCCGAGCGAGCGGGTGTAGTCGAACCCCACGTTCAGCGGGGCGCTCAACGGTTCCGAGCTGATCGTCACCATCGAAGTGAAACACGTTCTCGTTTTTGCGGCAAGATGAAGGCATGAGGCTTGGACTGCAACTCGGCTACTGGACTCCGCTGCCGGCCCCGAACACGGCCGAGCTGGTCGCAGCGGCGGAGCGGACCGGATTCGACTCGGTGTTCGCGGCCGAGGCGTGGGGCTCGGACGCGTTCACCCCGCTGGCCTGGTGGGGCTCCCGCACGTCACGGCTGCGGCTGGGCACCTCGGTGGCCCAGCTGTCGGCCCGCACGCCGACGGCGTGTGCCATGCACGCGCTGACCCTGGACCGGCTCAGCGGCGGCCGGTTCATCCTGGGACTGGGCGTGTCCGGGCCGCAGGTGGTGGAGGGCTGGTACGGGCAGCCCTTCGGCCAACCGCTGGCCCGGACCAGGGAATATGTCTCCATAGTGCGGCAGGTGTTGGCCCGCGAGGCGCCGGTCGTCAACAACGGCCGGCACTATCCGTTGCCGTACCAGGGGCCCGGGGCGCTGGGCCTGGGCAAGCCGCTGAAGCCGATCGCCCATCCGCTGCGCCCGGACCTGCCGATCATGCTGGGCGCCGAGGGACCGAAGAACGTGGCCATGACCGCGGAGATCGCCGACGGGTGGCTGGCGATCTACTACACGCCGCGGCTGGCCGCGATGTACGACGAGTGGCTGGACGAGGGCTTCGCTCGGCCGGGCGCGCGGCGGTCGCGGGAGGACTTCGAGATCGTGGCGAGCTGCCAGATCGTGCTCACCGACGATCGGGCCGGCGCCATCCGGGCGATGAAACCCGTGCTGGCGCTGTACATCGGCGGCATGGGCGCGGCCGGCATGAACTTCCACGCCGAGGTGTTCGCCCGGATGGGCTACGCCTCGCAGGTCGAGGCCATCGGCGAGTTGTTCCGGGCCGGACGCAAGGACGAGGCTGCCGCCGAGGTGCCGGATGCCCTGGTCGAGGACATCGCGCTGATCGGCGACGTAGACGAGGTGCGGGCCCAGGTGGCGGAGCTGGAGCGGGGCGGCGTGACCACCCTGCTCGTCGGCTGCGGCAGCGTCGAACAGGTCGAGCAGCTGTCCTCGGCCCTTGTCGGCGAAGTGGAACACGTTCTAGATTGAGGCGTATGACGGCGCCTGGACTTTGGCACATCGCGGCTGCGGAACCCGGGTTGACGGCGGTGGTCGACCCTGACGGCGGCGAGGTGAGCTACGGCTCGCTCGCGGCCGCGGCGGATCGGTACGGGCGGGGGTTGCAGGCGATGGGCCTGCGACCCGGCGACAGTGTCGTCGTGTTGCTGCCCAACGGGTCCGACCTGATGGCGATGTACTTCGCCGCGATGCAGACCGGGCTGTACATCGTGCCCGTGAACTGGCATCTGGTCGGGCCGGAGATCGCGTACCTGATCTCCGACTCCGGCGCCAAGGCGTTTGTCGCCTCCTCCCGCTTCGCCGAGGCCGCCGTGATCGCGGGGGAGTCGCTGCCCGCTTCGGCGCGGTTCTCGGTCGGCGAGATCGACGGCTTCCAACCGCTGGCCACCCTCGGCGCCGCGGAACCCGTTGGCCGGCCGGATATTCGCACCGCCGGCGCGCCCATGCTCTACACCTCCGGCACCACCGGGCGGCCCAAGGGCGTCCGGCGGGCGCTGACCGGGGCCGATCCCGACGACGTGCCGGCCGCCGGCATCTGGTTCTTCGGCATCTTCGACCTCAAGCCGTTCGACGGGCATGTGCACCTGTGCGGCTCGCCGCTCTACCACACCGCCGTGCTGAACTTCGTCGCGCTGTCCATCCAGTTCGGACACACGGCCGTGCTGATGGACCGGTGGGACGCCGCCGAGATGCTGCGGCTGATCGAGAAGCACCGGGTGACTCACAGCCACATGGTGCCGACCCAGTTCCGTCGTCTGCTGGCGCTGCCCGAGGATGTTCGGTCCTCCTTCGACGTCTCCTCGTTGCGGGCCGCCATCCACGGCGCGGCCCCGTGCCCGCTCGAGGTCAAGCGCCGCATGATCGACTGGTGGGGCCCGGTCGTCACCGAGTACTACGCCGCCACCGAGGGCGGCGGCACCGTGATCAATTCCGTCGACTGGCTGCGCAAGCCCGGCTCCGTCGGCCTGCCGTGGCCCGGCTCGGTGGTCAAGGTGCTCGGCGACGACGGCTCCGAGCTGCCGGCCGGCGAGGTCGGCACCGTGTACATGCGGATGGGCGCGTCGACCTTCGAGTACCACAAGGACAGGGCCAAGACCGAGGCCGGGCGGGTCCGCGACCTGTTCACCCTCGGCGACGTCGGCTATCTGGACGAGGACGGCTACCTGTTCCTGTGCGACCGCAAGGCCGACATGATCATCTCTGGCGGCGTCAACATCTATCCGGCCGAGATCGAGGGCGAACTCGCCTGCCACCCCAAGGTCGCCGACGTCGCCGTCTTCGGCATTCCCCATCCCGACTGGGGCGAGGAGATCAAGGCCGTCGTCCAGCCCGTCGACGGCGTCGAGGGCTCCCCTGAGCTCACCGAGGAGCTGCTGGCCTTCGCCGCCACGAGGCTGGCCAAGTTCAAGCTGCCCCGCACCGTCGACTACGCCGCCGAGCTCCCTCGCGACCCCAACGGCAAGCTCTACAAGCGCCGCCTCCGTGACCCCTACTGGGCCGGCCAGGACCGCGCCATCTAACTGCAACTGTGAGGGTTACTTGCCTTGGAAGTTCGGTTGGCGCTTGGCGGCGAAGGCGGCGGGGCCTTCCTTGGCGTCCGCGCTGAGGAATACCCGCATTCCGTGCTTCGCCTCGATGGCGAACGCCTCGTTCTCGGGCATGGCCTCGGTCTCGCGCATGGTCCGCAGGATCGCCTGCACGGCCAGCGGCCCGTTGGCGGCGATCATGTCGGCCAGCTCCAACGCCTTGGTCAACGCCTGTCCGTCCGGGACAACGTGACCGATCAAGCCGATGCTCAACGCTTCGGCGGCGGTGATGTGCCGGCCGGTCAGCAGCAGCTCGGCGGCGACGGTGTACGGGATCTGCCGCGGCAGGCGGACGGCCGAGCCGCCGAGCGGGAACAGGCCCCAGCGGGCCTCGGAGACGCCGAACCGGGCGCTCTCGCCGGCGACCCGGATATCGGTGGCCTGCAAGATCTCCGTGCCGCCGGCGATGGCCGGCCCCTCCACGGCGGCGATCAGCGGCTTGGTCAGCCGACGGCCCTTGAGCAGGGGCTCGATGACCGACAGGTCCCAGCCGCCGCCGGAGAAGGAGTCGCCGGGGTGGCTGGCGGTCATGGCCTTGAGGTCGGCCCCGGCGCAGAAGGCCCCGCCGGCGCCGGTGAGCACGCAGACCCGGACGCTGTCGTCGGCATCGACCCGGTCCCAGGCCTCGCGCATGATCGCCATCATCGGGCCGGACAGGGCGTTGCGGGCTTCCGGGCGGTTCATCGTCACCACGAGGACTCCGCCTCGTTGGTCTACCAGGCAGTGCTCGGACTCCTGCGTCGCGGTCATCAAGCCTCCCAGGGGATTGCCCAAAACAGTAACACGTTCTAGTTTGCAGGGGTGGCCCTGAACATCGCAGACCTCGTGGAGCACGCAGTCGATCTCGTCCCCGAGCGTGCCGCGGTGATCTGCGGCCAACGCCGGGTGACCTACGCCGAACTGGACGAGCGAGCCAACCGGCTGGCCAACCATCTCGCGGCCGCCGGTGTGCGGCCCGGCGACCACGTCGGCGTGCACTCGCGGAATTCCATTGAGATGGTGGAAAGCATGCTCGCGGCCTACAAGCTGCGGGCGGTCGCCATCAACGTCAACTACCGGTACACCAGCGCCGAGCTGCGCTACGTGTTCGACAACTCCGACCTCGTCGCGCTGGTGCACGAGCGCCGTTACGCGCCGTTGGTGGCCGAGGTGCTGCCGGCCGTGCCACGGCTGCGCCACGTGATCTACACCGAGGACGGCTCTAACGAGAACGTGTCCTATTCCGCCACCGAGTACGAGGCGGCGCTGGCCGGCGCGAGCCCGGCCCGGGACTTCCCGGAACGCAGCCCGGACGACATCTACATCCTCTACACCGGCGGCACCACCGGCTATCCCAAGGGCGTGCTGTGGCGTCAGGAGGACGTCTGGCGTGTGCTCGGCGGGGGCATCGACTTCATCACCGGCGTGCCGGTCGAGGACGAGTGGCAGCAGGCGCGGCAGGGCCAGGCCTACGGGCTGGTCCGGCTGTGCGCGCCGCCGATGATCCACGGCGCCGCCCAGTGGGGCGTGTTCGGCGCGCTGTTCACCGGCAGCACCGTCGTGCTGCTGCCGCAGTTCGACGCCGACGAGATCTGGCAGGCGGTGCAGCAGCACAAGGTCCAGGTGATGATGATCGTCGGCGACGCCATGGCGCGGCCGCTGATCGAGTCCTATCGGGACGGCGCCTACGACGCGTCCTCGCTGGCCGCGATCTCCAGCAGCGCGGCCCTGTTCTCCAAGGCCGTCAAGGAGGAGTACGTCGCCGCCTTCCCCAATGTGGTGATCACGGACGCGATCGGCGCGTCGGAGACCGGCTTCACCGGCATCGGCGTCGTGCAGAGCGGCGCGCCGCAGACCGGCGGCCCGCGGGTGAAGGCCGACCCGTCCAGCATCGTGCTCGGTGACGACGGCCGCCCGGCCCCGCCCGGCGTGATCGGGAAACTGGCCCGCGGCGGGCACATCCCGATCGGCTACTACAAGGACGAGGAGCGGTCGGCGGCGCTGTTCACCGAGGTGGACGGCAAACGCTATGCCGTGCCGGGGGATTTCGCCCGCCTGGAGGACGACGGCACCGTGACCCTGTTGGGACGCGGCAACATGTGCGTCAACACCGCGGGGGAGAAGGTGTTCCCCGAGGAGGTCGAGGGCGTGCTCAAGTCACATCCCGACGTCTTCGACGTGCTCGTGCTCGGCGTCCCCGACGACCGGCTCGGCCAGCGTGTCGCCGCCGTCGTGCAGACCCGGGCGGGGCGCACGCTCTCCTTCGACGAGCTCGCCGCCCATGCGCGGCAACAGATCGCCGGCTACAAGGTGCCGCGCAGCATCTGGCTGGTCGACGAGATCAGCCGGCTGCCCAGCGGCAAGCCGGACTACCGGTGGGCCCGTGACCTCGTCGCCGGCCGCCCGCCGTCGGTCGAGGTGCAGACCACCGCCGGACTGGGAGGCTCCCGTGCGCACGACACTGTGTGACCGCTTCGGCATCGAGCACCCGATCTTCGGCTTCACGCCGTCCGAGCACGTCGCCGCGGCGATCAGCCGCGCCGGCGGGCTCGGCGTGCTGGGCTGCGTCCGGTTCAACGACCCGGCCGAGCTGGACGCCGCGCTGACCTGGATGGACGAGAACACCGACGGCCGGCCGTACGGCGTCGACGTCGTGATGCCGGCGAAGATCCCGACCGAGGGCACCGCCGTCGATCTCGACGCGCTGATCCCGCCCGGGCACCGGGATTTCGTCGAGCGGACCTTGACCGAGCTCGGCGTGCCGCCGCTGGACTCCCACGGCGACGGCGTGCTCGGCTGGCTGCACTCCGTCGCGCGGTCCCATGTGGACGTTGCCCTGCAGCACCCGATCCGCTTGATCGCCAATGCCCTGGGCTCGCCGCCCGCCGACGTCATCGAGCAGGCGCACCGCCATGACGTGCCCGTCGCCGCGTTGGCCGGCAAGGCCGAGCACGCCCGCCGGCATGTCGACAACGGCGTGGACATCGTTGTGGCCCAAGGCTATGAGGCCGGCGGGCACACCGGCGAGATCGCCAGCATGGTGCTCGTGCCCGAGATCGTCGACGCCGTCGGGGCCGACGTGCCCGTGCTCGCCGCCGGCGGCATCGGCAGCGGCCGCCAGCTCGCCGCCGCCCTCGCCCTCGGCGCGTCCGGCGGCTGGCTCGGCTCGTGCTGGCTCACCACCGCCGAATACTCCGTCGGCCTGCCCGCCTCCGCCACCCAGCAGGCCCTGCTCGCCGCCGGCTCCGGCGACACCGTGCGGACCCGCATCTACACCGGCAAACCCGCTCGGCTGCTCAAGACCCGGTGGACCGAGGCGTGGGCCCGGCCCGACGCCCCCGAGCCGCTGCCCATGCCGCTGCAGAACCTGCTTGTCGCCGACGCCCACCAGCGCATCACCAGCTCCGGCGATCCCACCGTCGTGTCCATGCCCGTCGGCCAGATCGTCGGGCGCATGAACGAGATCCGCCCCGTCGCCGACGTCATGGCCGACCTGCTCCGGGAGTTCGACGAGACCCTCACCCGGCTCGACAAGCTGCGCTAGCGGCGGCCCACCCAGTCCGCCAGCCGCTCGAGCGACTCGCGGCTGTGCGGGTCGATGCCCCGGCGCGAGCGGCCGAACGCGTACACCTTCGTGCGGCGCTCCTCGTCCCCGTCCCGCCAGACCAGCGCGCATCCGTCCTGGTCAACGCCCGTCACCGCGCTTGTCGGGATCGACACCGTCCGCAACCATCCGCGCACCCTGACCGTGTCGGCCGTGCAGTCCACGCCGCACTCCGTGCCCCGCACGCTCAACGTGATCGCCACCAGCAGCGTCACCACCAGCAGTGGGATCCGCGGCCCGTCCCCGATCACCGGGCTGGCCAGGATGAACACGCCGAACGGCAGTAACCAGCTGAGCACGATCGTCGCCACCTGCGACAGCACGTTCATCCGAAGTCTCAGCGGCACAGGGCCTGATGGTATCCGGCCGCCGCTCCCCGGAAGAGAACAGCCCCCGCCTCTCCCTGGGGAGGCCGCCCCGAGTCCATTCTACCGCCCGAGGGTCCGGTGGGGGTGGGCCGAAGATCCACATGTGGACAACTCGGAGCCTGTGGACAAGTGTCAGGCGGGAGTGGCGGCCAGGGCGGAGCCGATGTGGCGCAACTGGGTGGTAGCGCCGCCGAGCGCGAACTCGTTGCGTTTGGCGGCGGTGAAGTAGCGGTGCAGGTCGTGGCTGAGGTCGATGCCCATGCCGCCATGGACGTGCACGGCGGTGTGGGCGACGTAGTGCCCGCCCTCGGCGGCCCAGAACTTGGCGGTGGCGAGCTCGGTGTCGCAGGGCAGCCCCTCGGACAGCCGCCAAGCGGCCTGCCACAGGGTGAGCCGGATGGCCTCGACCTGGATGTACGCGTCGGCGAGCCGCTGGGTGACGGCCTGGAAGCTGCCGATGGGGCGGTCGAACTGCTGCCGGGTGCGAGCGTACTCGGTGGTCATCTCCAAGGCCCGTTCGACGACGCCGAGTTGCAGGGCACAATGCCCGACGATGGCGCGGTGCAGGGCAAAGGAAACGGCCTCGCCGGGGAGAACACGGTCGGCATCGAGGTGCACGTCGGCCAGGTCGAGCAGGCAGCTGTCGTCCCCGTCGACAACCGACTGCGGCAGCACGGAAGCCTCGTCGGCGCGGACGAGGAACAAGCGGAGGCCGTCGGAAGTGCTGGCGGGCACCAGGAAAAGGTCGGCCGGGGGCACGAGGGACTTGGCGCCGGTGAGCCGCCAGCCATCGGTCACTTCCGACGCCCGCGTAACCGGAGCGAGGGGATCGTCGTTGTTCTCTTCGGACAAGGCGACCGACAGCACGGTCGACCCGGTCAGCGCCGGCCGCACCCAGCGGTCGACGTGCTCGGCCGTGCCGAACCGGGCCACCGTCGACGCGGCCTGCACGATGGACGGCAGGTACGGCGCCGACGACACGGCACGGCCGAGTTCGATCAGCACGCTGCACTGCTCCAACAAGCCGAAACCGTTGCCACCGACCGATTCCGGCATGGCAGCGGCCAACACGCCGGACGCCGCCAGTTCGGTCCACCGCGGATGGTCACGCACCATGGCGGCGAGGTCCCGCTGCGCTTCCGACAACTCGAAGTCCACCGGAGGTCCCCTTTCAGCGCCGGCCGACGGGCAGGCCGAGGCCCACCGCGGCGATGATGTCCCGCTGCACCTCGTTGGTGCCGCCGCCGAACGTCAGGATCAGTGACGACCGATGCATCCGCTCGATCCGCCCGTGCAGCAGCGCCCCCGGGGAACCCTGGCGCACCACGGCGTTGGTGCCGAGCACCTCCATCAGCAGCCGGTACGCCTCGGTGGCGAACTCGGTGCCGAACACCTTGGTCGCGGACGCGTCGGCCGGGCTGGGCGACTGCTGGACGCCCCAGGCGATCCGCCAGTTCATCAGCTTGAGGAACTCGGCCTTGGCATGCACGCGGGCCAGGTGCAGCTGCACCCATTCCTGGTCGATCACGCGGTTGCCGTCGGGCAGCTTGGTCCGCTGCGCCCACGCGGTGACTTCGTGCAGCGCGGTCAGCACGGGCGCGGCCGAGGTCAGCGCGACCCGCTCGTGGTTGAGCTGGTTGGTGATCAGCGGCCAGCCCCGGTGCTCCTCGCCGACCAGCGCCGTCGCCGGCACCCGCACGTCCTGGTAGTACGTGGCGCTGGTGGTCGGCCCGGCCATCGTGTGCACGGGCGTCCAGCTGAAGCCCTCGGCGTCGGTGGGCACGATCAGGATGCTCAAACCCTTGTGCTTCTGGGCTTGCGGATCGGTGCGCGCGGCCAGCCACACGTAGTCGGCGTACTGGATCAGGCTGGTCCACATCTTCTGGCCGTTGATTACGTAGTCGTCGCCGTCGCGCACCGCGCGGGTCCGCAGCGACGCGAGGTCGGTGCCGGCGCCGGGCTCGGAGTAGCCGATGGCGAAGTGCACCTGCCCGGCGGCGATCCGGGGCAGGAACTCGGCCTTCTGCTCGGGCGTGCCGAACCGCATGATCGTCGGCCCGATGGTGTTCAACGTCAGGAACGGTACCGGCACGCCGGCCACCGCCGCCTCGTCGAGGAAGATCAGCTGCTCCAGCATGGACCGGTCCTGGCCGCCGTGCTCGGCCGGCCAGCCGATCACCAGCCAGCCGTCCCGGCCCAGCTGCGCGACGACCTCCTTGTAGGCCAGCCCGTCGCCGTACTCCCCGCCGGTGGTGGACAGCGCCTCCCGCCGGTCCGGCGTCATCAGCTCCGCGAAGTACGCCCGCAGTTCGGCGCGCAGCCGCTCCTGTTCGGGGGTGTACGCGATCCGCATCCGCGGCCTCCCGGCTCGGCGAGGTGGAACGTGTTCTAGTAACCGTAGCACGGTGTTACCGTGAATCGCGCCCATCTGATGCGACGGGAGGCGGTCGTGGTGATCGAGGTCGATCGGGACATGTGCGAGGCCAACGGCCTGTGTGTGGCGGCCGTGCCGGAGGTGTTCGAGCTGGACAATGGCGAGGAACTGGTGATCACCCAGCCGCCGGCCGACGACGGCCTGGCGCGGCGGGTGGCGGTCGCGGTGGCCGGCTGCCCGCGCAACGCGCTGCGCGTGACCGGCTGAACGGTCTTGCCCGAAACGAGAACAGATTCTAGTGTGGCCTGGGTAACACTGGCGGCGACGAGGAGCGGCGAGTGGACTTGGCGGGCAAGGTCGCGATCGTCACCGGCGCGGCCGCCGGACTGGGCCGGGCCGAGGCGCTGACACTGGCCGCGGCCGGCGCGTCGGTGGTGCTCGGCGACGTGGCCGACGCGTCCGGTGTGCTGGCCGAGATCGAAGAGCTGGGCGGCAAGGCCGAGATCGTGCCCGGTGACGTCGCCGAGCGGTCCACCGCGGACGCGCTCGTGCGGACGGCCGTGGAGGGCTTCGGCGGCCTGCACATCGTGGTGAACAACGCGGGCGTGCTGCGCGACCGGATGCTGTTCAACATGTCCGACGAGGAATGGGACACGGTGATCCGCGTCCATCTGCGCGGCCACTTCCTGTTGTCCCGCAACGCCTCGGCCTACTGGCGGCAGCAGTCCAAACAGGAGGGCCGGCCGGTCTACGGCCGCGTGGTCAACACCTCGTCGGAGGCGTTCCTGCTCGGCTCCGAGGGGCAGCCCAACTACGCCGCCGCGAAGGCCGGCATCGTCGCGCTGACGGTCGCGACGGCCCGGGGCATGGCCCGCTACGGCGTGAAGGCCAACGCGATCTGCCCGCGCGCCCGCACGGCCATGACCGCGGGCGTCTTCGGCGACGCGCCGGAGGGCGAGGATCCCCTTTCCCCGCACCACGTCGCGCCGTTCGTCGGCTATCTGGCATCGCCGGCCGCCGACCACATCAGCGGCCAGCTTTTTGTCGTGCACGGCGGCATGGTGGCGCTGATCGCCGCCCCGTCGGTCGAGCGGACCTGGCACGCGTCCGACGGCGACTGGGCCGCGGTCGGCGGCTACTTCGCCGACCGGGATCCGGCGCGAACCTTTGCCTGCACCGAAGTTATGACCCTCGGTTAGGAGACGGCCATGACGGGGCGACTCGACGGCAAGATCACGCTGATCACCGGCGCGGCCCGGGGACAGGGCGCGGCCGCCGCGCGGCGGTTCGTCGCCGAGGGCGCACGCGTGATCATCGCCGACGTCAACGACGACGCCGGCAAGGCGCTGGCCGACGAGCTCGGCGCCGCCGCCGACTACCGGCACCTGGACGTCAGCTCGGAGGCGGAGTGGGCCGAGCTGGCGAATTCCTTGGAACGGCTGGACGTGCTGGTCAACAACGCCGGCGTGCTGCACTTCTCGCCGCTGCCGCAGACCACGCTGGCCGACTACGAGCGAGTGATCCGGATCAACCAGGTCGGCACCTTTCTCGGCATGCGCACGGCAGTGCCGCTGATGAAGGAGCACGGCGGCTCGATCGTCAACGTGTCCTCTGTGGAGGGTCTGGCCGCGATGCCCTTGCTGGTGGCCTACACCGCGTCCAAATTCGCCATCCGTGGCATGACGAAGGTCGCCGCGGTGGAGCTGGGCCGGTACGACATCCGCGTGAACTCCATTCATCCCGGCGCGATCGCCACCGACATGGTCAAGGACGCCCTCGGCGGCCACGACGTCGACATGACGCCCATGTTGAAGAAGCTGGCCATCCGGCGCGCCGGCCGGCCGGAAGAGGTCGCGAACCTGGTGCTGTTCCTGGCCAGCGACGAGAGCTCCTACTGCACCGGCGGGGAGTTCTCCATCGACGGCGGGGCCGCCGCCACCCACGCCCTGGCCCCCTCGTGATCGTCGCGTTCCGTCAGGTCGGGCGGATCTCCCTGCTGGGCTGGGACGTCGTGCGGGCGGTGCCGCAGCGGCCCTTCCAGTGGCGGGAGCTGATCCGCCAGTCCTGGTTCTTCGCCAGCGTCACCATCCTGCCCACGGCGATGGTGGCGATCCCGTTCGGCGCGGTCATCTCGCTGCACCTCGGCTCGCTGACCAAGCAGATCGGCGCGCAGTCCTTCACCGGCGCGGCCAGCGCGCTGGCGATCATCCAGCAGGCCAGTCCGCTGATCACGGCGCTGCTGGTGGCCGGCGCGGGCGGCTCGGCGATGTGCGCGGACGTCGGCGCACGCACCATCCGCGAGGAGATCGACGCCATGCGGGTGCTGGGCGTGCCGCCGGTGCAGCGGCTGATCGTGCCCAGGGTGTTGGCCGCGATGTTCGTCTCCATCCTGCTCAACGGCCTGGTCAGCGTGGTCGGCGTGCTGGGTGGCTACTTCTTCAACGTGATCATGCAGGGCGGCACGCCCGGCGCCTACCTGGCCAGCTTCAACGCGCTGGCCCAGCTGCCGGACCTGATGATCAGCGAGCTCAAGGCGGTGATCTACGGCTTCATCGCCGGCGTGGTCGCGGCCTACCGCGGGCTCAACCCGTCGGCCGGCCCGAAGGGCGTCGGCGACGCCGTGAACCAGGCCGTGGTCATCACCTTCCTGCTGCTGTTCCTGGTGAACGTGGTGCTGACCGGCATCTATCTCCAGCTGGTCCCGCCGAAGGGCATGTGATGACGACCCCCGCGGTGCAGCTGGAGAACCTCGGTCGCCAGATGGCCTTCTACGGCAAGGCCATCGCCTGGGCGCCACGGACTCTGCGCCGCTACCCGCGCGAGGTGTTGCGGCTGTTGGGCGAGGTCAGCTTCGGCAGCGGGGCGCTGGCGGTGATCGGCGGCACGCTCGGCGTGATGATCGGCATGACCCTGTTCACCGGCACGGTCGTGGGCCTGCAGGGCTACTCCGCGCTGAACCAGCTCGGCACCTCGGCGCTGACCGGTTTCATCTCGGCCTACTTCGACACCCGCGAGGTCGCCCCGCTGTCCGCCGGTCTCGCGCTGTCGGCGACGGTCGGCTGCGGCTTCACCGCCCAGCTGGGCGCGATGCGGATCTCCGAGGAGGTCGACGCGCTCGAGGTGATGGGCGTGCCCAGCCTGCCGTACCTGGTCACCACCCGTGTCCTGGCCGGTGTCACCGCGGTCATCCCGTTGTACGTCATTGGCCTGCTGTGCTCCTATCTGGCCTCCCGCGAGATCACCGTGCTGTTCTACGGGCAGTCCGCCGGCACCTACGACCACTACTTCGCGCTCTTCCTGCCACCCGAAGACGTGCTGTGGTCGTTCGGCAAGGTCATGGTGTTCAGCGTCGTGGTGATCCTCGTGCACTGCTACTACGGCTACACCGCGACCGGCGGGCCGGCCGGGGTCGGCGTCGCCGTCGGCCGCGCGGTGCGGGCGGCGCTGGTGTCGCAGACCGTCCTGGACTTCTTCCTCAGCCTGGCGATCTGGGGATCGTCGACCACGGTGCGGATAGCCGGATGAACCGGTATCACGTGCTGGGCGCGGCCTTCCTCGTGGTCATCGTGGCCTTCCTGACCTTCACGGTGGCGGTCTACGAGAAGGCGTTCGAGCCGGCCGTGCACGTGACCCTGAAGACCGACTCGGTCGGCAACCAGCTCACTCCCGGCGCGGACGTGAAGGTGCGCGGCGTGGTGGTGGGGGAGGTGCGGTCGGTCGGCACCGACGGCGGCGTCGCGTCGCTCGACCTTGCCCTGCAACCGGGTCTGGTCGACCAGGTGCCGGCCAACGTGACGGCGCGGCTGCTGCCCAAGACCCTGTTCGGCGAACGCTATGTGGCGCTGCAGATCCCGGCCGCGCCGGCCGCGCCGATCGCCGCCGGGGCGGTGATCGGGCAGGACCGGAGCAGCTCGGCGATCGAGATCAGCAAGGTGCTGGACGACCTGATGCCGGTGTTGCAGGCCGTGCAGCCGCAGAAGCTGGCCGGCACGCTGACCGCGCTGTCACAAGCCCTGGACGGCCGGGGCAAGCAGCTCGGCGAGGTCCTGACCCAGGCCGACTCGTACCTCCGGCAGCTAGCGCCGTCGCTGCCCGACCTCAACGCCGATCTGGCCGCGCTGTCGCAGGTCGCCGACACGTATTCGACGGCGGCGCCGGATTTCCTCACCGCCTTGGCCGATCTGACGACGACCAGCCGCACCCTGGTCGACCAGCGGACCCAGCTCGACACGTTGTATTCCGTGGTCACCACCACGGCGGTCGACCTGAACAGCTTCCTGCGGGTCAATCAGGCCAACGTGATCGGACTCGCCGCGTCGGCCGGGTCGACGCTGGCCGTGCTGGCCAAGTACGCGCCCGAGTACCCGTGTGTGCTGGGGCAGCTGGCCGATCAGGTGGCCAATGCCGACTTCACCTTCGGCAAGGGCACGGACCACCCCGAGATGGGCAAGTTCACGCTGTCGATCACGGCCAGCCGCGGCGCGTACCAGCCGGGCGTGGACACCCCGAAGTATCTCGACACCCGTGGTCCGCAGTGTTATCAGAAGGCCGGTCCCGGCAACCTCTTTCCGCAGTACCCGCCCGGTGGGCCCATCCAGGACGGCTCCACCCACCCGGGCGCCGGCACCACTGTGCAGGCGGCCGGTTCCCCGGCCGAGCAGCAGCTGCTCAATCTCCTCGAGGCGCCTCAACTGGGCGTGATGCCCAAGGACGCGCCTGGCTGGAGCGCGCTGCTGGTCGGCCCGCTGCTGCGCGGCTCGGAGGTGACGCTGAAGTGAGGTCCACCCTCGGCGCCGGCGTGAAGATCACCATCTTCACGGTGGTCACCGTGCTGCTCACCGGCATGCTCGCGGCCACGATCGTCAACGCCAGCCTGGGCAACACGGCCAGCTACCACGCGATCTTCACCGACGTGAGCGGCCTGAACAAGGGTGACGACGTTCGCGTTGCCGGTGTCCGAATAGGACAGGTCGACGACATCGCGCTGGTGGACAACAAGAACGCCGACGTGACCTTCGAACTGGCGGCCGAGCGCAAGCTGCCGGGCGCGACGACCGCCACCATCAAGTACCGGAACCTGGTGGGGCAGCGCTACATCTCGCTCGGCACCGACGTCGGCGACCCCAACGCGATCCTGACGCCCGGCGCCACCATCCCGCTCGGCCGGACCCAGCCGGCGCTGAACCTGACCGCGCTGTTCAACGGGTTCAAGCCGCTCTTCCAGGCCCTGTCGCCGACGGAGGTCAACCAGCTGTCGTACGAGATCATCCAGGTGCTGCAAGGAGAAGGCGGCACGGTCAGCGACCTGCTCGCGCACACCGCGTCCATCACCTCGGCCATCGCCGGGCGGGACAAGGTGATCGGCCAGGTGATCGACAACCTGACCGCCGTGCTGGCCACGATCAACGGCCGCGGCAACGAGCTGTCGAGCCTGATCGCCACCGTGCAGCAGCTGGTCAGCGGCCTGGCCGAGGACCGGCAGCCGATCGCCGACGCGATCACCGCGCTGGACGGGCTGACCGCCGCGACTGCGGGCCTGTTGGACCGGGCCCGGCCGTCGTTGAAGGGGGACATCGACGGCCTGGGCCAAGTGTCCACTTTGCTCAATCACGCCGATCCGACGCTGGACGCGTTCCTCAAGAAGCTGCCCGGCGACCTCCAGGCGTTCACCCGGACCGCCAGCTACGGCGGCTGGTTCAACTACTACCTGTGCCGGCTGTCCGGCACGGTCAGCATCGGCTCGCTCGGCGTGTCGGTGCCGATCGTGCCGTTCCCGGTCTCCCAGATGCCGGCGAGGTGTGGGCAATGAGGCGGGAAGCACTGGTCGGACTGGTCACCGTGGTCGTGCTGGTGCTGGGCGTGCTGGCCGCGTTCAACGCCGACGACCTGCCGATCATCGGCGGCGGCACGACGTACTCGGCCTACTTCAGCGAGTCGGCGGGACTGGTCGCCGGCAACGAGGTCAGCGTGGCCGGCGTGAAGGTCGGCCAGGTGCGGCGGGTCTCGTTGGCCGGCAACAAGGTGCTGGTCGAGTTCCGGGTCAGCGACGTGTTCGTCGGCGACCGGACCAGCGCGTCGATCCAGATCCGGACCGTGCTCGGCGACAAGTACCTGGCCCTGCAACCGGATGGCGCCCAGGCCCAGGATCCGCGGCAGACCATTCCCAAGTCCCGCACGCTGTCGCCGTTCGACGTCACGGACGCGATCGACCAGCTCGGCAGCACGGTCGGCCAGATCGATCCGACCCAGCTCGCCGCCAGCTTTCAGGTGATCTCGGACGCCTTGAAGGACACGCCGGAGCCGTTGAAGCAGGCGGCCGCCGGCCTGTCGTCACTGTCCACGACCATCGCCTCCCGTGACGGTCAAATCGCCGGAATGTTGGCGGGGACCAACCAACTAAGCTCGACCGTGGCGTCCCGGGACAGCGAGATCAGCAAGCTGCTCAGCGACGGCAACCTGCTGCTCGGTGTGGTGCAGCAACGCAAACAGGCCATCGCCCGGTTGCTGACCGGCACCCAGGACCTGGCCAAGCAGCTGAGCGGCCTGGTCACCGACAACCAGAATCAGCTGAAGCCGGCGCTGGACCAGCTGGACGAGGTCACCGCCGTGCTGGCCCGCAACCAGGACAACCTCAGCCAGGCGCTGGCCTCACTGGCCCCGTTCGTCCGGGTCTTCAACAACACCATCGGCAGCGGCCGCTGGTTCGACGGCTACATCTGCGGCCTGCTGCCGCCGGCGCAGACCACCGCCGGCCTCGAGTTCAATCCCGGCGGCTGCTCGACGCCGCTGGCCGATCCGAGCCTGGGGTCGAAATGAGGCGCCTACTGGCCATCGCCTGCGTGGCCGCACTGGTGCTGGCCAGCGCCTTCATCTGGCTGGCCCCGACTTCCGGCACGATCGTCACCGCCTACTTCGACAAGACGATCGGCCTCTACGCCGGCTCGGCCGTGCGGGTGCTCGGCGTCAAGGTCGGCAGCATCGACTCCGTGACGCCCGAGGGCGGCCAGGTCCGGGTCCAGTTCACTGTGGACAGTGGCGTGTCGATCCCGGCCGACGTGCATGCCGTGGTCATCGCGCCGAGCCTGGTCAGCGACCGCTACGTGCAGCTCACCCCAGCCTACGACGGCGGCCCCGAACTGCCGGCTCATGCCACGCTGTCCCGCGACCGCACCGCCAGCCCGGTCGAGCTCGATCAGCTGTTCACCAGCGTCGACCAGCTCAGCCAGGCCCTCGGCCCGTCCGGCGCGAACAAGAACGGCGCCCTGTCCAACCTGGTCGACTCCGCCGCCGCGAACCTATCCGGCACAGGGGATTCCCTCAACAACACGCTCAAGCAGCTGTCGTCGGCCGCCAGCACGCTGGACCACTCCAAGGGCGATCTCTTCGGCACCGTCGACAACCTCAGCAAGATCACCTCCACGCTGGCGTCCAGCGACCAGCAGGTCCACGACCTCACCGGGCGCCTGGCCGACACCACCGGCTTCCTCGCCGACAACCGCCAGCAGCTGGCCGCCGCGGTGTCCTCGCTGGCGTCCGCGCTGACCAAGGTGCAGGGCTTCGTCACCGACAACAAGGGCCTCGTCCAGACCAACGTCGACAACCTGGCCGCGATCACCAAGACGCTGGTCGACCAGCGCGCCGCCCTGGCCGAGGTGCTCGACGTCGCGCCGACCGCCGCCACCAACTTCGTCAACGCCTACGACGCCAAGTCCGGCTCCATCGCCGTGCGGGGCAACATCAACGAGCTCACCTATCCGCCCGTGATGATGGTCTGCCAGCTGCTTCAGCGCAGCACCCCGACGCAGATCCCCTCGACGCTGGCCGACCTCTGCACCCAGATCGCGCCGCTGCTGGACGGCGCTCTGCACTTGCCGTCGGCCGCCGAGGCCCTAGCCGCGTTGCAGCAGGGCAAGTTGCCGCCGCTGCCGTTGCCGCTGTTGGGAGGCAGCAAGTGAAACGCCTGCTCGCTCTCCTCCCGGTCGTGCTGCTGACCGGTTGCAGCCTCTACGACACGCCCTTGCCCGGCGGCGCCGATCTCGGCGATCACCCCTATCACGTGACCGTGCAGTTCGCGGATGTGCTGGATCTGGTGCCGCAGTCGAGCGTGAAGGTCGACGACGTGCCGGTGGGCCGGGTGGATCGCATCGACCTGGCCCCCGACAACAAGACCGCGCTGGTCTTCGTGCTCGTCAACGGATCCGTTCGGCTGCCGGCCAATTCCGGGGCCCGGGTCGGCCAGTCCAGCCTGCTGGGCGAGAAGTACGTCGAGCTCACCGCGCCCGCGCAGGCCACCGGCTCCCTGCGGGACGGCTCCGTGATCACCAAGGACCGCACCGGCCGCAGCCCGGAGATCGAGGAGGTGTTGGGCGCGTTGTCGTTGCTGCTCAACGGCGGCGACATCGGCCAGGTGCAGAACATCGTGCGGGAGCTGAACTCCGCGATGACCGGCAACGAGCCCCAGATCCGGTCCTTTCTGTCCCAGGTGGACAATCTGGTCCGGGATCTGGACGGTCAGAAGGACAACATAGTCAAGGCCATCGACGCGATGAACCGACTCACCACGACCCTGGCCGGCCAGCGCGACACCATCGCCACCGCCCTTGACGGCCTCGGCCCCGGGCTCAAGGTCGTCACCGAGCAACGCGACGAGCTGACCGGCATGCTCAACGCGCTGGACCACCTGTCGTCGGTGGCCGTCGACACCATCAACCGCAGCCGCGACGACCTGGTCGGCGACCTCCAGAAGTTGCAGCCCGTGCTGCAGAAGCTGGCCGAGACCGGCTCGAAGCTGCCGACCGCCATGGAATACCTGGCGACGTACCCGTTCAGCGACTACGCCGCCAACGACGTGAAGGGCGACTACTTCAACTCCGACATCCGGTTCGACCTGGACCTGAGCGCGCTGCTCGGGCCCCAGTCGCCGATCCTCGGCGGTGGCGGATGAGACTCCGCGTCCAACTCGTGATCTTCCTGGTCGTTGCCCTGGTCGGCATCGTCGGCCTCTACCGGTTCCTGGAAACCCCCGGCTACCAGATCTCGGTGCAGCTGAGCGATTCCGGCGGGGTGTTCCCCAACGCCGAGGTGTCCTACCGGGGCGTGACAGTGGGCCGGGTGAACCAGCTCAAGCTGTCCAGCGACGGTGTGCGGGCGGTGCTGACGATCGACGCCTCGGCGCCGCGTATTCCGACCAGCGCCAAGGCTGTGGTGGCGAACCGGTCGGCGGTGGGGGAGCAGTACGTCGATCTGGAGCCGGCGGACGACAAGGGGCCGTACCTGGCCGAGGGATCGGTCATACCGCAGGATCGGACGGCGCTGCCGCCGAGTCCGGACCAGGTCCTGTCCAATCTGGACGCACTGGTGCGCAGCGTGCCGGCGGACAAGCTCAAAGTCGTGGTGGACGAGCTGGACAAGGCCTTCACCGGCACCGGGCCGGATCTGCAGAAGCTGCTGGACGCCAGCCACAGCTTGACCGAGGAGGCGGCGAAGAACCTACCTCAGACGAAGTCGTTGCTGAGTGACGGCAAGACCGTGCTGGGCACGCAGAACCGCGATGCCAACGAGATCACGTCGTTCGCGCAGTCGCTGAACCAGGTGGCGGCGCAGCTCAAGGGATCGGACGGGGACATCCGGGCGCTGATCTCCGCCGCGCCGGCGGCGGCGCAACCGGTGGACGACCTTCTCCGCACATCGGGCCGGAATCTCAGCGTGGTGCTGGCGAATCTCTACACCACCACGGCAATCACGTCGAGCCGGACGGCCGGCATCGAAGAGCTGTTGGTGGCGTACCCCGTGATCACGGCGTTCACGCCGGGACTGTCGCCGGACGGCACCGGACACCTGGGGCTGGTGCTGAACTTCTTCAATCCGTTCCCCTGCACCAAGGGCTACGAGACGACCCAGGAGCGACCGGCCAACAGCACCGCGCCCAAGGCGGCCAATGCCCAGGCCTACTGCGCGGAGCCGCCGAACAGCCCGATCGACGTCCGGGGCTCGCAGAACGTGCCGAGAGGCAACACGACCCGGCTGCCGGGCGCTCTCGGCACCACCAAAACGACGCCGTCGCCGACGAACATGGCCCAACTGTTGGGATTGCCGGGATGAGCCGCGTCCTGGCGGTGATCGCGCTGCTCGCGGTGCTGGGCGCCGGCTGGTCCGGCTGGAACTGGTGGCAGTCCGCGCATTCCGACGACGTGACCTACGGCCAGACCCGCGATCTGGTGCTGACCACGGCCTCGGACCAGGTCAGGACCCTGAACACCGTCGACTACCGCAAGGCCGAGGACGACCTCACGCAGTGGCAGCGGGTCACGACCGGAAATCTGCTGACCCAGCTGACCAATCAGCACGACAGCGACGTGAACGCGACCAAGGCGCAGAAGACCGTGTCCACGGCCAAGATTGTCGACGCGGCGGTGGACACAGTGGACACTCGCGCCGGCACAGCGACCGTGCTGGTGGCCATAGAGGTGACGATCAGCCAGGCCGACGGTCAGCCGTCGGTACGGAAGAACCGCGTCGACGCGGTGCTGTCACGCACCGAGGACGGCTGGAAGACCGGCACCGTGCAGGTGATCGAATGAGAGTGTCGATCGCCGTCATCGTGCTGGCCTTGGCCGCGACGGTCTGGTTCCTGGTCGACCGGCAACCACCGGCGGCCAATACCGCACTGGTCGACACCGCCGCCACCAGCCAGGTGAAAACGCAGGTCCGGACGGCAATCGAGAATTCGTTCACGTACGACTACACGGATACCGCCCGCACCGAAAAGGCGGCTCGCAACGTCCTGGTCGGCGACGCGATGCGCCAGTACGAGCAGCTGTTCGGGCAGGTGCGAACCCAAGCCGCCGCGCAGAAGCTGGTGCTGGTCAGCACCGTCCGGGCGATCGCGGTCCGGGAGCTGACCGGGGCCGACGCGACGCTGCTGGTGTTCGTGGACCAGCAGGCCGTACGAACCGGAGACAACGGCAATACATCCACATCGGCCCAGCTCAGAGTGGTCGCACACCGCTCGGGCGAGACCTGGCGGGTGACCGGGCTGACCGTGCTCTGAGTTGACAGCTGTCCTATAGTCGGATTCGAGTAGTCGGATCCGAGGAGTGAATGTGGCCAGGAGAAGCCGCAACACGCTGGCGCTGGCGGTGCTGGGCCTGCTCATGGAGCAGCCGTCCCACCCGTACGAGATGGCGCAGCGACTGCGGGAACGCAACAAGGGGACCAGCTTCAAGGTCACCACGGGCTCGCTGTACGACGTGGTCGAGGGCCTGGAGCGGGACAAGTGGATCCGCGCGGTGGAGACCGTCCGGGACGGCAACCGGCCGGAACGCACCGTCTACGAGCACACCGAGCTGGGGCTGGCCGAGTTCCAGAAGTGGATCGACGAGCTGATCCGGGTGCCGGTCAACGAGTTTCCCAAGTTCATCGCCGCGGTCAGCTACGTCGGCGTGCTCGGCCCCGACGGCGCGGTCGCCGCGCTGACCGAGCGGGCCGACCGGCTGGCCGAGACGATCGAGCAGACCGAACAGCTGCTGGCCACGATCACCGTGCCGCGGCTGTTCATGATCGAGGTCGAGTACGCGCAGGCGATGCGCCACGCGGAAGTGCACTGGCTGCGGCACACCGCGGCCGAGATGACCGCCGGCACGATCACGTGGCCGAAACCGGGGGAGTACTGATGGACACCGACGTGGTGATCGCCGGCGCCGGCCCGGCCGGGCTGACGCTGGCCGGCGAGCTGGCGACCGCGGGCGTGCGCACGGTCCTGCTCGAACGCGAGGCGCGCCGGCCGACCTTCTGCCGTGGCTTCAACCTGAACGCCCGCAGCCTGGACGCGTTCGACCGGCGCGGCATCGCCGACCGCTTCATCGCCGAGGGCCTCAAGGTCCCGGTGACCTTCTTCGGCGGCCTGCCCGGCCCGCTGGACATCGGCAGCCTGGGCTGGGACCACCCGTACACGCTCGGCATCGCCCAGACCCGGGTCGAGGAGATCCTGGAGGACCGCGCCGCCGAGCTCGGGGTGGAGATCCGGCGCGGCCGGGCCGTCGACAGCTTCGTCCAGGATGGTAACGGTGTCACCGTCAACGGCGAGATCCGCGCGCAGTACCTGGTCGGCTGCGACGGCGGCCGCAGCGCCGTGCGCAAGCTCGCCGGCATCGACTTCCCGGGCACGCCGAGCACCCGTTACGTCATGCTCGGCGACGTCGAAACCGATCTCACCCCGGGCAATCACCAGGGCGTGTTCGTGATCCCTCGGCCGGGATACCTCCGGGTCGTGGTGGCCGATCCCGTGTTCGACCGCGCCGAACCGATCACGCTGGCCCTGCTCAATTCCACTGTGGACGAAGCACTCGGCCGGCACGTCGAGCTGACCAACCCGCGCTGGCTCACCAGGTTCGGCAATGCCGCGCGACAGGCCGCGAGCTACCGCAGCGGCCGGGTGCTGCTGGCCGGCGACGCCGCGCACATCCACCCGCCGGCCGGCGCCCAGGGCGTCAACATCGCCATCGCCGACGCGATGAACCTGGGCTGGAAGCTGGCCGCCGCGGTGCACGGCTGGGCGTCGCCGGAACTGCTCGACTCGTACCACGAAGAGCGGCATGCGGCCGGTGCGCGCGTCCTGCTGCACACGCAGGCCCAGGCGTTGCTCGCCGGCGACGACGCCGGCCCCTTGCGCGACCTGTTCGGCGAGCTGAGCGAGCTCGACGGCGTCGGTCGATATCTGGCCGAACTGACCACCGGTGTGGAAACGCGTTACGAGATGGGCGAATTCGCCGGGCATCCATGGTTGGGGCGGATGGCGCCGGACATTCCGGTCTCGATCGACGGTCGTCCGACCAGCGTGGCCGCCCTGCTCCGCGGCGGCCGCGGCGTGCTGCTCGACTTCGGCGGGCTGGACCATCCGCCATTGGATCGGATCGACGTGCTGCGGGCCGAGCCGCTGGACGAGGTCCCGGTCGGGGCGATGCTGATCCGGCCGGACGGCCACATCGCCTGGCTGGCCACCGCGGACGGCCGGGTCGAGCCGGGCCCGCTGGCGGCGGCGCTGGCCCGCTGGTTCGGGCTGGCGCCGGCGTGACGGCGTCCGAGCGCCCGGTTCGGCGGCTGGAACCGGGACTCGGCGTGCCTGCGGCGCCGCGTGCGGTGGGCGCCCCTGAGGCCGGGTGGTGTCAGCGGGTCGGTGGCGCCGGGCGGACGCCACCGACCGGGGCCGAAAAGATCAACATTCCTTCCAGGCGAAATGATAAATGGTGTTAACGCTTCCGTCGGTGGAGTCCATCGTCATGAAACTGGTGGTCGACGGGTCCGAGGTGCCGGCGCCGACGCGCAGCTCGGTGTTGACATTGAGGTTCCGGTCGACGCCACAGGGTGCGAAGACCAATGCCCCGACATCGGTCCTGTCGACCGTCTCCCAGTCGTTGAAGAACGGACCCGAGAACCGGTGGGCGACGCGCGCCGTCGGCGACGTGCCCTGGAAGTAATAGTTGGCCTGTTCCATGCCGGTGGCCCCGGCGTGAAGATCGGCGAAGCCGCGGTAATCGGCCTCGGCGATCGCGTAGGTGAACCCCTGCGGGACATGGACGCGCAGGGACAGCTGGCAGTTCTTGCGGATGTCGGTCGGCGCCGACTGCGGGCCGGCCTGGGCCAGGTATTGGCTGTAGGTGACGGTGAACGCGGTGTTGTCCGAGGCGACGGCCACGGCGGTGGTCCCGGCTGGGCACCCGGATCCGTTGACCGTGACCACGCTGACGGTGACCGGCGTCGAAGGCGGAGCGGAATCGGGAGCGGAAACCGGGGCAAAGATCGTCGATAATGCCAGACCGGTAGCCGCCATCGTAGTAAGCATGGGTTTCCTTCCCAATACTTTTCACGACAGGATCGCACGCGTGGCTCACCGTAGCGCAGTTGTAACAACGGGACACCCACTGAACGGTGGAACATGAAAACGGCCCGTTGTCCGATGGTGGGATGAATTGACCTCGCTTGCTTTACGTGTCGGAAACGCCTTTCCTTGCCTTTGCTGCGTACGGGCTATCGGTAAACGCTCCCGGCGATGCTGCGACTGCGCAAACGCGGCGGCTCCGTTCGGCCGACGCGTTTGACTCGGCGCCGATCGGGTAACCGGTGTCCACGGGCCGGACGGCCCCCAGTGGAGGTGAACGGCCATGATCGTCGGACTCGTGTTGATCGTGCTGTCGGTCGCCGTGGCGGTGGCCGCGGTGGCGTTCAACGGCGCCGGTTCGGGACACGAGATCACCGCGTTCGGACAGCACGTGACGAACGCCAACGATATGCAGATCTTCCTCGGCGGCATCGTGCTCGCCCTGGTGTTCTGCCTGGGCTTGTGGATGGTGGCCGTGGCCGGCCGCCGCCGTCGCGCCGCGCGGGCCGACTACCGGGCGGCCCGGCGCGAGGCGACCGACGCCGCCCGCGAGCGCGACCGGCTCGCGGAGCAGCTGAGCACGCAGCAGGAGATCACCCAGCGGGAGCAGGACACCACCGTGATCGGTCGCCACCACGACCACGAGGTCACTTCCTGAGGGCCCGAAGTTCCTTGCGCCACACGAACTTCAGGCCCGACCAATCCTGCGACAGCGCGGCCACCTTGACGTCGACCAGCCCGGTGGGCAACAGCAGTTCGCGCAGCAGGTTGTCGGTGATGTCGCTGCGATGCCCGCCGGCGCGGCGGGGCCAGCAGACCCACAGCGACGACGCCACCGCCAGGCCCGAGGCCAGGGCGGTGGCGTCGTCGTTCAGGTCCGCGTGGTGGCGGTAGAAGGCGAGGACGACATCTGCCCCGGCGATGTCGTCCTCGACCATTTCCACGTCCGGCAGCGCCCATTCCCGTGGAGTCCAACCGGGCGGGGCGTGCCGCAGCGTCACCTGGTGGCCCGGTTTGATGCCGAGCTTGCGATCCAGCGGCGTTGCCTCCGGGGCCATCCGGCGATTCTAGGCGTTCCCGGCCGCTGCTGACGGCGCCCACCGCGCGAGTTCGGCGCGGGCGGCGGCCAGCTGATCAGCCGTTGGTGACCCCTCGGTCACGAGCAGGTAGTGCAGGCCGGGCGTGGCCGGCAGCAGCAGGCGGTCGCCGCTGCGGGACGTAGCGAGGTCCGACACGGCCACGGCGTTCATGTCCGCCGGCACGTGCAGTTCGGTCGGGGCGTCGCCCGCGGAACCCTGCCACACCAACACGCCGTACCGTCCGCTGCCGACGACCGCCGAGGTGGCCGGCATGGTGCTGGGCACCGGATTCCAGGTCAGCACCTGGCTTCCGTCGCGGGAGCGGTCCTCGTAGGTGAACGCCAGCGTGTGGCCGGCCACCGCGGCCGGGTACAGCCGGTCCAGCAGCCGCGAGTCCTGGCGGAGCTGACCGCTCTGCACTGCCGAATAGTCCTCGCCGTTCCAGGCGTCGGCCGTGGTCTGCACCTTGCTCGGGTTGTCGTTCATCAGCTCGTGGTGCTGTCCACTGTAGACGTCCCAGTGCCACTGCGTGCCCGACAGCACCGGGCCGGACTGCGCCGGGTGGCTCCACCAGTTCGCGCCGGACAGCCGGGAGTCCAGGCCCTGGTACATCGCCTTGTCCACGGTCGGCGTCTTGTCCGAGGTGTTGCCGGTCATCGGGTGCCCGAACTCGGTGACGATCGCCGCCGTGCCCAAGGCCGTCGCGCGGTCCCGGATCGTGCCGAAGTCGGTCGAGTACTGGCCGTCGCCGGCCTTGCCTGGCATGAACACGCCGGACTGGGCCAGCTCGTCGTAGAAGTGCGTGTTGAAGACGTAGCGGGCGCCCATCGCGCCGGTGTCGAGGAAGCCGCCGACCTGCTTCTGGAACGAGATGTTGGCGTTCCAGAACATGTTCGGCTCGACGAAGGCCGGCTTGTCCTGCCAGCCGGCGGTGTCCATGGCCTGCCGGAAGCGCTGGAAGAACGGCCACAGCACGGTCTGCTCCCAGGACCGGCTGGTCTGGTTGCTGTCGTAGCGGCCGGCGAACGGCTCGTTCCACGGGTCCATGCCGGCGATCCCGGCGAACTCGTCGGCGCTCAGGTGGTCGCGCAGGTACTGCATGGTCTGCGTGGCCTGGTTGACGAACTCGTCCTGCACGCTGTTGGCGTTGTGCCAGAAGTCCTTGGTGGCATCCTGCACCACGCCGTTCTGGGTGACGTTCTGTCCCCAGTGGACACACACACCGCAGCTCTCCTTCGGGTAGTGGCCCTGGTCCACCACCCACTTCGGCGCGCCGTCGCCGCTGTACCAGCTGCCGGTGTTGAACAGGTAGCGGGAGTAGAGATCCTGGTGGTAGTCCGGCAACACCTCGAAGCCGGCGTCCAGGAAGGCCCGCATCTGCGCGGTCAGCTTGGTCAGGTAGGTGGTGTCGAGCTGCCCCTTCACCGGCTCGACGCCGGCCCAGGAGATCATGAAGCGCACCGCGTTGGCGCCCGTGAGCCGGCGCATCGCCGCGGCCGAGGACTGCGCGTCGGCCGTGGTGGCGAACGGCAGGAAACCGTTTTCCGCCAGCTTCACCTCCCCGGCGATGTTGAAGCCCCGCAACACGACCTCACGGCCGTGGCCGTCCACGAAGGTCCCGTTGTGGACGGTAAGGCCGTGTGTCTCCGTCACCGCTGTCGCCGCGGGCGCAGTGCTCAGCACTGCCGTCGCCGCCGCGAGCACCGCGATCAGTGCCCTCATCACGCTCCCTGTAAAACATGAAAAAAATTCGCGCCTGACCGTAGTGAGGGGTGCGAGCGGAGGTCAATGGGCCGTTCGGTGCCTTTCCCGGTGCTCTTTGGCGCTGATCGACTCGTTCGACAGGTCAGGAGTGCTGGGCGCGTTCGTACAGCAGCTTGGTGATCTTACTGCTGAATTGCGGCCCGACCAGGTGTCGTGTGCATCCGGCATGGTCTGGCGTGGTACAGACATTGTCTGTCCCGGTCTCGAAATAGCCGCCCTGGGTATTGTTTCCGACGATGACGCCGATGCCGTGGTGGAAATCGGCGATCCGGGGCCCGCCGCTGGAGCCGCCGCCCATCACGCAGGCCGGACCCCACTGATCAGGGCCGGCCGGAAAGTCGGGCGTGCCGGGGTACTCCTTGGCCACGCCGTGGCAGAAGGCCAGCCGCTCGCCGGTGTACTCGGGCAGGTTCTCCCGGGCCGGGTCGCTGGTGGCCCGCGGATAGCCGAACTGGAACTGGTCGGTGCCGCCGGGCCGGTCGAAGCCGATGTGCTGGGCCGCCCCGACGGCGTCCTGCACGCGCTTGCCCTGCGCGTTCGGGTTCAGCACGTCAAAGGCCTGGTCGTAGGGGTCGTACCTGGCGGCGTTCTGCTGGTCGTTCTGCAGCCAGGTCGCGTCGGCCACGCCGAGCCGGCCGACGAACTTCCCGAACGGAGCCTGCCCGTCGTGGTAGGCGGGGATGAACAGCACATTGGCGTTCCAGGCGTTGTTGTCCCCCAAAAGATCCGTGTTGTTCACGCAGTGCCCCGCGGTGACCACCGTGCTGCGGTTGGCACTGTCCACGACCGTGGCCGTGCAGCTGGCGTCCTCACCGTGGTCGGTGAAGAACAGCCGGCCGATCGTCCGGTTCTCCCCGGTCCACGGCGCGCCGTCGGGGCCGGCCTTGGGTGCATTGTCCACAGTGGACGGCACGATCAGCGCCCTGATCCGCTCCGGCGTCCAGTAGGCCAGCACCGCCTGTTGGTCGGCGGCGCTCACCGCCTGCTCGTGCGCCACCACATGGCCCGTCGCCGGCACGAGCACCGTGCCGGCGAGGAGGATTCCGATACCCAGTGTGCTCAACATGCCGCGCACGCTAGGGCCGCGATGTCAGGAACCTGTTGTCAACTAATTCGGCTGCGGTGGCGGACCTTTGCTGGCTACGCTGCCGGCCATCATGACGACGAAGCTGAACCAGATCATCGCGGTGGAGAAGGGCGTCAAGAGCGGCGCGCTCCGCGACCTCACCGACGCGCACCACTCGCTGCAGAAGCCGGCGCTGCTCGCCGGCATCTCGCGCACGTACCAGCCGAAGGACGAGGACGGCGAGGTGCTGCCGCCGGAGTCCACCCGCGTCCAGGTCAAGACCGAGGACGTGCTGCGGCGCACCGCGGAGGTGCTGACCCGGCTGTTCGACGTCACCGCGACCAAGGACTGGGCCAACTGCGTCGCCCGCGCCGACGTGGTCGTCGACGGCCGCCCGCTGCTGTCCGACGTGCCCGTGTCCTACCTGCTGTTCCTCGAGAAGCAGCTGGTCGACCTGCACACGTTCGTGAAGAAGCTGCCGCTGCTGGACGCCGCCGAGTCGTGGAACTTCGAGGAGTCCGCCGACTACTGGCGCACCGAGCAGGTGCGGACCATCCGCACCAAGAAGGTGCCCCGCAACCACGTGAAGGCCGAGGCCACCGAGAAGCACCCGGCGCAGGTCGAGGTGTACTACGAGGACGTGCCGGTGGGGTACTGGACCACCGTGAAGTTCTCCGGCGCGCTGCCGGCCCGCCGCGTCAACGAGCTGGTCGACCGGGTCGAGAAGCTCCAGCAGGCGGTCAAGTTCGCCCGCGAGGAGGCCAACGCCCTCGAGGTCACCGACCAGCGGGTCGGCGACGCCGTGTTCGGCTACCTGTTCGGGTAGCCTCCCAGATTCCCCCGCGGGAGCGCGGGGGTGCGCCCCGGACACCGGGGCGTGACAGCTGAAACTGAGCCGTCAGCCTGACAAACCCGGTCCCAGTGGAGGTTCGAGCCCTCCTCCCGGCACTTTCGCGCCGGGATAGCCCAACTGGCAGAGGCAGCCGGGCATCAACCTCAGACTCTCGCTCCAGCTTCAGCATTCCGCCGAACGCCGGATCGCCCGGGGACGGGCGACCATCGCCGAGGTGCGGGTTCAAATCCCGCTGGCCACTCTGCATGTGGCCGTAGCTCAACGGAAGAGCGCGGCGACCTCATCCTGACCCGTCCCCTTAAACGTGCCGGCGTGCGCAATTGGGCGGCCAAGCGGGGCCCCGGACTGGACATGTCCGGGGCCCCACCGTGTCTTTGCCGCGCGTTCCGCGCGGGGGCTCGGCCCCTGTGGGGCCGATGCCTGTCCCTGGCCAGATTTTTCGAGCGCCGCGTCGGCCCGGG
>DASWRQ010000278.1:0-6919 GCA_036403095.1 Kutzneria sp. | reverse complement strand
TCCGGTTCACGCCCAACGGCAACGTGCTGATCGTGACCGGCGGCAACAAGGGGATCCGGCTCTACGACGTGTCCGACCCGAACCATCCCCGCCAGCTCGGCGACCCGATCCCGCTGCACACCCGGTACTCGTCGATGCTGGCCGTCAGCCCCGACGGGCGGCTGATGGCGTCCGACCACGACAACCACAGCGCTCAGCTGTACGACATCAGCGATCCCGCGCACCCCAGGCCGCTCGGCCAGCCCGTGATCAAGCACGGCGACCGACCCAGCGACTACATCTATGACGCCCTGTTCACGCCGGACAGCAAGATCCTCATCACCGCCAGTGCCACCAACACCGTGCGGCTGTGGGACGTCTCCGATCCCGCCGCCCCGAAGCCGTTGGGGCAGCCGCTGACCGGGCACGAGGACGCCGTCGGCATGCTCGCGCTGACCCCCGACGGGCAGACCCTGGCCACCGCCGGCGACGACGACTTCGCGCTGTTGTGGGACATCTCCGATCCGGCCCATCCCCGGCAGCTGAGCAAGCTCACCGGCTACAACAAGGGCATGCAGTCCGTCCGGTTCAGCGCCGACGGCCGGACCCTGATCACCGGCAACGCCGACCAGGGCGTGCGGATGTGGGACGTCTCCAATCCGTCGCATCCGGTGGCCATGGGCCTCTCGGTCGTGCAACGCAACCTCGCCGGCGACTCCGCCGCGTACCTGCCCGGCACCAACTACATCGTGTACACGACCTCGCCCGACACCGCGCTGCGGACCATGGACCTCAACCTGGACCACGCCATCGACCGCATCTGCGCCGCCACCCACAACGTCCTCACCCAGTCCGTCTGGAACCTCCGCCTCCCCCAACTCCCCTACGACCCACCCTGCCCCTGACCCCCGCGAGTCACGTTCTCCGGCACCCCGAAACCCGCTTTCAGGCAGATTCGAATGCCACATGTGGACCACATTCGACTTCCTGGGCCGAATGCGGTCCACATGTGGCGCCATGGATGCGGGTGGGGCTCGGGGCTCGTTTCCGCCCCCGAGGCGGGGGAGGATGGCAGCCATGAGTCGCGAGGACAGTGATGAGGCGTATGTGCTCGATCTGTGCGACGAGGTCCTGGCAGAACGCGGACAACGCCAGGCGCGGTTCGACTGGCTCCGTGGCGACCCGGGCCGCGACGGCCGGACCCGCGCGTTACCGGTCGACGGGTACTGGCCCGGCCACGGTCTCGTAGTGGAGTACCGCGAGCTCCAACACGACCAACCCATGCCCCATTTCGACAAACCGGACCGGCTCACCGTCAGCGGCGTGCACCGGGGACTTCAACGTGCTCTTTACGACCGGCGCCGCGACGAGCAGGTTCCGGCCCATGGCCTGCGGCTGATCGTGGTCAAACCGGCAGACTTGCCCGCCGACCGCCGAGGACGGCTGCTTCGCCGCCGGGAGGACGACCTCCGGTCGTTGCGTGCGATCTTCGCCGACTTGCCGACGGCGCGGTGACCTCGAAACCGGTGTGCTCGCAACCGTATTTCGGTGTGCCGCTAAGCGGGACTCGCGGGGGTTCGGAGGTGGGCGGCGCGCTGGGCGGTGATGCGTTGGGCGATCTGAGTGTCGGCGGCGGCGAAGAGGGACTGCCAGCCGGGTCGGCGGGTGGTCTGGCCGGGGTGCTGGCGGGCCAGCCAGGTGGCGGCCGGGGTGAGGTAGCCGGGGGCGAGGTCGGCGACGGCGACGAGCAGGGCGACGTCCTCGGAACGGGGGGCGGCGGCCCAGCCGCCGAGGGCCCGAACGGTGTTGGCGCGCATGGTGAGGCCGGCGGGATGGATGGGAACGCCGCCGTGGTCGACGAAGTACTGGGTCAAAGCGCCACGCTCGACCCGACCGGGGGCAAGGTCGAGGCGCACGGCGCGGCGGCGGCCGTCGGACAGCAGGTCGTCGCCCTGACCGGCGACCCAGTGAATGTCGGGGTGCTCGGCGAACGCGGCGATGTGGACGGCAAGTCCGTGGGGCAGCAGGAGATCATCGGAGTCGAGCACGTGCACGAGCTCGCCGGCGGCTCGCGAGAGGGCCAGATTCCTGGTCACGGCAACGCCGAGCGGCTCGCCGTTGGCCTTGTACCGCGCGAACGGAAAGCGTTCGGCGATCTCCCGCAGCGCCGGCGACGGGCCGTCCTCCTGAACGATCCACTCCAGCTCCCAGCCATCGGGAAGCTGTTGCGCGGCAACGCTTTGAGCCGCCTCGACGAGCAGCTGGGCCCGGTCGGCCAGCACGGGCGTGAGCAGCGAGATCAGCGGCATCAGACGTCCAGTTCCAGGCCGAGCTCGCGCAACGCGGCCAGGCGCTGGCGAACCATGGTCATCGACTCGGCCCGCAGCGTCCGCCACGCGTGCTCGCCGGTGGTCTGTGCCGTGTGCAACCGGTGCAGCCACGTGACTTCCGGCGTGACGTAACCGGGCGTCAGCTCGGCCAGCGCGACAAAAAGGGCGCTGTCCTCGGACCGGGGATTCGCGGCCCAGCCGCCGAGCGCGCGCACGGACCGGGTACGCATGGTCAGCCCGGCGCAGTGGATCGGCGGCTCGCCGCGTGCCAAGGTGAATTCGTTGATCTTGCCGGGCTCGACGTAACCGGCCGGGTACTCCAGCGCGAAAGGCCGGCGCTCCCCGTCGGGCAGCAGGTCGTCGGCCTGCGCGGCGACCCAGTGCACCGAGGGAAATGCCGCAAACGCCGTCAGCGCAACCGAAATCGCGGACGGCAGCAGTTCGTCGTCCGAGTCGAGCACGTGCACCAGGTCGCCGTCGACCCTGGTCAGTGCGAGGTTGCGGGTGGTGGCGATGCCGAGCTGCTCGCCGTGTGCGGCGTGCCGGCCGAACGAGAACCGCTCGACCACCGGGACCAGCGACGGCGCGGAGCCGTCTTCCTGGACGATCCACTCCAGCGTCCAACCCTCGGGAAGCCGTTGCGCGGCAACACTTTCCCCGGCCCGGGCGAGCAGATCGGCCCGACCGGCGTGGGCCGCGGTCAGCACGGACAGCAGTGGCATCAGTTCGTCCCCATCCGCAGCCCCAGTGCCCTGGCGGCGGCAAGTCGCTGGTGGATCATCAGGTACGAATCGGCGTGCAGCATGCCCCAGCTCGGTTGCCGCACGGTCTGTCCGTCATGGTTGCGGTAGAGCCAACTCGGGGTGCCGTCGATATATCCGGGCGCCAGCTCGGAAACGGCCGCGACGAGCTCGATGTCCTCGGCCCGCGGGTTGGCGCACCACCCGCCGACGGCCCGAACGGTCGCGGTTCGTGCGGTCAGGCCGGCACAGTGAACCGGGGCGCGACGGTGTTCCTGGACGTACGCACCGATGGCGCCGCGGGCATGCACGCCCTCGGGGAGCAGCTGGAAGTAGACGGCATCGGCCATCCGCGGCCGAGCGACCACCCAGTGGATCTCGGGGTGCTCGGCGAACGCCGCGATCGCGCGGGCCAGCGCGCCCGGCAGCAGCAGGTCGTCGGAGTCCAACACCCGCACGAGCTCGCCACGAACCCTTGCCAGCGCCAGGTTTCGAGTCACGGCGACGCCCAGCTGCGCGCCGTTGGCCTCGTACTCGGCGGCGGCGATCCCGCCCAGCCGCGGGCGGTCACCGTCCTCCTGGACCACCCACTCCAGCTCCCAGCCTGTGGGAAGCTCTTGCGCCGCAACGGATTCACCGGCGGCGGCCAGTACGTCGGCGCGATCGCCATGCACGGCCGTGAGCACGGACAGCAGCGGCATCAAGACGCCTTGAGCCGGCGCATCGACTCGATGCGCTGCCGGATCACCGTCCAGCACACGGGATCCAGGTCCGGCCAGTCGTCGGCGCGGGTCATCTGCCCTGGGTGCTGCCGGTACAGCCAGGTGACCTCGGGCGTGTGGTAGCCGGCGGCGACCTCGGCCGCCGCCACCACCAGCGCCACGTCCTCGGCCCGCGGCAGCGCCGCCCAGCCGCCGACCGCCCGCGCCAGGTCGGCACGCAGCGTCAGGCCGGCCGGGTGGAACGGGCCACGGCCGTGTTCGAGCACGTAGTCGTTGACCGCGCCGGCTTCGACCCGACCGGTCGGCGAGATCGGCTCGAAGCTCACCCGGCTGCCGTCCGGCATGAGGTTGTCGGCCTGGCCGGCGACCCAACCGAGGTCCGAGTGCCGCTCGAAGGCCGTGATCACGGTGGCCAGACCGCCGGGCGCCATCAGGTCGTCCGAATCCAGCACGTGGACCAGGTCGCCGCGGGCCCGCGACAGCGCCAGGTTCCTGGTGCTGGCCACGCCCATCTGAGCGCCGAGGGCCCGATGCGACGCCGCCGGAAAACCGGCCACGACCTGTGCCAACACCGGCTCCGGGCCGTCCTCCTCGACGATCCACTCCAGCTCCCAGCCGGGCGGCAGGGCCTGGGCGGCCAGGCTCTCGCCGGTGGCCGGCAGCAGCGGGGCGCGGCCGGCGTGCGCGGCGGTCAGCACCGAGACCAGGGGCATGACCGTGAACGTACTTGACCACGTGGGCCTAACCTGCCCAGGGTGACGAACAGCCCACGTAGAGTCCCCGCCATGCGTCTTCTTTCGAGACTGGGCGGCCTGCGTGTGGTCGTCGGGGTGCTCACCGCGATCAGCGCGCTGCAGCTCGCGCTGATCACGATCGGCAACATCACGGACTACGACACGAACCACGCGTTCGTGCAGCACGTGTTCGCGATGGACACCACGTTCAAATCGCCGAACATGATGTGGCGGGCCATCACCAGCCCCGGCCTGGTGACCGCGGCCTACGTGCTGATCATCATCTGGGAGGGGCTGGCGGCGATCGCGCTGATCGCCGCGGTCGTGGCCTGGATCCGGGGCAGCGAGCTGGCCAGGCGGCTGTCCTCGGCGGGCTGGCTGATGGAGGCGATGCTGTTCGGCGGTGGCTTCATCGCCATCGGCGGCGAGTACTTCCAGATGTGGCAGTCATCCAAGTGGAACGGCCTGTCGGCGGCGCTGCAGAACGTGATCATCGCGTCGGTCGGCCTGATCCTGACCCACCTCGTCGCACAGCGTGGCACTTCACGGGGGCGGCGTGAGCGCGCAGGGGACCTCGAGGTAGACGACGGTCGGGCCGCCTAGCGGGCTGGTCACCAACAGGGTTCCGTCGAACGCGGCCAGCCGGCGCTCCAGACCGTGCAGGCCGCCGCCCGGCTCGACGCTGGCGCCGCCACGCCCGTCGTCGCCGACCACCGCGACCAGCTTGCCGTCCGAATAGGACAGCCGCAGCCACACCTGGTCGGCCGCGCCGTGCTTGGCCGTGTTGGTCAACGCCTCGGCGATCGAGAAGTACACGGCCGACTCCACGGGCTCCGGCGGCCGCCCCGGCAGGTCGATGGCCACCTGCACGGGCAGCGGGTTGGCCAGCGCCAACGCCTGCAAGGCGCCCTCAAGGCCACGGTCGGCCAGCACCGGCGGCAGGATGCCGCGGACCAGGCCGCGCAGCTCGGCCAGCGCGGTGTTGGTCGACTCCCGGGCCTCGGCCAGCAGCTGCTTGGCCATCTCCGGATTGTCGTCGACCGTCTCCTCGGCCATGCCCAGGCTCATGCCCAGCGCCACCAGCCGGGCCTGCGCCCCGTCGTGCAGGTCCCGCTCGATGCGCCGCAGCTCGGACGAGTGCGTGTCCACCGACACCGCCCTCGATTCGGACAGCTGGGCCACCCGAGTGGTCAGCTGCGTGTTGACCACCGCCGTCTCCGTCGGCCCGAGCAGGCTGGCGATCACGTTGGCGTTGAGCCACATCAGCCGGGGCGAGAGCCACACCCAGAAGATCAGCTCGGCCGCGCCGAGCGGCACCGCCCACAGCGCCTCGGCCTCGGTGCGGACGTAGAAGCCGATCATCTGCACGTCGCCGCCGGCCGGCACGAACCAGCTGAACCAGACCGGCATCAGCAGCCAGAACAGGCCGCCCAGCAGCAGCGCCACCACCAGCACGTTGGTCACCAGGCCGACCGCGACGTTGGCCAGCAGCCAGCTCAGATCCCGCCAGGTGGCCGGGTCGCCGGCGGCGATGCGGAACCGGGCCACCCAGTTGTCGTCCGGACCGATCGGCCGGTACGGGCGGGCCACCTCCCGGCCGAGCAGGCTGCCGGCGATCGACCGGTGCAGGTCGGCGAACCGGCGGCTCAGCGCCACCGCGGCGATCACCGCCGGCACGCCGATCCACAGCGGGATCAGGGCCGTGGCGACGATCACGAAGACCAGCACGGCGATGCCCAGCTGGCTGGCGACGGCCAGGCCGAGCGCCACCGGCACGAGCCGCAGTCGCGTCATCATGCGGGACACCAGGGTGATCGGTGAGGCCACAAAGCTCATTCTCCCTACACCTGTCGCGCATTCAGCCGCTTTGCCGCAAGTCGCTCGGCGTCCGGCCATTTCACGTCCGTGACCCAGCTGAGCCGCTCGAAGATCCAGATGACCCTGGCGCTGGGGTCGACCTGGCCGGGCAGCGCGCCGTGGCGGGCGCAGGTCGGGTCGCTGTGGTGCAGGTTGTGCCAGGACTCGCCCATGCTCAGCACGGCCAGCCAGCCGACGTTGCGCGACTTGTCCCGCACCTCGAACTCCTCGTCGCCGAAGGTGTGGCAGATCGAGTTGATCGACCACGTGACGTGGTGCAGCAGCGCGATGCGGACCAGCGAGCCCCAGAAGAACGCCGTCAGGGCACCCGGCCACGACATGCTCCACAGGCCGCCGACCAGCGCCGGCGCCAGCAGCGACACCGCGACCAGCGACTCGAACCGCCGGTGCACCCGGCTGATGGCCGGGTCGGCCAGCAGGTCGGGGCAGAACTTCTCCGGCGAGGTCCGCTCACGATCGAACAGCCAGCCCACGTGGGCGTGCACCAGGCCCTTGGTCAGCGCCTTCCAGTCCGAGCCGAACCGCCACGGCGAGTG
>DASWRQ010000277.1:0-3680 GCA_036403095.1 Kutzneria sp. | reverse complement strand
CTTCGCGCCGCCGGTTCCCCCGCCGCCGTCGGTGCCGGTCACGGTGAGCATGACGGCTTGCCCCGCGGGCACGCTGGTGGTGTAGCTGCTGGTGAAACTGCCCAGATCAGTGGCCGTCCACAGGTTCCGCACCGCGGCCGCACCGGTCAGGCCGAGGTCCGACCACCTGGCCGTGATGGTCGCTGCCGACCCGGTGCGGTTGAGTAGGACCACAGCGCGCCGGCCGCTGCCGGACAGCGTCTTGCTGTACACCTGCAGCCCGCTCTGATCCTCGGCGACCTTCACGCCCTGCAGGCCGCGGGCGTCCTGGTCGACGGCGAGCACCTCGGAGTTGGTCAGAACCGCGCGGGTGTCGCTGCTCATCGTGGCGAGGTTGTTGCCGGCCAGCAGCGGGGCGCCGGAGATCGCCCACAAGCTCATGTGGGTGCGGTTCTGTGCCGCGTTGAATCCTGACATGCCCACGATCAGCATGTCCGGATCGTTGTAGTGCCCCGGACTCTGTGCGGAGGGATGCTGGGCCGCGTCGAAGTTGTTCAGCACGTTCGTCATCGAAGCGTTCTGTCCCCAGTAGATGATGTCGCCACTGGTGCGCCAGAGGTTGGACATGCTCGGTGCCCAGTTCCACGGTCCCTGGACGCCCCAGTCGCAGACTGACAGCACCATCGGCCGGCCGGTCTGCGCGGTGGCCCGGCCGATCGAGTCGCTGATCGCCTGGTACGCGGTCTGCGGGTTCAGCCCTTCGGCGCTGCCGCCGCACCAGTCCACCTTGACGTAGTCGAAGCCCCACTGGGAGAACTGCAGGAAGTCCTGGTCGTAATGGCCTTCGCTACCGCTTCCCGGAGCTGCCGGGCGGCCGGTGGGGTAGTAGTATCCGCAGCCGTCACGGCCGGCGTCGGTGTAGATCCCGGCTTTCAGGCCCTTGCTGTGGATGTAGTCGGCGATGGCCTTCATGCCGCCGGGCCAGTCGCTGGAACTCACCGTGATGTTTCCCGATGAGTCGCGAGTGCCCTGCCACCAGCCCTCGTCGATGTTGACGTATTGGTAGCCGGCGGTGGCCATCCCGGATGACACGAGCGCGTCGGTCTGGCCTTTGATGACGTTGTAGTTGATCTGGGCGGCGAAGGTGTTCCACGAGGCCCAGCCCATCGGCGGCGCGCTGATCGGCGCCGGGGTGGCGTTCACGGCCGCGTGCGAGGGGAGTTGGAGCCCGGCCAGGCAGCCACCGATCAAGGCCAGGACCAGAGACAACCGTGTGCTGACGCGTTGAACGAGCGTCATGGTGGATTCCAATCTGCAGTGAGTCGAGGTGCAGTTGCACGGCCGGCCGAGGCCTGTCGCACAGCTCACCCGGCGTGCGGCGTTGCCGCACACCGGGCCCGCCCTGATTCCGGATTCAGTTTTGTGTCGCCGTCAGCCTCGTGCCGGTCAGCTGGCGGTGCAGGTGAGTGTCGGCTTGGCGTTGCTGCCGCTGTAGCTGGCCTGGAACCCGAAGCTGGTGTTGGCTCCGGGCGCGATCACGCCGTTGTAGCTCATGCTGGTGGCGGTCTCGCTCTGGCCGCTTTGCTGGTTGGTCGCGTTCCACATGCTGGTGACTTGCTGGTTGCCGGACCAGGTCCAGGTGACCTTCCACGACTTGGTCGCCGTGGAGCCGGTGTTGGTGACGGTCACGCCGGCTGTGAAGCCGCTGCCCCAGTCGCTGCCGATCTGGTAGGCGGCGGTGCAGCCGGAGCTGCCGGTGCTCCCCGAGGTGGTCGCGGAGACCGCGGCGGAGGCCGTGGAGGTGTTGCCCGCCGCGTCGTAGGCCACGACGGTGTACGAGTACTGCGTCGATGCGGTCAGACCGGTGTCGGTGAACGACGTGGTGGCCGTGGTCCCGACGAGCGTGCCGCCGCGATACACGCGGTAGCCCGCGACGCCGACGTTATCCGTGGACGGCGACCAGGACAGCGAGACGCTGCTGCTGGTCACGCCGCTCGCGGTGACGTTCGCCGGGGTCGAGGGGGGCGTGGTGTCGCCGCCGCCGGACTTGGTCGTGGCGGTGACCGCCGTGGAGGCCGCCGAGACGTTGCCTGCGGCATCGTGTGCCTTGATCGTGTACGTGTACTGGGTGGATGCGGTCAGGCCGGTGTCGGTGAAGCTGGTCGTGGCGGAACTCCCGGCGAGAGTCGTGCCGCGGTAGATGTCATACCCGGTCACCCCGACGTTGTCGGTCGAGGCAGTCCAGGTCAGCGCGACGCTGCTGGTGGTGGTCGACGCGACGATCAGGCCGGTCGGGGTGCTTGGCGGGGTGGTGTCGCCGGTGTTGCCGCCCCCGATGGCCGGGTAGGCGTTCTGCACCAGCTGCTGGAACTGGAAGGCGAACCACTGTCCGGCGGGGACGTTGTAGCCGGGGATGGCGTCGGTGGGGTAGGTGCCGCCGTTGCCGTCGGTCTGGGTGCCGGCCGGGTCGCAGTGCGGGTCGCCGTGGGTGTGCGAGGCGGTGGGGTAGTCCCCGTCCGACTCGCCCGGAGGCTTGATCCACACGTCCGCGATGACGTGGCTGCCCGTGCCGTACGGGGTGGCCTGCGGCCGCGCCCCGATGCCGGCACCGTTGATGTTGCACCAGTCGCCGCGGAACGGCCGCTTGTCGACCTTGTTCGCGGTCACGTAGCTGTTGACGTCGGTCGGGCTGGAGTTCAGCGACGTGGGCCGGCCCGCGCCGCCCCAGCCGTTGCGGGAGGTGTCGATGATCATGCCGATGCTCGACGGGAAGCCGCTGGAGACGAACTGGCTGTACATCGCCTCGTCGTAGCTGTGCTCGTCGAAGTACGGGTTGTACTGGTAGAAGTTGGCCGACTTCAGGGGCTGGCCGCCGACGTTGAGGTTGGAGTCGGGCAGGAACGGCTCGTCCGACGGGGTGGTGTTCGCGGTGTCCGAGACGAACCCGTCGACCGTCGCGTAACCGCCGGCCGCGGCCTGCACGACCTTGGCGTACTCCGGGCCGGCACCGGTCATGTTGTTCGGCCAGCCGAGCCAGCCGGAGTGGCCGATGTCCAGGTAGTCGTAGATCTGGGGGCCGATGCCGTGCAGCTTGCCCAGGGTGTAGGCGATGCCCTTCTCGTAGTACGGCGTCGCGGCCGAGCACGCGGGCTTGCTCTGGTTGGTGACGGCGTTGGGCAGCGAGTCCGGTTCGACGAAGTTCACGATCCGCAGGTTGCTGTAGGCCGAAGCACCCTCGATCGCCACGATCGGGTCGATGTACTGCGACTTGTACTGGGTCAGGCCCGCGTCCGTGGCCGGGATCTCGCCGTTGGAGGCCAGCGCCGCGCAGTCGCGGCCGGGCAGATCGTAGACGACCACTTCGACCAGGACCGGGCTGGAGCTGCTCGCCGCCTGCGCCGCGGCCTTGTCCAAGTGCGCCTTCAGACCCAGGTGCGTGCTGTCACCGGCGATCGCGCCGATGTGGTCCATCCAGATCGCGGTCTGGTACGCGCCGACCTTGGCCTCGGCCGAGCTGCCGTCGGCGGACGCCTGCGCCTGGACCTCGGACACGTAGTCAGGGTTCAGATACGGCGAGGAGCCGGCGAACGGGTTGGCCACGTGGGCCGCGGCCGGGGCCGCTGGTGGCGCTGCCGGAGCGGCCTGTGCCGCCTGGAGGCCCCACCAGGGCATTAGTAGCGCGGTGCCGACGACGAGCGCGA
>DASWRQ010000276.1:0-7048 GCA_036403095.1 Kutzneria sp. | reverse complement strand
AGCTCGCCCGATGAGTTCTACACATCGTCGTGCGGTACCCAGGAGGAGCCGATGAGAACGACATCCTGGCCCGGTCGGTTGCTGGTGGCCGCCGGCGCGGCCCTGGCCCTGGCCGTCCCGTTCCTGGCGCCGGGCGCCGGCAACGCGGCCCCGGCCGCGAGCCTGAGCGTGGACCTCGCCACCACGCGGGGACCGTCCACCGGCGTCGGCGAGGGCTTCCTCTACGGCATCAGCTCGGATGGCACCCAGCCGGTCGACCAGTTCCTCAAACCGCTGGGCGTCACCGCCTTCCGCGGCGGCGGCTGGTTCTCCGGCGGCTGGATCAAGGACAACTACCAGTACGGCTCGGCCACCCGGGCCGACCTCGACTCGATGATCGCGCAGGCCCGCCGGCTGACCCAGCCGCCGTATCACGCCCAGTACCAGGCGCTGCTCACCGACATCTACGGCCTCAACGGCGGCCAGCCGTCGAACACCACCTACCCGTGCGACAACGGCAACTGCTCGAACTGGGTCAGCTTCATCGACGCCACGGTGGGCGCGTTGCAGGCGTCGGGCCTGAAGTTCGCCTACGACATCGACAACGAGCCGGACATCTCGGCGTTCTGGACCCGGGGCGTGAACAGCGCCCAGTACTTCCAGATGTGGGACACCGCCTACCGCGAGATCCGGCGGCTGGCGCCGGGGGCGCAGATCGTCGGCCCGTCGTTCGCGTTCACGCCGCAGGCCCGGTCGTCCCAGTGGCAGACCTGGCTGGCCCACGTGAAGGCGGCCGGCACGGTGCCGGACATGATCACCAATCACGACGAGGGCGACGTCGACGACCCGGTAGCCGTGTCGCAGTCGCTGAACAACGCGTTGAACACGGCTGGCGTCGGCCCGGTCCCGTTGTCCGCCAACGAGTACCAGCCGGCCGACCGGCAGACCGCCGGCGTGACCGCGTGGTACCTGGCCCGCTTCGCGCAGTCCGGCTACACCAACGCCATGCGCGGCAACTGGGTCTGCTGCATCACCCCCAATCTGACCGGCGTCCTCACCCAGAGCGGCGGGACGTGGCAGCCGACCGGCAGCTGGTGGGCACTGCGCGACTACGCCGACATGACCGGCACCCTGGTGAGCACCTCGGGGCAGGTCGGGTCGACGGCGGTCTCCGCGTCGGAGGACGCCACCGCCAAGCGCGCCGTCGCGATCATCGGCGACTCCAACGGGTACACGGGTTCCTCCTCCGTCACCTTCAACGGGCTGTCGGCGGTCCCGTGGCTGGCCAACAACGGCTCCGTGAACGTCACCGTGCAGCGGATCCCGGATCAGGCGCCGCTGTCCGCGCCCCAGGTCGTCTACAACCAGAACGTCAGCGTCGCCAGCGGATCCATCACCGTGCCGGTCAACTTCCAGGCCTCGCACGACGCGTTCGCCGTCTACCTGACGCCGGCCACCTCCGGCGGTGGCGGCGGAGGTTTCCCCAGCGGCAACCACCAGCTCGTGGTGGCCAGCAACAGTCTCTGCCTGGACGTGTACGGCGCCAGCTCGACCGCCGGCGCGGCCATCGACCAGTGGACCTGCAACGGGCAGGCCAACCAGCAGTTCCAGTTCGTGCCCTCCACCGGTGGTTACGGCGAACTCCGGGCGCAGAGCTCCGGGCAGGACGTGGTGGCCGCCACCGCCGCGCAAGGCACCCCGAACATCGTCCAACAGCCCCCGACCACGGCCGCCGCCGGCCGGTGGCAACCGCTGCCGCAGTCCGACGGCTCGTACGAGTTCCGCAACCAGAACAGCGGCCTGTGCCTTGACGTGTACGGCAACGGCGGCACGCTCGGCCAACAGCTGGACCAGTGGCCGTGCAAGGACGCGCCCGGCACCAACCAGGACTTCATGCTCCGCTGACCCGCCCCGTTCCCCTGCACCGGAAGGCATCGACGCCATGTCCACCCGCTCCACAACGGTGCTCGCCGCGATCGCCGCGGCCGGCACCGCCCTGGCCGGGGCCGCGCTGGTCGCCGCTCCCGCGCACGCCGCCGGCACGGTCACCATCGCCGTCTCCCCCACCGGCAACGACAGCAACCCCGGCACCGCCGACCAACCCGTCGCCACCCCGGCCAGAGCCCAGCAGCTGGCCCGCGCCCAGTCGGCGACCAACGACGTGATCGTCCAACTGGCCGGCGGCACCTACCGGCTCACGTCTCCCCTGACGTTCACCGGCGCGGACTCCCCCGGCGCCGGCCATCAGGTCACGTGGCAGGCGGCGGCCGGCCAAACCCCGATTCTGTCCGGTGGACAGCAGGTCACGGGCTGGTCCGTGCGGGACGCCGCGGCCAACATCTACGTCGCGTCCGTGCCGAAGGGCACCGACTCCCGACAGCTCTTCGTGGACGGCTCGCTGGCCCCTCGCGCGGCGATCTCGTTGTCCCGCAACGATGTGCAGATCACCACGGCCGGCATGACCATCACGAACCCCGCGCTCAACTACCTCGCCACGCTGCCCGAGCAGAACCGGATCGAGGTGGAGAGCCAGAACTCCTTCACCGACCGGTTCGCGCCGGTCGACCACATCAGCGGCAACGCGATCACCATGCAGCAGCCGGCGTGGAACAACAACAACTGGGGCTACGACACACTGGCCAAGCCGTTCGGCGGCGGGCAGATGTTCCTGGAGAACTCGTACAACTTCCTCAGCAGCGCCGGGCAGTGGTTCCTCGACCCGGTGGCCGGGCAGCTCTTCTACAAGGCGCCGGCGGGCCGGAACCCGGCCCAGAGCGACATCGAGCTGCCGCGCCTGACCTCCCTGCTCGACATCGGCGGCAGCTACAGCGCCCCGGCCCATGACATCGCGTTCAAGGGCATCCACTTCGAGCACACCACCTGGCTCACCCCCAGCACCTCGGTCGGCTATGCGGACCAGCAGAGCGGCACATTCTTCCCGAGGGCCGAGCAGCAGCCGTCGGACTTCCTGAGCTCCTGCCAGTCGGGCTGCCAGCTGTTCGAGGGCGCCCGCAACGACTGGGCCCAGGCCCCCGCCGCCGTGCAGGTCTCGGCGGCCAGCGGGATCACCTTCGCCGACAACACCTTCACCAACCTCGGCGAGGTCGCCCTCGGCATCGGCAACGACGCCGACGCGCACGCGTCCGGCGTCGGACTCGGCGCCTCCTCGATCACCGTCGACCACAACACCTTCAGCGAGGACTCGGGCGCGGGCATCGTCGTCGGCGGCGTGCGGCCGGACGCGCACCACCCGGCCAACCCGGCGATGGTGGACAAGGACATCACGCTGTCGAACAACCTCGTGACCGGGGTGGCCAAGGACTACAAGGACATGGCCGGCATCCTGTCCACCTACGTCACGCACGCCGTCATCACCCACAACGAGGTGTCCAACCTGGCCTACGACGGCATCGACATCGGCTGGGGCTGGGGCGCCAACGACGCCGGTGGCAGCCAGGACTACCGCAACCGCGGCCTGTACAACTACCAGCCCGTCTACACGACCGCGACGACGCTGCGGGACACCGTCGTCAGCTACAACCGCGTGCACGGCACCAAGCGGATCTTCCACGACGGCGGCAGCCTCTACAACCTGTCCGCCAACCCCAACAGCTCCTTCGACCACAACTACGTCTACGACAACCAGCGCACCGTCGGGCTCTATCTGGACGAGGGCTCGCGGTACGTGAAGCTGTCGAACAACGTGGTGCAGGACTCCGGGGTGTGGGCGTTCACCAACGCCAACGGCAGCAACAACACCAACGACAACACGTTCTCGGGCAACTGGTACAACGGCGGCGCGACCAACGTCGCCACCGGGTCGCCGCACAACAACGTGCTGAGCGGGAACGTCCAGGTGAGCGGGACCAACTGGCCGTCGGGCGCGCAGCAGGTGATCTCCGCCGCCGGGGTCGGCGGCAGTGGTGGCGGTGGCAACCCGACCACGGGTCCGCTGCGCAACAGCGCGTCGAACCGGTGCCTGGACGTGAACGGCAACAGCACCACGACCGGCACCCAGCTCCAGATCTGGGACTGCAACGGCGGCAACAACCAGTCCTGGACCCGCGACCCCTCCGGGCAACTGAGCGTCTACAGCGGCTCCAGCATGCGCTGCGCCGACGCCAGCGGTCAGGGCACCACCCCCGGCACCAAGGCCATCATCTGGACCTGCAACGGCCAGACCAACCAGCAGTGGACCGTCAACGCCGACGGCACCATCAAGGGAGTCCAATCCGGACTGTGCCTGGACATCGTCAACTCCGGCACCGCCAACGGCAGCCTCGTCCAACTGTCCACCTGCAACGGCCAGCCCACCCAGAAGTGGTCCACCAGCTGAGGGGAGCGGACCATGTGGTCTCGAATCGCGATGGCGTTCGCCCTGCTGCTGGCCGCGGTCACGTTGTCAGCACCGGCATCGGCGGCGACGACCGGCCCGTGTGACATCTACGCCGCCGGCGGCACGCCGTGCGTGGCCGCGCACAGCACGGTGCGCGCGCTCTACGGCGCGTACAACGGGAGCCTCTACCAGGTCCGGCGCTCATCGGACAACACCACCAGGAACATCGGCGTCCTGACGCCGGGCGGCGTCGCCAACGCCGCCGCCCAGGATTCGTTCTGCGCCGGCACTTCCTGCGTCATCACCGTGCTCTACGACCAGTCCGGGCACGGCAATGACATGTGGTACCAGGGATCGAGCGCCGTTCCCGGCTCGAGCCAGAGCAGCCCCACGAACGCGACCGCCGAGTCGCTGACGGTCGGCGGTGACAAGGCCTACGCGCTGCACACGAATCCCGGCAACAGCTACTGGCGCGACGGCCACCTGACGGGAGTGCCCACCGGCACCGCGCCCGAAGGCATGTACATGATCACCAGTGGCACGCACGTCAACGGCGGCTGCTGCTTCGACTACGGCAACAGCGAAACCACCAGGAAGGCCGACGCGGCGGGCGCGATGGACGCCATCAACTTCAGCACCTCGTGCTGGTTCGGCGGCTGCGCCGGCAGCGGTCCCTGGGTGCAGGCCGACCTCGAATGGGGCCTCTACCCCGGCGGCAGTCAGCAGTGGAACCCCAACCAGCGGGCGTTCACCAGCAGGTACGTCACGGCGATGCTGAAGAACAACGGGACAACCCGGTTCGCGCTCAAGGGCGCCAACGCGCAGGCCGGCAGCCTGACGACCCTCTGGGACGGCTCGCTGCCGCCCGGCTACAACCCGATGAAGAAGCAGGGGGCCATCGTGCTGGGCAGTGGCGGCGACTGCTGCAAGCCCGGCGGCGGCGCGAACCTGAGCGCGGGCACCTTCTACGAGGGCGCGATGGTGACCGGCTACCCGTCCGACGCGACGGAGAACGCGGTGCAGGCCAACATCGTCGCGGCCGGGTTGGGCGGCGGCGGCAGCACCGGCTCGACCGGACCGATGCACGCGGTCGGCGCCGGCAAGTGCCTGGACGTCAACGGTCAGAGCACCACCCCGGGCACCCAGTTGCAGATCTGGGACTGCAACGGCGGGTCGAACCAGACCTGGACCCGGACGGCGAGCGGGCAGCTGACCGTCTACAGCGGCAGCAGCACGATGTGCATGACCGCCGGCAACAGCACTGCCGGCACCCCGATCGCGATCCAACCCTGTGGCAGCGGCACGGGCCAGCAGTGGCAGGCCAACTCCGACGGCACGGTCACCGGCGTCCAGTCCGGGCTGTGCCTGGACGTGAGCGGCGCCTCGACCGCCAACGGGGCCAAGGTCCAGCTGTGGACGTGCAACCACGGCAGCAACCAACAGTGGACGCTCGGCTGAAAGGTTCCGCCATGCCCTCTTCTCCCCGCCAGTTCAGCCGGCGCAGGCTGCTCGGCGTCGCCGGGTTGACCGGCGTCGCCGCGGCCGGCGGCCTGGTGCGCCCCGGCATCGTCTGGGCCACCGCCGGTCCGGGCAGCTACACCCCGACCTGGTCGTCGGTCGACCAGCACCCGCCGGCCCCGGAGTGGTACCAGGACGCCAAGTTCGGCATCTACTACCACTGGGGCGTGTTCAGCGTCCCCGCGTTCGGCAACGAGTGGTACCCGCGCAACATGTACAACAACGGGTCGGCCGAGAACAACCACCACAAGGCCGTCTACGGCGACCCGTCGGTGTGGCCGTACCAGAACTTCATCCTGGGCGCGTCGGACAAGGCCGGCAACCGGGTGCAGTTCGCGCCGAAGCTGAAGTCGGCCGGCGGCAACTTCGATCCCGACTCGTGGGCCCAGCTGTTCGCCGACGCCGGCGCGAAGTTCGCCGGTCCGGTCGCCGAGCACCACGACGGCTACTCCATGTGGAACAGCGGCGTGAACGAGTGGAACTCGGTCAAGACCGGTCCCAAGCTCGACCTGCTGCAGTTGCACGCCACCGCGATCCGCGGCAAGGGCCTGAAGCTGGTCGCAGCCCTGCATCACGCGTACCACTACAACGGCTATTACCAGTACGTGCCACGCCAGTCGACCGAGTCGTTGCGACGGCTGTTCGGCCAGAACGGCTCGACCGCCGAGAACCAGCTGTGGTACGACAAGCTCCAGGAGGTCATCGACGGCTACCAGCCCGACCTCGTTTACCAGGACTTCGACCTGGGCCTGGTGGACGAGTCCAAGCGGCTGGCCTTCCTCGCCCACTACTACAACCAGGCGGTGGCCTGGAACCGGGACGTGGTCGCCACCTACAAGGACGGCTTCGACAACCGCGGCGAGGTCTTCGACTTCGAACGCGGCGGTCCGGGCGACCTCCTGAGTCCCTACTGGATGACCGACGACAGCATTTCCAGCTCCAGCTGGTGCTACACGAACGGCATCGGCTACTACTCGATGAAGGCCATCCTGCACTCGCTGCTGGACCGGGTCAGCAAGAACGGCACCATGCTGCTGAACATCGCCCCGATGGCCGACGGCACCATCCCGGCGGGGCAGCGCTCGATCCTGCTCGGCATCGGGAACTACCTGAAGCGGTTCGGCGAGTCCGTCTACGCCACCCGCGCCTGGGCCGTGTACGGCGAGGGGCCGACGAAGATGGGCGGTGGCTCGTTCACCACCCCGGTGGAGGGCA
>DASWRQ010000275.1:0-11613 GCA_036403095.1 Kutzneria sp. | reverse complement strand
TCTTGGGGTCTTCGAGGATCAACGCGGCCATGGTGTCGGCGCGGACTTCGTCGATGGTGCGGCCCTTTTTGGGTTCCTGCTGCGCGATGCGGTCGATCTTGGCGTACATGGCCTGAGCGATCTCGGCTGGCTGCTGGCAGGCGATAGTGGCCATGCTGTCTTCTTCGTCCTGGATGACGACCTTACGGTTGCGGCGGGCTTCCTCTCGCTTAAGCAGGTGCAGAGCAGGGTCGGCGCGTTGGATGCGGCCTTGCGCGGAGCGGCGGAGTTGCTGCGGTGTGCGACCGCCCGCTGTCTTCAGGGTGTCGGCAACGGCGCGCTGGGCCGGTCCTCGGGATAGAACCGAGTGGGGTCGACGATGGCGTGAGCCGAGCGTTCACTGATGACGCCGGCGGCCATGGCGTCGATGACGTTGGGGAACAGGGTTTCTAGGCGGGTGGCCCACTTGAGTTGATCCTCGGCGTTGGAGGGGGAGAGTTGTAAGGCCATGCCGAGGTCGGTGGCGACGAACTCGTCGGTGTTGATCTCGGCCATCAGCCGTAGCTTCTCGGCGGTGAGTTGTCGTTGGAGGCGCTCGATCTCGATGATACGAGCGACTTTCCTATCCATACCAGCGATTCTACGCGAAGCCAAAGATCGACTCGACACGCGAGTGTAGCTCGATGTGATGAGAAACCATTGAGAGACAACGACTCTAGGTCACGAAAGCTGTGAGTGACGGGAGTAAGGGGTCGAGGCGGCGCAGGCGTGAGAGATGCTTGTCCTCGAGAGAGCCCACGACAGAGAAGCTACGGGATACGGAGCCCGGCACGACGTAATGCCTCCTCAACCCGCAACCGCTCGATCTCCTTGTCCATGCCCTCGGGGAACTCGTCGAGGCGCTGAGGAACGTCCAAGGCCCGGCAGGCCTGACGAAGGAGGTCGTCGTAAGCCTGACGGGCGGCGTAGCGGCGAAGGGCGGGGGTGCCGGGCTCGAACTCGAGCAGGGTGCGGTGCACATGACGCAGACGCTGGGCGAGGAACTGGATGGAGGGACCGGCCGGGGTGCGACGACGACGGAGGCGGCACACGAAGTCGTAGAGGTCGGGCAGCGAGAGCATGAGCCAGCAGAAGGCGGCCGGCACCATCGTCAACACGAGGTACACCAGCAGGTAACCAACAGTCGCGCCGGCCACAGCTCATAGTAGTGCCGAAGGGTAGGGTCGGCGGCGTGAACGACGAGCCGATGCAGCTCTTCCACGAAGTGGCGGCGACGGTGCCGGCGTACCGGAAGTTCCTGGCCGAGCGAGGCGTGGATCCGGCGGCGGTGACCGAATTCGCGCAGCTGCCGCTCCTGGACAAGAACTCCTATCATCGGAAGTATCCACTGCCGGAAATGTGCCGGAACGGCCGCCTGGACGGGTGCGACATGGTGGCGGTGTCCTCGGGCTCCAGCGGCGAGCCGACGATCTGGCCCCGGTCGGTGACGGACGAGGAGCACATCACCGAGAGGTTCGAACAGATCTTCCGCGACGGGTTCGACGCGGCCGAGAAGTCGACGCTGGCGGTGATCTGTTTCCCGCTGGGCACCTGGGTGGGTGGCCTGTTCACGCTGGCCTGCGTCCGGCACCTGGCGGCGCGGGGCTACCGGATCACCTGCGTGGCGCCGGGCAACAACAAGGCGGAGATCCTCCGCGTGCTGCCGGAACTGGCCGAGCACTTCGACCAGACGGTGCTGCTGGGCTATCCGCCGTTCGTCAAGGACGTGATCGACTCCGGCGAGCACTGGGACCGCTACGGCATCAAGTTGGTGCTGGCGGGCGAGGTGTTCAGCGAGCAGTGGCGGGACCTGGTGTCGCAGCGGGCGAGCATCGAGGACCCGGTCCGGCACGTGGCCTCGCTGTACGGCACGGCCGACGCGGGAGTGCTGGGCAACGAGACGGCGCTGTCGGTGAGCATCCGCCGGTTCCTGGCCGGCCGCCCAAACCTGGCCCGGGAGCTGTTCGGCGACTCCCGGCTGCCGACGCTGGTCCAGTACGACCCGGCGAGCCGGTACTTCGAGACGCACGAGGGTACCCTGCTGTTCAGCGGGGACAACGGAATCCCGCTGATCCGGTACCACATCGCCGACGAGGGCGGCATCGTCACGCACAACGCGATGCTGGAGTTCTGCCGCGCCAACGGGTTCGAACCGCCGAGCGGTGACGACCTGCCGTTCGTCTTCGTGTTCGGGCGTTCCCTGTTCACGGTGTCGTTCTTCGGCGCCAACGTGTATCCGGAGAACGTCACGGTCGGCCTTGAGCAGCCGGGTATCAGCGACTTCGTCACGGGCAAGTTCGTGCTGGAGGCGGTGGAGGACGACAACCGGGACCGCCGGCTGCGGATCACGGTGGAGCTGGCCCCGGGCAGGACCGGTGACGCGGCAACCGTCGCCACCTCGATCCGCGACCAGCTGCGCAGGCTGAACAGCGAGTTCGCGCACTACGTGCCGGCGGAGCGGCAGCTGCCCGAGGTGCAGCTACGGCCGGCCGGCGACCCGGAGTACTTCCCGGTCGGGGTGAAGCATCGGTACACGCGGTCAGGCGGGTGAAGCCGAGACGATCAGGTTCTGGGCGGCTGACGCCAGAATGAGGTCCAGCCCGAAGCGGAACCGGGTCTCGTACTCGTCGTCGGCCAGATGCGGCAGCACCAGGGCCAGCGACGGGAAGCGGCCGGTGCCGACCACCTGGTCGACCAGCGCGCCCGGGGTGCCCTGCTCCTCCTGCACCAGCCCCAGCGTGAAGTAGATGATGGTCCAACAGGTCCACGCCGCCGCCGGTGCGGGCAGGCCGCCGTCCAGCAGCGCGGCCACGAGCGTGTCGGCGGCGGCCAGGGTGGCCGGCTCGGCGCCGAACGTGCTGGCGACCAGCCGCCCGCCGTCCCGGTGCGACAGCAGGGCCCGCCGGTAGCGGTGCGCCAGCGCGCTGACCCGTTCCCGCCAGTCCTCGGGCAGCCCGTCCAGGTCGATCTCGGCCAGCACCGCGTCGGCCATCAGGTCGTGCAGCCGGGCCTTGGTCTTCACGTGCCAGGACACGGTGTTCAGCCGCACCCCGATCCGCGCGGCCACGGCCCGCAGCGTCACGGCGTCGAAACCGGACTCGTCCAGCAGCTCCAGCGCGGTCCGCACGATCACGTCCAGCTGCGACGGGGATTGCATGCCCCGCAACGGCGGCCGCGAGCCGGCCCGGCGCATCCGGTCCAACGCAAGCGATTCCCGATCGCGCTGCACCGGCGCGGGCAGCGCGCTCGGCCGGTCCCGCGCGACCCGCAGGCCGTCCAACAGGAAACCGACAGCCCGCTGGCGCAGATCGCCCGCGGCCTGCACGGACAGCGCCAACGCCATCAGGTCGGACGGCTCGAAGTCGGCCCGCAGCTGCCCGGCCTCCTTGGCCCGCCGCACCAGCACCGCGACGTGCTCGGCGATGCGGCGCTGGGCGGCGTCGACCAGATCGACCAGCCCGGTGCGGGCGCAGCCCAGGATCTCCGTGTACGAGCCGGTGAGCAGCTCGTGCCAGCCCTTGTCGGCGGCGATGTCGACCGCCATGCGCTCCAGGAAGGCCGCGACCCCGGTCCACGGCTCGGCGGCCACGGCGGCGAGCCGGGCCAGCTCCTCGGCCTCCGTGACCCGCGCCGCGTACACCCCGTGCACCAGCTCGTCCTTGCTCGCGAACCACCGGTACACCGTGGGCACGCCGACGTCGGCCTGCTTGGCGACGTCGGCGAGGGTGGCCGACAGGCCCTGCGTCGCGAACACCTCGGCCGCCGCGTCCAGGATGCGGGTATCGCGCATGAGCCCAGCGTACCGCAGCCGGGTCGCTCCACAGTGGACAACTAGTGACCGGCGGCCCGGCGGCGGTGTCCCTCCGCGTACGCCTGCTTGCGATACGCCAGCACGGGGTCGTCGGACAGGGCGATGCCGTCGGTCAACCGGGTCGGGTCGAACACCGAGCGGTCCCAGAACTCCTGGTCCGCCACCGGTTTCGTGATCTCCAGCCGACCGGCGTCGATCTCCGGGCGGTCCGACGGCCACGGTTGCGTCGGATCGGCGGTCGGGTCCTCGGGCCCGGCGAACTGCACCCGCAGGGTGAACGACACCGGAAGTCGGCCGTCCAGCTCGTCCAGCAGGTGTCCCGGCGTCCAGTCGGCGGTGTCCTCGACCGTCAGGTGGCGCGGTCCGCCGTCGGGTTCCCAGCGGTACCGGACGAATCGGCGAACGCCGTCCGGGCCGACCCACATGAACGCGTGCTGGGCCCAGAACCGGACGGTGGCGTAGCTTTCCGGCACGGGAATGGTCGCGGCCTGCTGGAAGGCGTACCCGGACTCGGGGTTCGCGGTGATGAACGCGATCACCGCGTCGGCCCGCTGCCGGCTGCCGCCGGGCTTGTCGGTCAGCGCCCGGGTCATGTCCAGGAACTTGGCCGGCGTGGACGCCATGAACACCGGCACGTTGAGCGAGACCAGATCGGTCTCCGGCGACAGGAACTTGACCGACATGCCGCGCACCGCGGCGCCGCCGTCGGACTGGCCCGGGTCGCCGGCGGTGTTGGAGTAGCGGACGATCGCCGGCGTCGGCTCGGCCTGCAGATGCGCGGCCGTGGTGTAGGCGGCGGCCGCGCCGGTCGGGGTGAACACAGCGTCGTAGCAGCGGCCGAGGGCGTGGGCCCGGCGGAAACCGGGGTGCAGCCCGGACATCCGCTCCATCGCGTCGACAACGGTCACGGGGTCGGTCAACGTAGCGCTCCGAGGATCAGGCCGGCGACCAGCTCGGGCTTCTCGTTGGGCAGGAACCAACTCGTGCCCGGCACGGTCACGACCGTGGTGGTGGGACAGGCGGTCAGGGCGCGGCGATCGGCCGCTCGGAGCCCGCCGTCGCCGCGTTCGGCGTGCACGACCCAGGCCGGCACGCCCGTTTCGCACAGCCGCGACGCGACGGACCCGTGTCCCCGAAGGTAGTCCAGATACGCCCGGATCAGCCGCCTGAGCTCGCCCGGACTGTTCTTCCGCACCTCGTTTCCGAGCACGTTTCGCCGTTCCGGCGGCAGTTGTGCGGCACTGAGCGCCACATCGGTGAATTCCAGCATGAACCGGTACGGCAGCGGGCCCAGCACCATGGCCAGCCGGTCGAGCACGCGCAGCGTCAGCATCTCGTCGGACACCGAGAAACTGGGCCCCAGCAGGATGATCGGGCCGGTGAAACCCTCGGCGGCGGCCATCTCCAGCGCCACGTTCGCGCCCATGCTGTAGCCCACGACCACCGAACACCCGTGCTCGGTGGCCAGTTTCGCCGCCTCGTGCGCGCACGCCGGCACACCCGGGTCGTCGGGCGGAGACGAGCCGCCGTGGCCGGGCAGGGTGGCGGCGACCAGCTTCACGCCGGCCAGTTCCGGCCGGGCCGCGACTTCGGCGTAGAACTCGGCGGTGATGAGCCCGCCCGACAGCAGCAACACGGAGTCGACCGCGTCGTGCGGGCCGTGCACCCGGATGTCCCACGCCATGGCGTCCCCCCGATCACGCCATGGTAGTTCGTCCAAGCAGGACGGGTCAGTACCTGTCGTGGTGACGTAGCCAAGCCATGTCGGCGCCGCGGCCGAGCGGGGTCAGGTCCAGGTAGTTGTCGATGGTGTGCAGCATGTCCGTGCTCTCGCCGAAAGCCGAGTAGGTGTGGTACACGGTGTCGCCGTCGCGCAGGAACACGCTGGCCCCGCCCTGCTCCATGTTGTCCAGCGTGGCGTGGAAGTCGGTGTTGAAGTCGGTGTCGTGTGAGGAGTACCAGGGCAGCGTCCAGCCCATGCGCTCGCGGAACGGCAGGATCTTCTCGATCGGCGCCCGGGACACCAGGGCCAGCGTGGTGTCGCGGACGTGCAGGTGCGACACGTGGCCGATGTTGTCGACCAGGTAGGAGCACCACTTGCAGCCCTGCGGCCAGCTCGGGTCGAACATGAAGTGGTAGACGATGAGCTGGCGGCGGCCCTCGAACAGGTCGAGCAGGCTCGCATCGCCGTCGGCGCCCCGGTAGACGTACGGCTTGTCCACGCGCATCACCGGCAGCTGCTGGCGGGCCGTGCGGACGGACTCCCGCGCGGCTTCCAGCTCCTGCTCGCGGACCTCCAGCTCCTTGCGCGCGGCCAGCCATTCCTCGGGCTCGACAACCTTCATCGTGTGCTCCTCTCGTAGCGCTACGGGAGGTGGTCGGAGCCGATCGGCGATTCTCTACACGATCCGGCCGGCGTATTTCACCTGTCGCCCCATCGGGGAGGTGTCGACCTGGAGCACGCCCGGCAGGCCGCCGATCCGGTCGGCCAGATAGTCGTAGAGCTCGTCGAGATCGTGCACGACGACAAAGGCGACGATGTTGCTGGCGCCGGTGGTGGCCGCGGCGAACGCCACCTCCACGTGGCTGGCAAGCGTTTGCGCGATGGCGTGCAGCGCGGCCGGCTGCACGGTCAGCCAGATGATCACCTGGCAGGCGTAGCCGAACAGGGCGGGGTCGATGTCGATGTCGAAGTACAGGACGCCGGCCGCGAGCAGCTCGGCCAGCCGGCGCCGGACGGTCGACTCCGACCAGCCGGTCACCGCGGCCAGCCGCGGATAGGTGGTGCGGCCGTCGACACCCAGCGCGCCGGCCAGCGCCCAGTCCGCCGTCGTCAGCTCTCCGACCGGGCCGGCCGCGTCGGTCACCGGCTGGATGGCGGCTATCTGTTCCGGTGTCAGCGTGGACAGCCGCCCCGGCCAGCCGCCGACGCCGGCGATGCCGCGGATCATGCAGTGCGCGGTCAGGCCGTTGATGCGGGGTGTGCGGGCCAGGCGTTCCAGCAGCAGGTAGTCGTCACCCGTACGGATCCGGGTGATGCAGGTGATCTCCGTGCCGCCGGACAGGATGCCGACCCAGCTCGTGTCGTCGCGGCGGGACAGCGCCGTGGCCACCGTGGCCGCGGCGTCGGGGGCGCAGTGGATGCGGACCATCCAGTCCACGTGGCCGGTGTGGGCCGCGTCGACCACGCCGACCACGCGCAGGCCGGCCGTGTGCAGTTGGCGGTAGCGGTGGGCGATCGTGCGGTCGGAGCAGCCCAGCACCGCCGCGATCCGGCTGAACGAGGCGCGGCCGTCCACGCCGAGCGCGTGCACCAGCTGGCGGTCGAGTGAATCCACCAGAACAGGCTAGCCGCAATTCGGATTCCGTCAGGATCGGCCGCTTCGATGGCCCGTTCTGCCTGTACGGAGGCATGCTCGGATCCATGAAACTCGATCAGGTGGCCCAGACCGGGCGGCTCACCGCGGCGCTGCGGGCCCGCGAATCCCTGCGGCCCGACCGGCTGTTCAACGACCCGTACGCCGAGCGGCTGGCCGGCGGCGCCGGCGACGACCTGCTCGCCGAGTTCGGCGACAACTCGACCATCTCCGTACGCACCAAGTGGCTGGATGACAAGCTGTCCGAGGTGCGGCCCGAGCAGCTGGTGATCGTCGCCGCCGGCATGGACGCCCGCGGCTGGCGGCTCGACGTGCTGCGCGACACCGTTCTGTTCGAGCTCGACCGGCCCGAGGTGCTGCGGCTCAAGGAGAAGCTCATCGCCGAGCCGCCCATCGGCCGGCGTCACGGGGTCGGCGTCGACCTCGCCGCCGACTGGCCGCCCGCGCTGCTCGCGGCCGGCTTCGACCCGTCGCGGCCGACCGTGTGGACCGTCGAGGGGCTCACCCAGTACCTGCCGGCCGACGCCGTGCACCGGCTCGTCGACAACATCACCGGGCTGTCCGCCGCCGGCAGCCACCTGCTCGTCGACGTCGTCGGACAGTCCGTTCTGGACAGTGTGCCGATGAAGCCGATGCTCGACCGCTTCGCCGACATGGGCAGCCCGTGGCAGTTCGGCACCGACGAGCCCGAGAAGCTGTTGGCCGGCTGGGCGTGCGAGGTGTCGATGTTCGACTCCGTCGGCAACTCCTACGGGCGGTGGGCCTACCCCGAGGTGCCGCGGGGCACCCCCGGCGTCGGACACGGCTACCTGGTGCACGCCCGTCGCTGACGTCCTTTGTGGATGGTCAGAGGGTGTGGATCTGGCCCGTCAGCAGGCCCTCGATCGAGCGCACGTAGGCCTGGACCACGTCGGCCAGCGGCACCGAGCCCATGCCCGGGAAGAACTCGCCGTAGCCGTCGAGGGCCTCGGTGAACACGTTCGGGCTGATCGCGTTGATCCGCCGCGGCGCGATCTCCACCGCCGCCGCGCGGACGAACGCCTCCAGCGCGCCGTTGGCCATCGAGGCCGCCGCGCCCGTGCGGATCGGCTCCCGGGCCAGGATGCCCGTGATCAGCGTGAACGATCCGCGCGGCGCGACGTGGTCCAGGCCCGCTCGCACCAGGTTCACCTGCGGCAGCACCTTGCCCGTGAACGCCGCCCGGTAGTCCGCCTCCGCCAGCTCCTCGAACGGTTTGAACGGCGTCACCCCCGCCGTGAACGCCACCGCGTCCACCTGGCCCACTTCGGTGTACATGGCGGCGATCTGGGCCGAATCGGTGACGTCGTACCGCAGGTCCCCGCCGCTACGGGCGACCGTCACCACCTCGTGCCCGCGTCCCGTCAACCCCTCGTGCACCGCCGTGCCCAGCTTGCCCGTCGCACCCACCAACAGAATCCTCATGCCCGCACGCTATGCGACGCCGGTCAGGGCGACGTCGGCGAGGATGCCGGTGGCGGGGTTGCGGGACTGGATGACCGGCGGCACGCGGACGTCGGGGCCGGCGAAGGCATCGGTGGGGGAGAGGGCGGCGAGTTCGTCGGCGCGGGCGGCGTCGGACGGGCTGACGACGGGGTCCAGGTTCATGCCGCCCCAGATGTCCCACAGCAGCATCTCGTGCTTGTTGAGCGCGGCGATGTCGAGGGCGAGGTTGTGGCGGGCGTAGGGGAAACCCCGCAGGAAAGGCTCGACCAGGTCGGGGGAGACGACGACGGACGATGGGTCCAGGCCCCCCGAGCGCAGCGCGCGCCAGGCGTCAGGGCCGACGAGGAAGCGGTCGCGGGGGATGTCGAGCAGGTCGACGGTGACGTGGTCGAACGGCTCGGGATCGACGAGCCGCCAGCGAGAGCCGTCCCACACCTCGGCGACGACGTGGTCGAGGTGCCAGCCGGGCCGCAGGTAGTCGGCGAAGCCGATGCGGCTGCGGGCCGGGATCCCGTGATGGCGCAGCAAAGTGACGTACAGCAGGGTGAAGTCGCGGCAGCAGCCGAGAATGCGGTCGGTGGTGCGGCGAGGCTCGCCCGAGAGGGTGGGATCGAGCTCGCGGAGCCGGCCGAGCATGGCCTCGGCGTAGCGGAGGTCGACCTCGGCCAGCCGGGACGCCGGGAAGCCGTGCGCGGTGGGGTCGCCGGCGGCCCAGTGGTGGAAGACCAGGCCGGCGGCGATGTCCCGCAATGCCGCGAGGTCGGCGGGGGTGTCGGCCAACCAGTCGGCATGCCGGCCGGGATCGGAGAAACGGCTCTGCGTCGCGTAGTCCACGGACACAGGTCTACGCCCTGACACCGTGTCAGGGTCAAGTGCCACCAGTCGCGGCCGGCGTGCCGGGTCTGACACTGTCGTCCCGAATGGACCTTCACCAGCGGCTGTGCACCTGCGGCCGGATCCGGCGGTCGTAGAGCTCGGCGATGGCCTTGAGCGTGTCGGCGTCCAGCTCGGGCACCTCGGCCGCGGCGGCGTTGGCCTGCGCCTGCTCGACGTTGCGCGCGCCGGGGATGACGGTGCTGACGCCGGGCTGCTGGATGATCCAGCGCAGCGCGGCCTGCGCCGGGGTCGTGCCGGCCGGGATCAGGGCGGCGAACTCGCGGGCCGCCTCCACGCCGTTGTCGTAGTCGACGCCGGAGAAGGTCTCGCCGACGTCGAAGGACTCGCCGCGGCGGTTGTAGTTGCGGTGGTCGTCGGCCGCGAACACGGAGTCGTGCGTGTAGCGGCCGGACAGCAGCCCGGAGGCCAGCGGCACGCGGGCGATGATGCCGACGCCGGCGGCCTGAGCGGCCGGCAGCACCCGCTCCAACGGCTTGAGCCGGAAGGCGTTGAGGATGATCTGCACGCTGGCCACGTGCTCCCGCGCGATCGCGGCCAGGGCCTCGTCGACGGTTTCGACGCTCACCCCGTAGGCGGCGATCCGGCCCTCGTCGACCAGCGTGTCCAGCGCGTCGAAGACCCGGTCGGTCGAGTACGTCGCGGTCGGCGGGCAGTGCAGCTGGACCAGGTCCAGGGTGTCGACGCCCAGGTTGGCCCGCGACCGGTCGTTCCAGGCGCGGAAGTTGTCCAGGTTGTAGCGCTCGACCTCCTGCGGCTCACGGCGGCCCATCTTGGTCGCCACGACCACGCCGGAATCCGGGTGCTCGCGCAGGAAGCGGCCGATCAGCTGCTCGCTGCGGCCGTCGCCGTAGACGTCGGCGGTGTCGAAGAAGGTCACGCCGGCCTCGACGGACGCGGCCAGCACGGCCAGCGCGTCCCGCTCGTCGACCGAGCCCCAATCCGCGCCGAGCTGCCATGTGCCCAGCCCGACCACGGACACCTCGCGTCCGGTACGGCCCAATACCCGTTGCTCCATGCGGTTGAGCTTAGTCAAGCTCCTTGCGGAACCAGTGGTGCGCGTGCGGCTCGGCGTTGAACGGCGGCACCTCGGCGAAGCCGGCCGACCGGTACAGCGCGATGGCCTCGGTCAGCGAGCGGTTGGTCTCCAGCCGCATCGCGGTCGCACCTCGTTGCCGGGCAAGGGCTTCCGCCTCGACGAGCAGTCGTCGCCCCAGACCGAGGCCGCGGACCGAGGAGTGCGTCCACATGCGTTTCAACTCACACACGCCCGGTGCCGGCTCGTACAGGGCCACGCATCCGACGGCGTCCCCGCCGAGCCGGGCCAGCAGCACGACGTCCACCACCGGGTCGAGCACGGCCGTCCGGGAGAAGCCGTCCTCGAACAGCACCGCGATATCGTCGAAATAGGCCTCGAAACACGCCAGCACATCGGGATGGGCCGGGTCCACGGCCTCGATCTCGACCATGCCGGCCCGCATCAGCCGGGACACCTCGGCCATCGCGGCGACCAGGCGCTGCTGCTGACGCTCGGTCAGTGGGGCGAGGATGGCCTCGGCCGCGTCGTCGCTACGGCGGTCGAGGGCCTGGCGCTCCTCCTTGCCGGCGGCGGTCAGCCGGGCCACCCGCACCCGACGGTCGGCGGCGTCGGCCGCCACGGTGACGAGGCCGTCGGCCTCCAACGCGCGCAGCAGCCGGCTCAGGTAGCCGGAATCCAGCCCGAGCGCGGCGCGCAGCGAGCGCAGGTCGCGGCCGTCGCCGATCTCCCACAGCAGCCGGGCCTCGCCCAGCGGCCGGGCGCCGCCCATGTAGTGGTCGTTGAGCGCGCCGATCCGCTGCGTCACCGTGCGGTTGAACCGGCGGACCGACGCGACCAGGCTCGGATCCATATCTCTGACCTTAGTCAGGTAATACCGGACGGACAAGCCCGGCTAGGTCAGCTTGGCCTGGATCGACGCCGCCACGTCGTGCCGGTGCTGGTCCAGGCACAGCCGCACCGCCTCCCGCCAGCACTCGGCCGCGCCGTCCGCGTCGCCCGCCGCCTGCCGG
>DASWRQ010000274.1:0-37950 GCA_036403095.1 Kutzneria sp. | reverse complement strand
CCACGCCGCCAGCTTGCCGTCCGCGCCGACCCGGTAGGAGGTGGAGATCTGCCCGATGGACGGCTCCGAGCCGGAGGCGTCGCTCATCGCATATATCTGGTAGTTCGCGTTCTGGCAGGGGCTGTTGTCGGTGACCGTCAGCGTCGGTTGGCCCCAGTCGCTGATCCACTGCAGCGCCTGGCCGTTGCGGAAGGCCCGGTAGGCCAGCGCGCCGGGCACCCGCTGGAACGTGAAGGTGACGGTGCTGCCGGACACGCCGCCGCTGACGCCGGACGGGGCGGGCAGTCTGCCGCTGACGTTGACCGGCGGGACCAGGGTGCCAGGGCCGTGTCCGCCGGTCACCGGGCGGTCCGGGATGGTTCCCGTGTAGAAGTGCTGACAGGCTGGGAAGGCCGGCGCCGCTGACGCCGGGGCGGCCGCGACCGTCCCGGCGGCGATGATCAGGGCGGCGAGCAGAGCGGAGGTGCGCATGGTGAAGGCCTCTCTGCGGCAGGGGAGCGGAGAGTTGTGCGCGCGCAGCGGGGTGGTGTGGGGGCGAGGGCGCGTCACGCCCCCACACCACGGCTGTCGCCCACTGGGGGCGACCCTCCGCTCTACGCGGCGGGTGACCCGGTGGGTTCACGTCGCCTTTCGACCGTAAGTGGCCTAGACCACAACGTCAATGGGTCTAGACCTTTTTCGAGGAGTTCACCAGATGGCGAAGGATTGCTGACCGTGGAGAACACACCCTGGGCGACCGCCGTCGCGACCGGCCTCGGCTCGCTGCCCGGAACCGATCCCGGCGAGGCCAACCGCGTCGTCGCCGGCGAGCTGCCCGACCTGCCCCACCTGGCCGAACTACCCGCCCGCGGGGTCGGCGCGGACATGATCGGCCGCACCGCCGGCCTGCTCGTGGACATCGCCGTGGAGGTCGTGCCGTCCGGCTACCGGGTCGCCAGCCGGCCCGGTCACGACCACCGCCGGGCCGTCGACCTCATGCGCTTCGACCTCGACGCCTTCCAGGAGGCCGTCGAGGACGCCAAGCCGTCGGTGGTGAAGGTGCAGGTCGTCGGCCCGTGGACGCTCACGTCGATGATCGAGCTCCATCGCGGCCACCGGATTCTCACCGATCCGGGCGCGCTTCGTGAGTTCGCCGCCTCGCTGTCCGAGGGGCTCGCCGCCCACGTCGCCGAGATCGCCAAGCGAACGGGCGCATCCGTTGTGGTGCAACTGGACGAGCCCATGCTGCCGGCCGTGCTGCGGGGTCTGCTGCCCACTCCCTCCAAGCTCGGCTTCGTCAACCCCGTGCCCGAGCCCGACGCCCGGGATCTGCTGGGGTCCGTCGTCGAGGCCGCCCGTCGGGCCAGTGGTCAGCCGGTCATCGTGCACTGCTGCGCCGACGTGCCCCCGCTGTCGCTGCTGCGCTCCGCCGGCGCCGACGCCCTGGCCTTCGACCTCACATTGCTTCGCAACGCCTCGGCCGAGGTGCTCGACCAGATCGGCGAGACCTGGGACGACGGCGCCGTGCTGCTGCTCGGCCTCGTTCCCACTGCCGACCCCGCGCAGCCGGTCGGCTTGAAGTCCCTCGCCCAGCCCGCCTTCGACCTCGTCGACAAGCTCGGCTTCGCTCGCAGCCTGTTGACCGAGCGGGCTGTCCCCACTCCCACCTGCGGCCTGGCCGGCGCCACCCACACCTGGGCCCGCCGCGCCATGGCCCTGTCCCGGGAGCTCGGCAAGGCCTTCGCCGAACCCCCCGAGCAGTGGTGACCCCCATCGCCCACACGTGAGTGGCTCATTTCGCTTCCACCGCCACTTGAGCCACTCATGTGCCTCCGCCCGGCGGGGGTGGGCGGTACGTGAGTGGCTCAGGTGCCCCATAGGCGAAATGAGCCACTCACGTAGGGATTCGGCCCCGCTACGGGCTCGATTCAGCTGTGGTTTGTCCGGTAGATCCTCTTGACCACGAGCTTGACTGTGACGTAGCTTTCACTTCAACAAATTAGGATACTTTCTTAACTGTTTGGGCTCCACCGCCGCCGGCCCTGCACCGGAGGACCCCATGCGAGTTGGAACAGCGGCGATCGCGACGTTGGCCGCGATCGCCTCGGTGAGCTTTGCCGTCCCCGCCGCGGCGGCGACGACCGCGCAGATCCGGGTGGATCAGGTCGGCTACGCGGCCGGGGAGACCAAGGCCGCCTACCTGATGGGCACGACCTCGAACGCCAAGGCGGCGTTCACCGTCACCGATGCCGCGGGCAAGACGGTGCTGACCGGGAAGGTCGGCGACAGCACCGGGAAGTGGAGCACGGCCTACAGCGCGGTCTACCCGATCGACATCTCGGCGTTGAAGGCCACCGGCACCTACCAGATCAAGATCGGCAGCACGGTCTCCCCGTCGTTCAAGGTGGACAGCGCCAACGCCCTGTTCGCGCCGATCGCCGACGACGTGGTCAAGTTCTTCCAGGTCCAGCGGGACGGCGCGGACGTCGTCCCCGGCGTGCTCAACCGCAAGCCGAGCCACCTGACCGACAGGACGGCGTCGGTCTACAACGTGCCCACCTTCACCGGTGACGACACGATCAGCAGCAAGATGACGAAGACCGGCGCGACGATCGACGCGTCCGGCGGCTGGTTCGACGCCGGCGACTTCCTCAAGTTCACCGTCACGACCTCGTACGCGGTGACCAACCTGCTGCTCTCGCAGCGATCCCGCCCGAGCACCTCGCTCAACGCGGAAGCCCAGTACGGCCTGGACTTCCTCAGCAAGATGTGGGACGCCAAGACCGGCGTGCTGTACGCGCAGGTCGGCGTGGGCGGCGGCAGCAGCAAGGAGAACTTCGTCGGCGACCACGACGTGTGGCGGCTGCCGGAGGCCGACGACAAGCTGACCGTCAAGGTGGGCGACGAGAACTACTACCTCAAGAACCGCCCGGTGTTCGCGGCCAACAAGGCCGGCGCGAAGATCAGCCCGAACCTGGCCGGCCGGGTCGCGGCGGCGTTCGCCGTGGCGGCGCAGAACCTCGCGGCCACCGACAAGGCCAAGGCCACCCAGTACCTGTCGACCGCGGCCTCGATCTACGGCCTGGCCGACACCGCCGGCGGCAGCATCGTCTCGGCCTACCCGCACGGCTACTACCCGGAATCCTCCTATCTGGACGACCTCGAGCTCGGCGCGACCGAGCTCGGCCTGGCGGCGAATGCCTTGGGCGACAACCGGGTCGGCGCCTGGACGACCGACGCGGCCAAGTGGGCCAAGGCCTATCTGGCCAGCAGTGACCGGGGCACGCTCAACGTCTACGACACCAGCGCGCTGGGCCACGCCGACCTGGTGACGCTGCTGCGCCTGAAGAACGCGCCCAAGGTGGACGTCACCGAGGCCCAGCTGACCGGCGACCTGGCCCGCCAGCTGTCCGACGGCGTCACCGAGGCGGCCAAGAGCCCGTTCCGCACCGGCGCCTCCGTGACCGACTTCGACGTGGCCAGCCACAGCTTCGGCTTCGTGGCCACGGCGCTGCTCTACGACCAGCTGACCGGCAAGCACGACTACGACGCCTTCGCCACGCAGCAGCGTGACTTCACGCTCGGCTCGAACGCGTGGGGCACCTCCCTGGTGGTCGGCGTGGGCAGCACGTTCCCGCACTGCATGCAGCACCAGGTGGCCAACCTGGCCGGCAGCCTGACCGGCGGCGACAAGGTCGCGGTCGGCGCCGTGGTGAACGGCCCGAACAAGGCCAGCCTGTTCAAGAGCATCGACACCCTGCCCGACGGCGGCAAGAACTGCGGTGTCGCCTCGTTCAAGACCTACGACTCCACCACCTCGCGCTACATGGACGACGCGCGCACGTGGCAGAGCTCGGAGCCGGCGCTCGACTTCACCTCGACCGCCGCGCTCGCGTTCAGCCTGACTGCGGCAGGCTGAGGCAGGGAAGAGGGGCCGCCCGATCCCCGTCGGGCGGCCCCTCGCCATGTGCGCCGCCGGTCGAATACGGGCCGGCCGCACGGAATTCCGGTTCACTTCGATCATGCAACTCACCCGTGCGGGCGATTCGCCCAGTTTCAATGCGAGCTGTGAAGGGCGTCAAAACGAGCTGTGAGCTGGGTCGACGTGATTGGGTTCACGATTGGCTGATGAGTCTGCCTGGCAATCCGGACAGGCAACTCTTAGGGTCTTCACGGTTTGCTCTTCAGCTTCTCCGCAGGTCCGTATAAGAGGCTTACCGCATGGGTCGAAATTCCCGGCCGTCATGGACGCGCCATCGAGTGCTGGTGATGCTCGCGGCCGTCGTGGCCGGCGCCGGGCTGGCTGCCGTCGTGGTCGGCGTGGACGGCAGCGTCGCCGCGTCCCCGGTCGCGGGCAGCGCGCAGCCGAAGCCGCGGTCCGCGGCCGCCACCAACACGCTGACCAAGAGCGGCGCCCCGACGCCCACGGTGGACGCCACCTCCGTCCCGGCCGACCCCACCGCGGCGCTGGCCGGCGCCATGGCCCCGCTGAGCGCCGACAAGACCGGCGACTTCTCCATCGCCGTGCTGGACCAGGAAACCGGCGTCACCGCCAGCTTCAACCCGGACGAGACCTACGCGACCGCCAGCATCGTCAAGGCCGACATCCTGGCCGTGCTGCTCTACCAGTCGCAGCAGCAGGGCACGCCGCTCACCGACGACGAGGACACGGCCGCCACCAAGATGATCGAGGCCAGTGACAACGACTCGGCCACCGCGTTATGGGACGACGTGGGCAGCGCCGCCGGAATGTCGACGGCCAACCACGCCTTCGGCCTGCGCGACACGGTGGCCGGCGCGGACGACTACTGGGGCCTGACCACCACCGACGTCGCCGACCAGCTCACCGTGCTCTCCGTGCTGACGTCCGCCAAGTCGCCGCTGGACGAGGCCTCCCGCAAGTACGCCGCCGACCTCATGCACCAGATCGAGCCCGACCAGGTCTGGGGCGTCTCCGCCGCGGCCGACCCCGGCACCACGCCGGCGCTGAAGAACGGTTGGCTGCCGGTGGACTCGGACAACGACCTGTGGGCGGTCAACAGCATCGGCCAGGTCAGCCACGGCGGCCACACCTACCTGGTGGCCTACCTGTCCAGCTCGCAGCCCGACGAGCAGACCGGCATCGACCAGGCCTCGGCCGTGAGCAAGGCTGCCGTGGCGGCAGTGGCCGGCGGCTGACCAGGTGCTACGCCGGCTCCGCGAGGCCGCCGCCGGTGCCTGGACCGCGGGCATTTCTCGATCACGTCTGCTCAGTGATCGAAGAGGCACCGGCCTCGTTGGCGGCCGAGCCCCACGCGGCACGCTCGGAAAAGATGCCGCGAATGGCCGCAATCGCTGGGCCGAACGGCCTCAACAGGGCAGACAAAATTCCGCCGAGGCGGACAATGGCGGGATGAAGTGGTTCCCGTGGCGGCGCCATCACGCCGAGCACGACACCCCCGTCGTCGAGCCCGACTCCGAGCAGGTGCAGGAGTGGCTGGAACCCGCGACGGAGAACCCGCGGGCCCGCGCCGACCGGTTCTGGGAGCGCTGGCACGAGCTGCTGCCGCAGATCAACTCGGCCCTCGGCGACAGCGAGCCCAAGCGCATCGAGCACCTGCTGTGCGAGGAGGTCGCGGCGATCCACCCGGAGCTGCACTTCTCGGTGGAACGCGGCCAGCGCGCCGTCTACGCCCTCGTCGTCACCGGCCAGGAGCGGCCCGACCTGCGTCCGTTCACCGACGCCTGGCAGGCCGCCGCGCCGTCCGAGGACATGATCTGGGAGTACCACGACTCGGTGCCGCCGGTGCCGGACCCGACCGAGGTCACGGTCAACATCGGCGACCACCGGCTGCGGCTGGCCGACGTGCGGGTGGTGGCCCAGGTGGACCGGGATGCCGGCGTGGTGGACGTCGCCGTGCACCATCCCGAGCTCGCGGCGCTGACCGACGAGGCCCGCACGGCCATGACCTTCCTGCCGCTCGACGCCACCCTCGGCGAGCGGCTGGCCGCCGAGCGTCTGCGCCGCGTGGAGACCGCCGAGTCCGCCCCGGAGCAGGGCATCACGCTGGTGGAGCTCAGGACCATCGTGCGGGGTCTGGCCGGGCAGGACGCCGACGGTAATCCGATCGAGCACACCACCGGCGAGCGCTGAGGTCGACGGCCCGAAACTGTCGGCGGGTGCCGATACTCTTAGGGCCGTGACCAGCACCGAAGACGTTCCCGACGACGTTCGAGCGCACTACGGCGAGCTCGCCGAGCAGATCCGCGGCCACCAGTTCCGCTACTACGTCACCGACTCGCCGACGATCACCGACGGCGAGTTCGACGCACTGCTGCGCGAGCTCCAGGGCATCGAGGACACCTATCCGAGTCTGGTCACGCCCGACTCGCCGACGCAGCGCGTGGGCGGCACCTTCTCCACCGATTTCACCGCCGTCGACCACCTGGAGCGGTTGCTCAGCCTGGACAACGTCTTCAACACCGAGGACCTGGAGGCCTGGGCCGACCGCGTGCACAAGGAGATCGGCGAGGACGCGCACTTCCTGTGCGAGCTCAAGATCGACGGCCTCGCCCTCAACCTGCTCTACGAGGACGGCCGGCTGGTCCGGGCGCTGACCCGCGGCGACGGCCGCACCGGCGAGGACGTGACGCTCAACGTCCGCACCATCAAGGACATCCCCGAGCAGCTGACCGGCACCGCCGAGTTCCCGACGCCCAAGCTGGTCGAGGTGCGCGGCGAGGTGTTCTTCCGGCTGGAGGACTTCCCCGAGGTCAACGCCGCGCAGGTGGCGGCGGGCAAGGACCCGTTCGCCAACCCGCGCAACTCGGCCGCCGGCTCGCTGCGGCAGAAGGACCCGAAGGTCACCGCCAGCCGTCCGTTGCGCTTCATCTGCCACGGCCTGGGCAAGCGCGAGGGTTTCGAGCCGCAGCGCCAGTCCGACGCCTACCGCGCGCTGGCCGCCTGGGGCCTGCCGGTGTCCCCGCACACCAAGCTGGTCAAGGGCATCGGCGAGGTCGAGGCGCACATCGCGTACTGGGGTGAGCACCGGCACGACGCCGAGCACGAGATCGACGGCATCGTGGTCAAGGTCGACGAGGTGGCGCTGCAACGCCGCCTCGGCTCCACCTCGCGGGCCCCGCGCTGGGCGATCGCGTACAAGTACGCGCCGGAAGAGGCCACCACCAAGCTGCTGGACATCCAGGTCGGCGTCGGCCGCACGGGCCGGGTGACGCCGTATGCCGTGACGGAACCCGTGTTCGTGTCCGGTTCCACCGTGTCCCGGGCGACGTTGCACAACGCCTCCGAGGTCAAGCGCAAGGGCGTGCTGATCGGCGACACGATCGTCATCCGCAAGGCCGGCGACGTCATCCCCGAGGTGCTCGGGCCGGTGATCGACGTGCGTCCGGATGACGCCCGTGAATTCGTGATGCCGGTGGACTGCCCCGAGTGCGGCACCACGCTGCGCTACGAGAAGGAGGGCGACGCCGACATCCGCTGCCCCAACCAGCAGTCCTGCCCGGCGCAGTTGCGGGAGCGGCTGTTCTACCTGGCCAGCCGCAAGGCGCTGGACATCGAGGTGCTCGGTTACGAGGCGGCTGCCGCACTACTCGAGGCCGGCGTCATCCAGGACGAGGGCGATGTGTTCGACCTCGACGAGGAGAAGTTGCTGCGTACCGAGCTGTTCCGGGCCCAGGACAAGAAGTCCGAGCTGGGCTACAAGCTGTCGGCCAACGGCGCGCGGCTGCTGGCCAACCTGGAAGCGGCCAAGGACCGGGACCTGTGGCGGGTGCTGGTGTCACTGTCCATTCGGCACGTCGGGCCGTCGGCCGCGCGGGCGCTCGCGGTCACCTTCGGTTCCATCGACCGGATCTTCGCCGCCAGCGAGGAGGAGCTGGCCGCAGCCGACGGCGTCGGCCCGACCATCGCCGCGGCCGTGCTGGAGTGGCACGAGTGGGAGTGGCGGCGGGAGATCATCGAGAAGTGGCGCGCCGCCGGCGTCCGCCTCGAGGAAGAGCAGGATGCGGCCACGCCCCGGGTGTTGGAGGGGCTTTCCATCGTGGTCACGGGCACGCTGCCGAACTTCTCCCGCGACGAGGCCAAGGAGTCGATCATCGTGCGCGGCGGCAAGGCCGTCGGCTCGGTGTCGAAGAAGACCTCGTTCGTGGTGGTCGGGGAGAGCCCGGGCACCAAGTACGACAAGGCCGTTCAGCTCAAGGTGCCGGTGCTCGACGAGGACGGCTTCCGGGTGCTGCTGGCGCAGGGTCCGGACGCGGCGACCGAGGTCGCCACCATCGGCGAGTCAGTGAACGAATAGATCGAAGACGTTGCCGGCCATGGACGGCCACTCGGTCACCATGTCGGTGTAGCGGTCGTGCGTCGTGGTCGTGGGAACCAGGTCCCTCGGCTGCGGCGTGGACCGCGGCGCCGAGCTGGTCGGCGGCGCCGGCACCTCCTTGGTCACCACCAGCACCTTCGTCTGCGGCGCCGGCGGCTGCACGATGATCGTGGTCGGCGGCTGCTGGGTCGGCGTGGCCGTGGCGGTCGTCGGCGTCGGGGCCGGGGTCTGGCCCGCGGTGCGCACGTCGGTGGCCTGCTCGCTGACGTGCTGCACGGCCATGACGGCGACCACTGCCGCGAAGGTGATGCCGGTGATGCCGGCCGAGACCGCGAGGGCCGCCTCGGGATGCACCACCCGGTGATGGCCTCGCATCACTTCTCCTCGCTTCGTGCCGAGCCCACGCCCTGGCCGCTGGAACGTACTGGAGGAGTCGCGGCCAGACCAAGCCGTTGTCGGCCTACCCCGCAGTCTTAGCTCGATCGAATGAATTGGCCCCGTTGCCGTTGCGGCCTTCTCAGGGCACGGTCGAAGCATGCTGCAAGCCTGTCTGAACGGGAATCGCCGTCGGGACGCGCATCCCGCGCTGCCGGTCACGCCCCAGGAGCTCGCCGCCGACGCCGCCGCCGTCGTCGAACTCGGTGTGACCGCGCTGCACGTGCATCCGCGTGACGCCGCCGGCTTCGAGGTGCTGGCCGGGCCCGAGGTCGCCACCGCCGTCTCCGTAGTGCGGGCAGCCGTGCCCGGCATTGAGATCAGCGTCACCACCAGCGCCTGGATCCAGCCCGATCCCGTGCGCCGGGCCGAACTCGTCGCCGGCTGGGCCGCGCTGGCCGCCGGCCGCCCCGACACCGCTTCCGTGAACGTGCACGAGGACGGTTGGCAGCGGGTCTGCGCCGCCCTGCACGCCGCCGGCATCGGCATCGAGCTCGGCGTCTTTCACGTGCCGGCGGCACAGACCTTGCGGGCCAACGGCTTTCCGCCCGGCTCCGTCCGAGTCCTGGCCGAAGTCCGGCCGGGCGACTCGCCGGAACCCTTGCTGGCCGCCCTTTCCTGGTCCGATCTGCCCATCCTGTTGCACGGCGAGGACTCCGACGCCTGGCCCGTGCTCGGCGCCGCCCGGCGGCTCGGCCTGTCCACCCGGATGGGCCTGGAGGACTGCCTGCACCGCCCCGACGGCACCCCCGCCCTCGGCAACGCCGACCTGATCACCGCCGCCCGAGCGATGCTCGGAAACTAGTCGACCGATCCGCGAGCCGCGCTCTCAGACAACCATGTGTCGACTTCCGAAACTCGACACATGGTTGCCCGAGAGCGGAACTCGCCGGACGGTTGCTCAGAAGCGGGTGATGAGCAGGTTGGGGTCGAGCTGGGTGCGGTAGGCGGCGCTGGCCACGTAGACGGACTTTCCGCGCACGGCAATGGAAGTGGGGTTGGACAGGCCGTCGGCGGCGGTCAGGGCGATGGTGTGCGAGCCGTCGGGGTGGATGACGGCGAGCTGGCTGGCGGAGTTGATGGCGGCGAGCACGGTGGGCCCGTCGAAGGTGAAGTCGTCGATGCCGGCGAGGCCGGTGGCGCGGGTCTGGATGGGGCCGGCGGAGCCGTCGGGGCGGACGGGGATGCGCAGCAGCACCCCGGTGTCGGTGTTGCTGACCCAGACGGCCCCGGCATGCGCCTTGATGCCGTTGGAGCCGAAGCCGGAGACCTTGGCCAACGGCCCGCCCTGCGCCCACACGACGGCCTTGCCGGTGCGCAAGGGGATCCGCCACACCTGCCCGGCCGAGGAGTCGGTGGCGTAGAGGGTGGACCCGTCCAGCGCGAGCCCGTTGACGAAGCCGGCGGGCAGCGGGGCGAACAGCCGGGTCTGCCCGTCGCGCAGCTGGTAGACGCCGGTCTGCGCGCCGGCGTTGACGTTCACGTACAGGGTGCCGTCGGCGGTGCGGACGATGCCGGCGACGCCGCCGGGCAACTGGGCCAGGATGGTGGTCCTGCCGTCCCTGCTCACCCGCGCGACCTGCTTGGCCTGGCTGAACGTGAGGTCGGCCGAGCCGTCGGGCTCCAGGGTGATGTTCTCGGGCTGCTGATGCTGCGCCAGGTCGAAGTGCACGACCAAGGTGTGGTCGACGGACGCCCAGGCCGGCCCTGCCGTCACCGCCGCCAGTGCGATCGCCGCCACTGCCGCACCGATTCGGAACACGGTCATCTCCATTCGTCACGACCCCCTGGGACGACTATGGACACGGCCGACCGGAAAAGCTTCCGCCGGTCGGCCCTTCGGGCAACCCCGGCGGGACATCGCCCCATCGGGCAAACGGCGTCAGTCCGGCAGGACGACCGCGACGATCCCGGCCAGATGGGCCAACCGGGCCAGCTCCGCGGCGCGGAACATCGGCCCGCCGGGCCGGCCGACCAGCAGCACCCGCTCCGGCTTGCCCAGCGGCGTGGCGGCCAGCTCGGTGCCCAGCTCCTGCCAGGTCTCGGGCACCCAGTCCTCCTCGCCGTCGAGGATGGTGGCCCGCGGCAGCGGCATCCACGGCACGTTGACCATGCGCGTCTCGGGCGCGGCGGTGCTGGCGGCGACCCGGTGCACGCCGTCGCCGTCGTGCGTGACGACCAGGGCCCAGCCGGCCCGCACGATGCGCGGCACGCCCTCGGCGAAGATGGCCAGCCCCTGGGCGGGCTGGGCGGCGATCTCCTCGACCAGCTCCAGCTCGCGGTGGGTGTTGAGCACGCCGGCGTACGGGCGCACGGCGTCGACCTCGACGCCCTCGATCGACTCGGCCGCGGTGATCAGCGCGTCCGGCAGCCGACCGGACGGCAGCTCCACCACCAGGTCGTCGATCGCCACACCCGGTGAGCGCTCCACCACGTCCACGCTGAGGATGTCAGCCCCGATCTCGCCGAGGGCGGACGCGACCGCCCCCAACGTGCCGGGTCGGTCCGGGAGCTGCACCCGGATCAGGAAGGACACCGCGGAACGCCTCCATGCCGTGCTCATGCGCGGGACCTCGTCGCCCGCACTCGGCCGCCGATTGTCGCAGACCGGCGGGCATGATGAGGATCGTCGTCCGCCAAGCGAGACGAAGCCGGCTCGATACCCGCTCGGAGCTGCGCGGTCGCGCGTCCTAGACTCGGTCGGTCATGCACGTTAGCCCCGCTCACGCTTGGAGGAGCACCTCCGCATGCCCAGCATCTCCCGAGACGAGGTCGCGCACCTCGCCCGGCTGGCCAGGTTGGCCGTGACAGACGACGAGCTGGACCTGTTCGCCGGCCAGTTGGACGCCATCCTGAACGCGGTGGCGCAGGTCAGCGAGGTGTCCCAGCAGGACGTGCCGCCGACCTCCCACGCCGTGCCGCTGACCAACGTCTTCCGCGAGGACGTGGTCCGCCCGTGCCTGACCCAGCAGCAGGCGCTGGCCGGCGCGCCGGCCGCCGAGGAGGGCCGCTTCCGCGTGCCCCGCATCCTGGGGGAGGAACAGTGAGCGATCTCATTCGTCTGTCGGCAGCAGATCTGGCCGACAAGATCCACAAGCGTGAGGTCTCGGCCGTCGAGGTGACGCAGGCCCACCTGGACCGGATCGACGCCGTCGACGGGGCCGTGCACGCCTTCCTGCACGTCAACTCCGAGGGGGCGCTGGCCGCCGCGGCCAAGGTCGACGCGCAGATCGCCGTCGGCGAGGTCGCGTCCCCGCTGGCCGGCGTGCCGCTGGCCCTCAAGGACGTGCTGACCACGATCGACGAGCCGACCACGGTCGGCTCCAAGATCCTGGAGAACTGGCTGCCGCCCTACGACGCCACCGTCACCGCGCGGCTGCGCGACGCCGGCGTCGTCATCCTCGGCAAGACCAACATGGACGAGTTCGCGATGGGCTCCTCCACCGAGAACTCCGCCTACGGGCCGACCCACAACCCGTGGGACCTGGAGCGCATCCCCGGCGGCTCCGGCGGCGGCTCGTCCGCGTCGCTGGCCGCCTTCGAGGCGCCGCTGGCCATCGGCACCGACACCGGCGGCTCGATCCGCCAGCCCGGCGCCGTGACCGGCACCGTGGGCGTGAAGCCGACCTACGGCACCGTGTCCCGCTACGGCCTGGTCGCCTTCTCCTCCTCGCTGGACCAGGCCGGTCCGTGCGCCCGGACGGTGCTCGACGCCGCCCTGCTGCACGAGGTGATCGCCGGCTACGACCCGATGGACTCCACCTCCATCAACCAGCCGGTGCGCCCGGTCGTCGAGGCGGCCCGCCAGGGCGCGACCGGCGACCTCAAGGGCGTCAAGGTCGGCGTGGTGCGGGAGTTCCGCGGCGAGGGCTACCAGCCCGGCGTGATCGACTGCTTCGACGCCGCCGTGCAGCAGCTGCGCGAGCTGGGCGCCGAGGTCGTCGAGGTCTCCTGCCCGCACTTCAAGTACGCGCTGGGCGCGTACTACCTGATCGCGCCGAGCGAGGCCTCGTCCAACCTGGCCCGCTTCGACGCCATGCGCTACGGCCTGCGGGTCGACGGCGGCGAACTCGGCGAGCTGTCGGCCGAGCAGGTCATGTCGCTGACCCGGGAGGCCGGCTTCGGGCCCGAGGTCAAGCGCCGCATCATCCTCGGCACATACGCGCTGTCCGCCGGTTACTACGACGCCTACTACGGCTCGGCGCAGAAGGTCCGCACGCTCATCTCGCGCGACTTCTCGTCGGCGTTCGAGCAGGTGGACGTGCTGGTCGCGCCGACGACGCCGACCACCGCCTTCAAGATCGGCGAGCGGATCGACGACCCGCTGGCGATGTACCTCAACGACCTGTGCACCATCCCGTCCAACCTGGCCGGCAACGCCGCGCTGAGCGTGCCGGCCGGGCTGGCCGCCGAGGACGGCCTGCCGGTCGGGCTCCAGGTGATGGCGCCCGCGCTGGCCGACGAGCGGATGTACCGCGTCGCGGCCGCCTACGAGGTCGCCCGCGACGCCGCGCAGGGCGGTCCGCTGATCAACCGCGTGCCCGAACTGGAGGCGATCTCCCGATGAACGTCAACAAGATCCGCCTGGTCATCACCATCGTCGGCTCGGCGATCGGCGTGGTCGCGGCCGGCGCGCAGGCGCGCAAGGCCGTCCAGCGCAACGACAAGCTGTCCCTGGTGAACGCGGTGGCCAGCGTGCTGGTCGCGGTCACCGGTGGGGCGCTGGCCATCCGTGGGGCCCGAAAGGACGGGGACGCGTGACCGCCGTGGCCGAGGTGATGGACTACGACGAGGTCCTCGAGCGGTTCGACCCCGTGCTCGGGCTCGAGGTGCACGTCGAGCTCAACACCAACACCAAGATGTTCTGCGGCTGCGCCAACGTGTTCGGCGGCGAGCCCAACACGCACGTGTGCCCGGTGTGCCTGGGCATGCCCGGCGCGCTGCCGGCCGTGAACGGCAAGGCCGTCGAGTCGGCCATGCGCATCGGCCTCGCGCTGAACTGCGAGATCGCGCAATGGTGCCGGTTCGCCCGGAAGAACTACTTCTATCCGGACATGCCGAAGAACTTCCAGACCTCGCAGTACGACGAGCCGATCGCCTTCAACGGCTACCTCGACGTCGAGCTGGACGACGGCACGATCTTCCGGGTGGACATCGAGCGGGCCCACATGGAGGAGGACACCGGCAAGTCGCTGCACGTGGGCGGGGCTACCGGCCGCATCCACGGCGCCGACTACTCGCTGCTCGACTACAACCGGGCCGGCGTGCCGCTGATCGAGATCGTCACCAAGCCGATCACCGGCACCGGGGCCCGCGCCCCGGAGATCGCCCGGGCCTACGTGGCCACGCTGCGGGAGCTGCTGCGCGGTCTGGACGTCTCCGACGTGCGGATGGACCAGGGCTCCATGCGCTGCGACGCCAACGTGTCGCTGATGGCCAAGGACGCCACCGAGTTCGGCACCCGCACCGAGACCAAGAACGTCAACTCGCTGCGGTCGGTCGAGCGGGCCGTGCGCTACGAGATGACCCGGCACGCCGCCGTGCTGGCCGGCGGCGGCACGATCAAGCAGGAGACCCGGCACTTCGACGAGTCCACCGCGACCACGCGGCCCGGGCGCACCAAGGAGACCGCCGAGGACTACCGCTACTTCCCCGAGCCCGACCTGGTGCCGATCGCGCCGTCCCGGGAGTGGGTCGAGGAGCTGCGGGGCAGCCTGCCGCAGCCGCCGTGGGTGCGGCGCAAGCAGCTCCAGCAGGACTGGGGTCTCAGCGACGCCGAGCTCCGGGACCTGGTCAACGCCGACGCCCTCGACCTGGTCGCCGCCACCGTCGACGCCGGGGCCAAGCCCGACGACGCGCGGTCGTGGTGGGTGTCGTACCTGTCGCAGCAGGCCAAGACCCTGAACAAGGAGCTGGCCGAGCTGCCGATCACGCCGGCCCAGGTGGCCCGGGTCGTGGCGCTGGTGGCCGACGGCAGCCTCACCAACAAGCTGGCCCGCAGCGTCGTCGACGGCGTGCTGGCCGGCGAGGGTGAGCCGGACGCCGTGGTGGAGGCCCGGGGCCTCAAGGTCGTCTCCGACGACTCCGCCCTGACCGCCGCCGTCGACGAGGCGCTGGCCGCCCAGCCCGACGTCGCCGAGAAGATCCGGGCCGGCAAGATCGCCGCCGCCGGCGCCATCGTCGGCGCGGTCATGAAGGCCACCAAGGGCCAGGCCGATGCCAAGCGGGTCCGTGAGCTGATCGTCGAACGCTGTAGCTGACGGTTGTCGGAAAAGGCCGTTCCCGGCGGTTGTTCGCCGGGAACGGCCTTTTCTATGCGGGTTTCACCGGCTGCCGTAGGACCGTCCTGAGCTTGGCCGGCGCGATTCGACGGGCATCGCTGAGGTAGATCTCGTGATGGTCGCCGTTGAAGGCGAGGCCGTTGTCCGGAAGATAGTGGTTGTGCAGACGGTCCAGCGTGGCGGTTTCGTCGTCGTAGGGGCCGATGTGCAGGATCTGGACGCACATTCCCTCGACGAACGTGTGCGGCCGGACCTTGCCGAGTGCGGCGTTCTCCTTCTTCCCGGCGACGGTGTCGACCGCGGACCGAACCATGTCCTCGGTGATCCAGTCCGGCTGGCTGATCATCATGGTCCATTCCCACGACTGCTTGTGCCGTGCGGTGAACACGGTCGGGTCATCGGCTCGCCACAGCCCCTCCAGCGGGCCGACCGTGAAGTCTCGGCCGAGAGTCTTCTTGCTGGCGAATTTCAACGTGTACGCCACCGCATACAGTGCTTCGACCGCGTCGGCGTATGCGGCCGAGGTGTTCGGATCGCCTCGGCCGTCCACCGCGATATACCGGAGCTCGGGCACGTCGACGACCGTGAAATCCTTCGATGGCGGCGAGTAGAGCGCTCGATGGGCTTTCTTGATGTCGTACTTGTCCGCCGGGGTCGGCCGGGCCAACGTGGCTTCGGTCCAGGCGATGTCGGCCGCGAGCATGGCCTCGCTGTAGTCGAAGATTGCCGCGGCGGCCGTCGGCAGGGGCTCCTGCCCGGCCCGAACCGCCCTGATCTCCGCATACTGCTGTCGCAACGCCGCCAGGCGGTCGGTCAGCCCGGCCACCACGTCCGCATCCGGCAGGCCCGGGCTGTTGGCCAGCCCGATCAGGACACGTGCGCGCACCGGCGTCAGCGTCGTAAGCGCCTCTCGGGTGGCCGCGGCACACAGTTCGAGGCCCTCTGCCGTCGCACGGAAGGTGGCCCGCGACTTCCCGGACGCCGGCGCGCCGGTTGTCTCGATCAGACCGCGCTTGGCCAGCTTGTCGAGCAAGTAGTAGATGGAGGAGAAGCCGAGCGCCGTCCATGCGCGCACGCCTCGCTCCTCGATGACCCGCTCCAGCTCGTAGCCGTGGCGGGGCTGTTCGACCAGCAGGCCCAGCACGGTCAACTCGCCATCGGTCAGGTCGGCCATGACCCTATTCTAGCGCTAGAATACAAGGGCGGGCCGGCAGCGGCGGTCCCGTTGCCGGGATCAGTCCTTGGGTTGGCCGCCGTTGGGCTTGGGGATGATGATCGCCCGGTCGTCGCTGGACACCGGCTTGCCGCCGTCCTTGTTGACCGTGCCGACCAGCAGCGTGTTCTGGTCGACCACGTCCATCGCGCCGATCAGGCCGTAGCCGCCCTGGCCGTCCAGGATCGTGCTGGGCTTGCCGGTGAAGCCGCCGGTCTTGGCCAGTACCAGCACCTGGAGGCCGGCCTTGTGCACGGTGGCCACGCTGATCTCGTCCGTGAACGCCGCGCAGCCGGCCACCCCCGGCTTGTCCGGCCAGCTCCAGGCCGGGCTGCCCAGCTGGGGCTGGCCCGGCGTGATCCGGTACAGCTGGTCCGCGCCGGTCGTCTGGTCGGTCACCCAGGCCGCGCTGCCGTCCGCCGCCGTGCACATGCCGCCCGGGTCCTGCAGGCCGCCGATCACCACCGCCGAGGACGGGTTCGGGTTGCCGGCCGCCGGGTGGCCCAGGCCGTCGATGCGCAGCACCTTGCCGGCCAACGTGTTCGGGTCGCTCGCCGCCGCCGCGTTGCCCGCGTCGCCCGTCGCCACCAGCAGCGCGCCGCTACGGTCCACCGCCAGCACGCCGCGGTTGTGCGTCGGCCCCTTCGGGATGCCCGTCAGCACCGGCTTCGGCGTGTCCCCGATCGCGAACCGCATCACGCGGTTGTCCGTCGCCGTGGTCACGTAGGCGTAGACCAGCTGGTCCTGCTGGTACGTCGGCGACAGCGCCAGGCCCGTCAGGCCGCCGTCGGTCGAGGCGTCCACCTGGATCGTCGCCACCGGCTTCGGGTCCTGGCCCTTCTGCACCGCCAGCACGCGGCCCGTCGTCCGCTCCGCCGCCAGGCCACTCGCGCCGCCCGGCAACGCCGCCACCGCCGCCAGCGGCGACATGCACGTGCCGATCACGTTCTGGTCGAAGTCCGTGCAGCCCTGCGGGGGTGGCACCTGCTTCGGCGTCCCGTTCGGTCCCTGAACGTTGCCGCCGCCGTCCGCGTTCGACCCGCCCGGCGCGTTCGGCGCCGGCCCCGGCGCCTCGGTCAGCTTCGGCTGCGGCTGCCAGTCCTGCACGCCCGCGCCGTTCAACTGATCCGGAAAGCTCGCGCACCCGCCGAGCAGCAGACCGAGCGCCACCGACGAGGCAACAACCCGGCTAGCTCTCCGCATGATGCCCGAGCGTAAGCGGACCTGCGTGAACCCCAGGTGAGCACCCGCCCCACGCCTCCGGTGGCACGTGAGTGGCTCATTTGACTTCCACGGCCACCTGAGCCACTCACGTGCGACCGGCGGGGGCACATGAGTGGTCCAGGTGCGGCTATTGGCGAAGTGAGCCACTCACGTGGGCTCACTCAATCTGAGACTTGGATCTCCCTCGATTCGGACCTGCATCTCATCCGCGGTCACGGTCACCGCGCGCCGAACTGCCGACGGTCGCGGTCGTGACCGTCGACGCCGGATTCCCGCCCGGCCGACCGGCGGTGGTGCCGGTGGAGCTGGGCGTGGAGCACGCGACGCTGGTGCTGCCGCCGGACAAGTTCGGCCGCTGGAACGAAGTCGGGTGCCAACGATCGGCCGGAACGCCGTCGTCCCGAGCCACACCAGGCTGCACGTGGCCGAGTCACGGGTGGACGGAGACTAGTGTCGTGGCGTGACCGATCACGACACGATCACCGTGCTGGTGCCCGACGAGCATGCGCTCGACGCGCTGTCCGCGATCGAGGGCGTCCGCCCGGTCCGTTACGACGTCGACGGCGAGCTGCCGGCCGAGGCGGCCGAGGCCGAGGTGCTCATTCCGCCGTTCCTGGCCGGCAAGCGCGCCGTCCCGCTGGTCGACAAGCTGCCCGAGCTACGACTGGTGCAGCTGCTCAGCGCCGGGGCCGAGGTGTGGCTCGGCCGGTTGCCCGAAGGGGTGGCGTTGTCGACCTGTCGGGGCGCGCACGGCGGCAGCACCGCGGAGTGGGTCGTCGCTGTTCTGTTGTCCTTCTACCGTCACCTCCCGTACTTCCTCGACGCCCAGCGGGACCGCCGCTGGGCCTTCCAGGTCACCGACACGTTGCAGGACAAGCGGGTGCTCATCGTCGGCGCCGGCGACCTGGGCCACCAGCTGGCCCGGCGGCTGGCGCCGTTCGACGTGACGACCACCATTGTCGGTCGCACCGCACGCGACGGCGTGCACGGGGAGGACGAGCTGCCCGGGCTGCTCGGCTCGCACGACGCGGTTGTCCTGGTAGTACCACTCACCTCTGACACGACCGGGATGGTCGACGCGAAGTTCTTGTCCCGCATGGCCGACGGCGCGATCCTGGTCAACGCCGCGCGGGGTCCGGTGGTCGACACCGACGCGCTCGTCGCCGAGCTGCGGACCGGCCGGCTCCGAGCGGCGCTCGACGTCACCGACCCGGAGCCGCTGCCGGCTGACCATCCACTGTGGAGCTTCGACGGGCTGCTGCTCACGCCGCACGTCGCCGGCAGCTGCACCGGCCGGGAGAAGCGGGCCTACGGAGTCGCCGCCGCCGAGGTCGCGCGGTTCGTACGCGGTGAGGAGCCGCACAACCTCGTGCACGGCGAGTACTAGGGGATCAGCAGCACCCGGCCGAGGTTGGCGCGGTCGTCGAGCAACTGGTGGGCCTTGGCCGCCTCCGCCAGCGGGAACGAGGCGTGCTGGGCGACCCGCAGCCGGCCGTCGGCGATCAGTTGTGCCACCTTGGTGATGTCGGCGCGTGCGTCGTCGGGCCGGGCCTCCCGCCAGGCCAGCAGCCCGAAGCCGGCCACGGAACGCAGTCCGAAAAGGCTGCGGGACGGCACGGCCGGGATCTCGCCGCTGGCCGCCCCGTACGCCACGGCCCGGCCCATCGGTGCGAGGGAGTCGATGCCGCGCAGCAGCGTCGATCCGCCGACGGCGTCCAGGACCACGTCGATCCCGGTGGGCCACTCGGCGTCGGTGGTCACGACGTCATCGGCCCCGAGGGAGCGGACGAAGTCCGCCTTCGCCGCGGCGCCGACCACGCCGACCACGGTCGCTCCCACCAGCTTCGCCAGCTGGACGACGAGGTGGCCGACGCTGCCGGCGGCCGACTGCACCAGCACGGTCTCGCCGGGGGCCACCCGGCCCATGTGGACCACGCCGAGGGCCGTCGGCCCGTGAATGGCCAACACGGTGGCGGACGCGGCGTCCAAACCGGGCGGCACCGGGGTGGCCCACGTGGCGTCGACCGCCACGAAGTCCGCGTACGCCCCCTCGCCGGCCAGGGCCGCGATCCGGTCGCCGACGGCGAAGGACTCCACTCCCGGGCCGACGGCGGTGACGACGCCGGCCACCTCGCCGCTCGGGCCGTAGGGCAGCGGCCGGGTGAAGATCCCGCCGGCGCCGGCCCGGATCTTGGTGTCGGCGAAGTTGAGGCCGATCGCCTCGGTCCGCACCAGGACCTGACCGGGACCCGGTTCGGGCGTCGCGGCCTCCTCGACCTGGAGCACATCGGGACCGCCGTACGCGTGCAGGCGAACGAGTCGCACAGCATCCACCCCTCGATTGTTGGTGACGCCAATGTTGGCGCTGCCAACGATAGCGGGAAAGGTACCGTGACGCCATGTCCGATCCGCACCGGCTCAGCGGCACCGTGCTCTGGCTGCTCGGCCGGGCGTCGCAGCGCGGCCACCAGTACGCCCAGGAGCGGCTGGCGGCGGCGGGCATCCGCAAGTGGCACTACGCGGTGCTGGCGGCGCTGGCCGAGTACGGCGAGCAGTCCCAGGCCGACATCGGCCGCCGATTGGGCCTGGACCGCAGCGACGTGGTCGCGGTGCTCAACGACCTACAGGGCGACGGCTACGTGACCCGCGAGCCGGATCCGGCCGACCGCCGGCGCAACATCGTCACGATCAGTGCGGCCGGTCGCCGCGCGCTGGACGGCTTCGACCTCCTGATCGCCGAGGCCGACAACCACCTGCTGGCCGAGCTGTCCGTGGCCGACCGGACCCAGCTGGTGGCCCTGCTGCAGCGGATCGCGCAGGTCTAGCTGCTCTGTTCGGCGGTCGCCGCGCGGCCGAAGGTTGCCTACCCTGCCGGCGGTGAGCACCTTCGAACCGGGGTTGCACCACCTCGACGACGACGAACAGCCCGAGTACGGCAGCACGCTCGCGTACGAGGAACCGTCACGGCCGGTGGCGGCTTGGCACGGCGGCGCGGACCTCGGGCTGCTCGGCCTGCGGCTGATGCTGGGCGGCCTGGTCGGCGTGCACGGCGCGCAGCGGGCCCTCGGCTGGTTCGGCGGTCACGGCCTCGGCGACTTCGCGAAATCCTTGCAGCAGGCGGGTTTCCGCTACACCGACATCCTCGCGCCGGTGCTGGGCTACGCGGAGCTGGGCGGCGCGGTGCTGATCGTGCTCGGCCTGGTCACGCCGCTCGCGGCGGCGGCCGTGCTGGCGGTGGTGGGCAACACGATCATCCTGCAGTGGAACGGCGGCCTGGCCGACTACGAGCTGGCGGCGGCGCTGGCCGGCGCGGCCTTCGCGGTGCTGTTCGCCGGCCCGGGCCGGATCTCGCTGGACCGGCGCACGCCCTGGTACCGGCACGCCCTGGCCTACGGCACCTCGCTGTTCTCGCTGGCCGTCATCGCGGTTGCCGCGTTGCAGCTGCTGCTGAGATAACTGACCCATGCTCTCCTTGCCGCTGGCTCCCGACGCCGAACTGACCCCGCTCGAACCCTGGCAGGCCGGCGAGTTCGCCGAGCACATCGACCGGCACCGAGAGCACCTCGCGCCGTGGATCCCGCTCGCGAGCACCGTGACCGACGAGGCGAGCGCGCGGGAGCTGCTCCAGCGCTACGCCGACCGCCAGGCCACCGGGGCCGGCCGGCTGCTGGGCATCCGGCTGCGCGGCGAGCTGGTCGGGGCGATCCTGTTCCCGCAGTTCGACACCGCCACCGGCAACTGCGAGCTGGGCGTCTGGCTGGCCCCGCACGCCCAGGGCCACGGCCTGATCACCAAGGCCGCGCAGTTGATGATCGACTGGGCCTTCGAGGCGCGGGGCATGCACCGCGTCGAGTGGATCACCATGCCGGCCAACGAGCGCAGCAAGGCCGCGGCCAAGCGCCTGGGCATGACCCTCGACGGCGTCATGCGCGAGTCCTACCTGTTCGGCGGCCGCCACCACGACGCCGAGATCTGGTCACTCCTGGTCACCGACCCCCGCCCCTGGAAGCCGTGAAGGGGGCTTTCCCACACTCGGAGTGTGGGAAAGCCCCCTTCACGGCGAAACGGCGATTACAGACCGGGGTCGCGGACGGCGCCGGTGGCGGCTGAGGTGGTCAGCTTGGCGTAGGCGCGCAGGGCCAGGGTGACCTGGCGCTGGCGGTCACGGGGCTGCCAGGGCCGCTCGCTGGACTCCATCTTGGCCCGGCGTTCGGCCAGCACGGCCTCGTCGACCAGCAGCTCCAGCTTGCGCTCGTGCACGTCGATCAGGATCTGGTCGCCGTCCTCGACCAGGCCGATCGTGCCGCCGTGCGCGGCCTCCGGCGAGATGTGCCCGACGGAGATGCCCGACGAGCCGCCGGAGAACCGGCCGTCGGTGATCAGCGCGCACTTCTTGCCCAGGCCGGAGCCCTTGAGGAAGGCGGTCGGATGCAGCATCTCCTGCATGCCGGGACCGCCGGCCGGCCCCTCGTAGCGCACGACGATGACCTCGCCCGGCTGGACCTCCTTGTTGAGGATGACCGACACGGCCTCCTCCTGGCTCTCCACGACCCGCGCCGGGCCCTGGAAGCGCCACAGCTCTTCCTCGATGCCGGCGGACTTGATCACGGCGCCGTCCTCGGACAGGTTGCCGCGCAGCACCGCGAGGCCGCCGTCCTTGGTGTACGCGTGGGCGACGTCGCGGATGCAGCCGCCGGCGGCGTCGGTGTCCAAAGAGGACCACCGCGCGTCGGTGGAGAACGCCTTCGTGGTGCGGACTCCCCCCGGCGCGGCGTGGAACAGCTCGACCGCCTCCGCGGACGGCGACGAAGCGCGAATGTCCCAGGTGGACAGCCACTCCGAAAGCGACGGGCTGTGCACCGAGTGCACGTCCTCGTTGAGCAGGCCACCGCGCCAGAGCTCGCCCAGCAGCGCCGGAATGCCACCGGCCCGGTGCACGTCCTCCATGTGGTAGTCGGAGTTCGGCGCCACCTTGGACAGGCAGGGCACGCGACGGCCGACCGCGTCGATGTCGGCCAGCGTGAAGTCGATCTCACCCTCCCGCGCGGCGGCGAGGATGTGCAGCACCGTGTTGGTGGAGCCACCCATGGCCATGTCCAGCGCCATGGCGTTCTCGAACGCCTTGCGGTTGGCGATGGAACGCGGCAGCGCGGAGTCGTCGTCCTCGCCGTACCAGCGCTTGCACAGCTCGACGACCGTCGTGCCGGCCCGCTCGAACAGCGACCGGCGGAACGCGTGCGTGGCCAGCGTGGAGCCGTTGCCGGGCAGCGACAGGCCCAGCGCCTCGGTGAGGCAGTTCATCGAGTTGGCGGTGAACATGCCCGAGCACGAGCCGCAGGTCGGGCAGGCCGAGCGCTCGACGGTGGTCAGGCCCTCGTCGTCGACGGCCGAGCTGGCCGAGGCCGAGATGGCGGTGATCAGGTCGGTCGGGGCCTGCGCGACGCCGCCGACGACAACGGCCTTGCCGGCCTCCATCGGGCCGCCGGAGACGAAGACCACCGGGATGTTCAGCCGCAGCGCGGCGTTGAGCATGCCGGGGGTGATCTTGTCGCAGTTGGAGATGCACACCAGCGCGTCGGCCTGGTGGGCGTTGACCATGTACTCGACCGAGTCGGCGATGATCTCGCGAGAGGGCAGCGAGTAGAGCATGCCGCTGTGGCCCATGGCGATGCCGTCGTCGACCGCGATGGTGTGGAACTCGCGCGGCACGCCGCCGGCCGCGCGCACGCCCTCGGCCACGATGTCGCCGAGATCACGCAGGTGCACGTGGCCCGGCACGAACTGGGTGTAGGAGTTGGCGATCGCCACGATCGGCTTGCCGAAATCGCTGTCGGTCATGCCGGTGGCCCGCCACAGTGCGCGGGCGCCCGCGGCGTTGCGGCCGTGGGTGGTGGTGCGGGAGCGCAGCTGGGGCACTGCTCCTCCAAAAACGGATTGGCCTTGCGGGAAAAGTTGACGTGGACCGGGTCGCGGCTCGCAGACCAGGTTACTCCGCGCCTCCGGGGGCGGCGTCGGGATCGGCCAGCCGGCCCCCGGACAGCGCCGCCAGCATGGGCAGGTGCCGGGTGCGCACGCCCGGCAGCGGGACCAGCTCGTCGCCGGCCAGCACGGCGTTGACCCAGCCGCGGCGGGGCAGCTTGAGCGAGCGGATGTCGGCCCAGGCCAGCGTGCGCGAGCCGACCAGGGTGCGGGTGCGCAGCTGCTCGGAGTCGACCACCGTCCGGGTGCGCAGGATCCACGCCGCGAGCACGATCGGGATCAGGTACAGCAGCGCGAACACCGGGCTGGTGGCAGCGACCACCGGCGACTCGCAGATGGCCAGCAGACCCAGCGGCAGCAGGCCGGTCACCGGCACCCGGAAGATCACTCGTTGGACGGACGGAGAAGCTGACTCGGTCACGCATCGATCCTCGCACCTGGGCTTTCCGTTCCACCATCCGGGAGCGTTTTCCCGCAGAGTTGACGCCCGGACCCGGCCGGCAGTACCGTCCGAACCATGCTGCGTGACACCGGCCTCGTACTTCCGAGGCGCGCCGACGCCTAGGGACATGAGTCCGCGTCGGCGCGCGACCCTCGTTCGACCACGTTTCGAGTGTGGTTGACGGGGGTTTTTTCATGCTTGTTGCACCATGAAACTTCCGCAGGACCACCGACCCCGAGGCAGCCCCGATGACCAGCGCACCCTCGCGACAAGCCCCGGTCCCCGGCGCGACACCGCCGCGCCCCGGCCCGCCACCGAAACCCGCGCCGCCCGGCGGCGCCCCGGTCCGCGTGACCGGCTCCGCCTCGCTCGTGCGCTCGCTCGAGGCCGTCGGTTGCGAGATCGTGTTCGGCATCCCCGGCGGCACGATCATGCCGGCCTACGACGCGCTGCTCGACTCGACGTCGCTGCGCCACGTGCTCGTCCGCCACGAGCAGGGCGCCGGCCACGCCGCCACCGGCTACGCGCAGGCCACCGGCAAGGTCGGCGTGTGCATGGCCACCTCCGGCCCCGGCGCGACCAACCTGGTGACGCCGCTGGCCGACGCGTACATGGACTCGGTGCCGGTGGTCGCCATCACCGGCCAGCAGAGCCGCGCGCTGATCGGCACCGATGCCTTCCAGGAAGCCGACATCTGCGGCATCACCATGCCGATCACCAAGCACAACGTGCTCGTGACCGACCCGGCGGAGATCCCGCGGGCGATCGCCGAGGCGTTCCACATCGCCAGCACCGGCCGACCCGGCCCGGTCCTGGTCGACATCCCCAAGGACGTGCTGCAGGAGATCACCTCCTTCTCCTGGCCGCCCGAGCTGCGCCTGCCGGGCTACCGCCCGACCACGCGGCCGCACGGCAAGCAGGTCCGGGAGGCGGCCAAGCTGATCACCGCCGCGCACCGGCCGGTGCTCTACGTCGGCGGCGGCATCATCAAGTCCGGCGCCACCGAGGAGCTGCGCGAGCTGGCCGAGCTGACCGGCATCCCGGTGGTCACCACGCTGATGGCCCGCGGCGCGTTCCCGGACTCGCACCCGCAGCACCTGGGCATGCCGGGCATGCACGGCACCGTCGCGGCGGTCGCCGCGATGCAGAAGGCCGATCTGCTGATCGCGCTGGGCACCCGCTTCGACGACCGCGTCACCGGCCAGCTCAGCTCGTTCGCGCCGGACGCGCAGATCGTGCACGCCGACATCGACCCGGCCGAGATCTCCAAGAACCGCCGCGCGGACGTGCCGATCGTCGGCGACTGCAAGGAGATCCTCGGCGACCTGATCGCCGCCGTGCAGGCCGAGCGGGAGCACACCACGACCGCCGACATCGCGCCGTGGGTGACCGAGACCTACGGCTGGCGGGAGAACTTTCCGCTGGGCTACGACTGGCCGTCCGACGGCGCGCTGGCGCCGCAGTACGTGATCGAGCGCATCGGGCAGATCGCCGGCCCGGACGCGATCTACGCCGCCGGCGTCGGGCAGCACCAGATGTGGGCCGCCCAGTTCATCAAGTACGAGCGTCCCAGCAGCTGGATCAACTCGGGCGGCCTCGGCACCATGGGCTTCGCCGTGCCGGCCGCGATGGGCGCGAAGTTCGGCTCGCCGGACAAGGTGGTCTGGGCCATCGACGGCGACGGCTGCTTCCAGATGACCAACCAGGAGCTGGCCACCTGCGCCATCGAGGGCGCGCCGATCAAGGTCGCCGTGATCAACAACGGCAACCTGGGCATGGTCCGGCAGTGGCAGAACCTGTTCTATGCGGAGCGGTACTCGCACACCGACCTCGGCACCCACAAGCACCGCATCCCGGACTTCAAGATGCTGGCCGAGGCGCTGGGCTGCGCCGGCCTGCGCTGCGAGTCCAAGGAGGACGTGGACACCACGATCCAGCAGGCGATGGAGATCAACGACCGCCCGGTCGTGATCGACTTCGTGGTCGGCAAGGACGCCCAGGTGTGGCCGATGGTGGCCGCCGGCACCGGCAACGACCAGATCATGGCCGCCCGCGGCATCCGGCCGCTGTTCGACGAGGACGTGTAATGAGCATGACCAAGCACACTCTCAGCGTCCTGGTCGAGAACAAGCCCGGTGTCCTCGCCCGCGTCGCCGGCCTGTTCTCCCGCCGTGGCTTCAACATCGAGTCGCTCGCGGTCGGCCCGACCGAGCACCCGGACATCTCCCGGATGACCATCGTGGTCGGCGTGGACGAGCTGCCGCTGGAGCAGGTCACCAAGCAGCTGAACAAGCTGATCAATGTCATCAAGATCGTCGAGCTCGAGCCGACCACGGCCGTGCAGCGCGAGCTGCTGCTGGTCAAGGTCCGTGCCGACGCCACCGTGCGCAGCCAGGTGCTGGAGACGGTGCAGCTGTTCCGGGCCAAGGTCGTCGACGTCTCCCCGGAGGCGCTGACCATCGAGGCAACCGGAACGGGCGACAAGCTCGACGCCCTGCTGCGCATGTTGGAGCCCTACGGTCTGCGTGAGATGGTGCAGTCCGGCATGGTCGCCATCGGGCGCGGCGCCCGGTCCATCACCGCCACCGCGGCCCGCTAAGTCAAACCTCGGAAGGAACACAAGGAAAGCCATGACTGTCGAGACCTTCTACGACGACGACGCCGACCTCGGCATCATCCAGGGCCGCAAGGTGGCCGTCATCGGCTACGGCAGCCAGGGCCACGCCCACGCGCTGAGCCTGCGCGACTCCGGTGTGGACGTTCGCATCGGCCTGCCGGAGGGCTCGAAGTCGCGGGCGAAGGCGGAGGAGGAGGGCCTGCGGGTCCTCACCCCGGCCGAGGCGTCGGCCGAGGCCGATCTGATCATGATCCTGGCTCCGGACACCAAGCAGCGCAAGATCTACGCCGACGACATCGCGCCCAATCTGAAGGACGGCGACGCGATCTTCTTCGGGCACGGCTTCAACATCCGCTACGGCCTGATCACCCCGCCGTCGAACGTGGACGTCGCGATGGTCGCGCCGAAGGGCCCGGGCCACCTGGTGCGCCGCCAGTTCGTGGACGGCAAGGGCGTGCCCTGCCTCATCGCGGTCGAGCAGGACGCCACCGGCGGCGCGCAGGCACTCGCCCTGTCCTACGCGAAGGGCATCGGCGGCTCGCGCGCCGGCGTCATCAAGACCACCTTCAAGGAGGAGACCGAGACCGACCTGTTCGGCGAGCAGGCGGTGCTCTGCGGCGGCGCCTCCGCGCTGGTGCAGACCGGTTTCGAGGTGCTCACCGAGGCCGGCTACGCCCCGGAGATCGCCTACTTCGAGGTGCTGCACGAGCTCAAGCTGATCGTCGACCTGATGTACGAGGGCGGCATCGCCAAGATGCGCTACTCGATCTCCGACACCGCCGAGTACGGCGACCTGACCCGCGGCCCGCGCGTGATCACGCCGTCGGTCAAGGAGGAGATGAAGAAGATCCTGGGCGAGATCCAGGACGGCACCTTCGCCAACGAGTGGGTGGCCGAGGACGAGGCCGGGCGGCCCAACTTCACCAAGCTCCAGCAGGAGGGCGAGGCGCACCCGATCGAGCAGGTCGGCAAGAAGCTGCGCGGCCTGATGTCGTGGGTGGACCGGCCGATCACCGAGACGGCCTGAGTTCACGGTTGAGAAAGGCGGCCGCGGGATCTACCCGCGGCCGCTTTGCCTTGTGTCCCAATGCCGACCCGTTACCCTGCCCGCATGAGCGACGAGGCGGCGCCGATCTACGACGACAAGAAGCAGGTCCGCGGCAGCCTGGACCTGACCGGCGCGACGTGGCAGCGGGGCGACGGCGACGACAGCGGTGCCGACGACCCTGGGGCTGAGCACGTCGAGGTGGCCTTCGTGCCGCACACCGACGGTGTCACCTACGTGGCGATGCGCAATTCCGCCCAGCCGGCCGGCCCCGTTCTGGTGTTCACTCCCGCGGAGTGGGACGCGTTCGTGAAGGGCGCGCGGGACGGCGAGTTCGATGAGCCCTGGTAGTTACGGGGAAGTTAACATCACCCCTTCCATCGGGCCGGCCAACTCGTAGGATGCGACGAGGTCCAGCACAACGGGGTGCCGGTGGGCCGTCCGTGAAAGTCGCGCGCCGAAACCTGGAGCTGTGTCGTGACCAATGCCAGTCGTCCCGTCGTCCTGATCGCCGAGAAGCTCGCGCCGTCCGTCATCGATGTGTTCGGGGACGAGGTGGAGATCCGCCACGTCGACGGCACCGACCGGCCCGCGCTGCTGTCCGCCGTCGCTGACGCGGACGCGCTGCTGGTCCGCTCGGCCACCCAGGTGAACGCCGAGGTGTTCGAGGCGACGAACAAGCTCAAGGTGGTCGCCCGCGCCGGCGTTGGCCTGGACAACGTGGAGGTGCCGGCCGCCACCAAGCACGGTGTGCTGGTGGTCAACGCGCCCACGTCCAACATCACCTCGGCCGCCGAGCACGCCGTCGGCCTGCTGCTGGCCGTCGCCCGCCGCATCCCCGAAGCCTCGGCCAGCCTGCGCGGCGGCGCCTGGAAGCGCAGCTCGTTCTCCGGCGTCGAGCTGCTGGGCAAGACCATCGGCGTGGTCGGCCTCGGCAAGATCGGCCAGCTGTTCGCCGCCCGCATCGCCGCGTTCGGCACCGAGCTGATCGCCTACGACCCGTACGTGGCGCCGGCCCGGGCCGCGCAGCTGGGCATCGAGCTGGTCAGCCTGGACGAGCTGCTGGAGCGGGCGGACGCGATCTCCATCCACCTGCCCAAGACCCCGGAGACCAAGGGCCTGATCGGCAAGGAGCAGCTGGCCCGGACCAAGAAGGGCGTCATCATCGTCAACGCGGCCCGCGGCGGCCTTGTCGACGAAGCGGCGCTGGCCGAGTCCATTCGGGACGGTCACGTCGGCGGCGCCGGCATCGACGTCTTCGAGACCGAGCCGACCACGGCTTCGCCGCTGTTCGAGCTGCCCAACGTCGTCGTGACCCCGCACCTGGGCGCCTCCACCGCCGAGGCCCAGGACCGAGCCGGCACCGACGTGGCCCGGTCGGTGCGGCTGGCCCTGCGCGGCGACTTCGTGCCGGACGCGGTCAACGTGGCCAGCGGCGGCGTCGTCAACGACGAGGTGCGCCCGTACCTGCCGCTGGTCCAGAAGCTCGGCGTGGTGCTGTCGGCGCTGGCCGGCAAGGCCCCGGCCTCGGTCACCATCACCGTCCGCGGCGAACTGTCCAACGAGGACGTCTCGGTGCTGCCGCTGGCCGCGCTGCGCGGCGTGTTCTCCGGCATCGTCGACGAGCAGGTCACGTTCGTGAACGCGCCGGCGCTGGCCGAGACCCTGGGCGTGTCGGTGAACCTGGTCAAGGAGTCGGAGAGTGCCAACCACCGCAGCCTGGTCACCGTGAGCGCCGCGCTGCCCGACGGCACCGCGCTGCGCGTCTCGGGCACGCTGTCCGGCCTGGACGGCGTGGAGAAGCTCGTCGAGGTCAACGGGCGCGGCTTCGACCTGCGGGCCGCCGGCGAGCTCGTGCTGCTCGAGTACCAGGACCGGCCGGGCGTCATGGGCACCGTCGGCACCCTGCTCGGCGAGGCCGGCGTCAACATCGAGGCCGCGCAGATCTCGCAGACCAAGGATGGCTCCGACGCCGTCATGCTGCTGCGCGCCGACCGCCCGGTCGACGCCGGCGTGCTGGAGCCGATCGGCGCCGCCGTGGGCGCGCACACCGTGCGGTCCATCTCGCTGATCTGACCGTTTTGCGTAGAAGGGACCCTTCCCGGCGGCCGACGTCGGGATCGGTCCCTTCACCGCATGTTGGGGCCGGTCAGCGGGCTCATGTCACCCGTATGGGTGGTGATTGCGCCATCCGGGTGTCCCGCACTTCGGGAGAGATCACCCCAGAAGCGTGTTCGGACTCCGATTAGTAGGGGAACTACGGGTAGCCTCACGCGAGAGATGGATGGTCCCGTGATGGGACCGAACTCCGGGAGGTGTGTGGATGCGGCTCGCGGTGATCCCAGGTGACGGGATCGGGCCCGAGGTAGTTGCCGAGGCGCTCAAGGTGCTCGGCGAGGTGGTTCCGACAGCGGAGATCACCCGGTACGACCTCGGTGCGGCGCGGTGGCACGCCACCGGGGAGCTGCTGCCGGAGTCCGTGCTCGGCGAGCTTCGCCAGCACGACGCCATTCTGCTCGGCGCGGTCGGCGACCCGTCGGTGCCCAGCGGCATTCTGGAGCGGGGGCTGCTGCTGCGGCTCCGGTTCGAGCTCGACCACCATGTCAACCTGAGGCCGGCTCGGCTGTACCCGGGCGTGCGCAGCCCGATCGCCGACCCGCCCGACATCGACATGGTCGTGGTGCGCGAGGGCACCGAGGGCCTCTACGCCGGCAACGGCGGCCTGCTGCGCAAGGACACCCCGCACGAGATCGCCACCGAGGTCAGCATCAACACCTCGTTCGGCGTCGACCGCGTGGTCCGGGACGCCTTCGCCCGTGCGACGGCGCGCCCGCGCAAGCACCTCACCCTGGTGCACAAGACCAACGTGCTCACCCACGCCGGCTCGCTGTGGTCCCGGGTCGTGGAGGAGGTGTCGCTGCTGCACCCCGACGTGACCGTCAACTACCAGCACGTCGACTCCGCCACCATCCACATGGTCACCGACCCCGGCCGGTTCGACGTCATCGTCACCGACAACCTGTTCGGCGACATCCTCACCGACCTGGCCGCCGCCATCGCCGGCGGAATCGGCCTTGCCGCCAGCGGCAATCTCGACGTCACCCGCCGCAACCCCAGCATGTTCGAGCCGGTGCACGGCAGTGCGCCCGACATCGCCGGCCAGGGCATCGCCGACCCGACCGCCGCCGTGCTGTCCCTGGCCCTGATGCTCGACCACCTCGGCGAGCACGAGTCCGCCCGCCGTATCGAAGCATCCGTCGCCTTCGATCTGGCCACCCGCGACCACGCCTCGCCCGGCGCCACCTACGCCGTCGGCGACCGCCTGGCCGCCCTGGTCTCGTCCAACACCCGCACCACCGCTTGACCCAGCTTTCCCCGCGAGTCCCGCTCTCGGGCGACCATGAGTCGAGTTCCGAAACTCGACATTCAGTTGCCTGAGGGCGGGACTCGCGGTGTTATGGGGACCCCGTGATGACGTGGTGCAGCTCGTCGGCGGCGTCGATGGCGAAGGCGGCGTCGTCGCAGACGACGTGGGGGACGTCGTAGGCGGCGACGGGGTCGGTGGAGATGACGCCGGCGAGGAAGCCGCTGTCCACAAGGGACGGCAGCGGTCGGCTGTCGGGCACGACGACGACGGCGTAGCCCCAGTGCTCCAGGCGGGGCCGGGTGGCGGGCACGGTGGTGGCGACCAGGGGCCGGTGGTGGCGGGTCGGGTTGTGCCGGCCGGCGTGATAGCTGCGGGCCATGCCGGTGATGGCGGCGGCGGCGTTGTCGAGGATGCGCTCGGAGACCTGGTCGATGCCGACGATGTCGACCACGGAGTGCATGGTGGTGACGTCGGTGACGCCGCCGTGCGCGTGGTGGTCCCGAGCGGTGACGAGCAGCTTGGGCACGCCTATCGGCAAGGCCCGCAATGCCGCCAGGGCGGGAGAGCCGCCGGTGGGCCCGCCGACGGCCAACACGCCGTGTAAGCGGCCCTGTTCATGCAGCTTGACCAGCACGTCCGCGGCCCCGACGCCGTCGAGCGCGACCGGCTCGCAGCCCCCGACGCGGACGCGGTCCATCAGCCAGGCGTACTCGGCGCCTTCGGCGTTCGGCGCGCCCAGCAGGACGACAGTGACCACGCAGCCTTCTCCCTTCGACGAAGGCGGCTGACGAACAGGCTGCTCCTTCTGTCGAAATTGGACCAGTCCAATTTCGGCCAGGTGGACCGGTCATGGGCTGTTTCGGTGAAAATTCCCGACTGGTGGGAAATTTGGTCCGAAGCTTGGTCACCGCGGGCCAGGTGTGGCAGCATGCCGGTGTGGCTCTCCACACCGTGATCATCATTGCGCAGCGCGCCGGGTAGTGCCCCCGCAGGCACCCGGCGCGCAGACCTCTTGCATTCGCAGGGGGTCTTTTTGCTTTTCAGGGCCACTCACCGCTTCCCTCTCGCAAGGAGCAGACCGTTGAGCAGGACTACACCGGCCGGGACGCCGCTGGGCGACGGCTTCCACGTCTTCGACACCACCCTGCGGGACGGCGCCCAGCGCGAGGGCATCACGTACTCGGTGACCGACAAGCTGGCCGTGGCCCGCCTGCTCGACGGCATCGGCGTCGGCTTCATCGAGGGCGGCTGGCCGGGCGCGCTGCCCAAGGACACGGAGTTCTTCGCCCGCGCGGCGGCCGGCGAGCTGGAGCTCAAGCACGCGGTGCTGGTGGCCTTCGGCTCGACCCGCAAGGCCGGCGTCAAGGTCGAGGACGACAAGCAGGTGCAGGCCTTGCTCGACTCGCAGGCTCCGGTCGTCACCCTGGTGGCCAAGTCCGACCGCCGGCACATCGAGCGGGCGCTGCGCACCGACGTCGACGAGAACTGCGCCATGGTCGCCGACACCGTCCGGCACCTGGTGGCCAACGGCCGCCGCGTGTTCCTGGACGCGGAGCACTTCTTCGACGGCTACGCCTACGACCCGGAGTGCTCGCTGCGCGTGCTGCAGGCGGCCGGCGAGGCCGGGGCCGACGTGGTGGTGCTGTGCGACACCAACGGCGGCCAGCTGCCGGTCGGGCTCGGGCAGATCGTCACCGAGGTGATGGCCCGCACCGGGCTGCGCGTCGGCATCCACTGCCAGGACGACACGTCCTGCGCGGTGGCCAACACCATCGCGGCGGTGCAGGCCGGCGCGACCCACGTGCAGTGCACGGCCAACGGCTACGGGGAGCGGGCCGGCAACGCCGACCTGTTCGCCGTCGTGGGAAACCTCGTGACCAAGCTCGGGATGCCGGTGCTACCCACCGACTCCGTCGCCGAGCTGACCCGCGTGTCCCATGCCCTCGCCGAGATCGCGAACATCGCCCCCGACACCCACCAGGCCTATGTCGGGGCGTCGGCCTTCGCCCACAAGGCGGGGCTGCACGCGAGCGCGATCAAGGTGGATCCGGATCTCTACAACCACATCGATCCGGTCACCGTCGGCAACGGCATGCGGGTCCTGGTCACCGAGATGGCCGGCCGGGCGAGTCTTGAGCTCAAGGGACGAGAGCTCGGGCTCGACCTGGCCGGCCGGCCCGACGCCGTCGGCAGCGCGGTGCGGAAGGTGAAGGAGCTGGAGGCCAGGGGCTGGTCCTTCGAGGCCGCCGACGCCTCGCTGGAGCTGTTGCTGCGCAACGAGCTGTCCGAAGTGGACGAGCCGCCGTTCACCCTGGAGTCGTACCGGGTGCTGCTGGATCACCGGCAGGACGACGTGATCGTGTCCGAGGCCACGGTCAAGGTACACGTCGGCGGCGAGCGCGTGATCGCCACCGCCGAGGGCAACGGCCCCGTGCACGCCCTGGATGCCGCGCTGCGCCAGGCACTTCGGCCGCACCTGTCCTGGATGGACAGTGTCGAGCTGGCCGACTACAAGGTGCGCATCCTGACCGACCACCCGGGCACCGACGCCATCACCCGCGTGCTGGTCGAGTCCACCGACGGCGAGCACGTGTGGACCACGGTCGGCGTGCACGACAACATCGTCGAGGCCAGCTGGCTTGCCCTCTGCGACGCCCTCGCCCACAAGGCCATGCGCGTCCGCGCCCTGGCCTGAGCACCACCCACTTTCGCTACGTGAGTGGCTCATTTCGCTTCCAGGAGCACCTGAGCCACTCACGTGCCGCCGGGGTGCGGGCACGTGAGTGGCTCAGGTGGCTAGGGGGCGCATATGAGCCACTCATGTGATTCGAATGGCCGGCGCGGGCGCGTGGGCGGTCGGCCGGACTAGGCTCGGTCCCGTGCGTTTCGCCAGGATTTCTCATTCGGAAGGGGCGTCCTTCGTCGCCATCGGCGGCGAGCCGGACAGTCTGATCGCTGCGGAACTGTCGACCTCGGTCTTCGAGGACCCGAAGTTCACCGGCCGGACGTGGCCGCTGGCCTCGGTCCAGCTGCTGGCCCCGATCCGCCCGTCCAAGGTGGTGTGCATCGGCAAGAACTACGCCGACCACGCCCGCGAGATGGGCGGCGAGCCGCCGGCCGACCCGGTCATCTTCATCAAGCCGTCGACCTCGGTGATCGGCCCGGACGCGGTCATCGAGGTGCCCGCGGGCATCGGCCGCGTGGACTACGAGGGCGAGCTGGCGATCGTCATCGGCGGCCTGCCGGTGCGCCGGCTCAGGGCCGAGGACGCGAGCTCGGCCATCCTGGGCTACACCATCGCCAACGATGTCACGGCCCGCGAGCAGCAGAAGGCCGACGGCCAGTGGACGCGCGGCAAGGGGCACGACACGTTCTGCCCGCTGGGGCCGTGGATCGAGACCAATCTCGACCCGTCGGGCCTGGACCTGCGCACCGAGCTGGACGGCGAGCTCAAGCAGGACGGCAACACCAGCGACCTGCTGCACGGCGTCGGCGAGATCCTGGAGTGGATCACAGCCGGCATGACGCTGCTGCCGGGCGACGTGGTGCTCACGGGCACGCCGGCCGGCGTGGGCCCGATGACCGCCGGGCAGACGGTGTCGGTGTCGGTCGAGGGGATCGGCACACTCACCAACAAGGTCGCCGCCGTCTAGTCGCCTTGGCCCATGATCGAAGGGCCGGTCGGCGCAACTTCGTGCCGTCCGGCCCTTTTGGCGCTTCCGCTGCTGAACCATGGCGTGCTATTCCGCGTTGAGCCGATTGCGAAACCAGTGAGGTCAGCAATCTGGCGTCGACCGGCTGGCCGCGGCGTAGCGGAGGTGATCGCATGGTGGTGCCCGATCCCGCAAGGGTGCTGTTGGTCGACGCCTCTCAGCTGATCACCGAGGGCCTGCGCGTCTGCTTGCAGCGCACCCAGCGCTTCCGGGTGGTGGGTGTGGCCCACACCTCGTCCGAGGCGCTGCGCTGCCTGCGCGGGCTGTTGGTGGACCTGGTCGTGACCGACCTGGCGGTGCCCGGCGCGGGAGCCCTGCGCACGGTTCGCGACGCGCGGGCCCAGCGTCCCTCGGCGACCACCGTGGTCGTCAGCGAGATGGACAGCCCGGAGTGGGCCAAGGCGGCGTTGGACCAGGGCGCCGCCGCGTACCTGCTCAAGACGACGCCGTTGCGGGAGCTGCTGGCGGTGTTCAGCGAGGTGCTGGCCGGCGCCACCCATGTGCTCGACCCCCGCCTCGGCGGGCAGGTGCAGCTCTCGGCCGACCTGCCCCCGCATGCCGTGTTGCCCCAGCTGTCGGCCCGCGAGTTCGACGTCCTGGCCGAGATGATCAAGGGCTTGGACAACCAGACCATCGCGCATCACCTGTTCATCAGCACGGACACGGTCAAGACCCACGTGAAGGCCATTCTCCGCAAACTGGGCGCAAAGGACCGCGCCCAGGTCGTGGCCATGGTCCTCAGTGGACGAGTCCCCAGAAGCGCATAGCCCCGCTCGGCCACGACCGGCCTCGCCGCGCTGCCGGAGGCGGCGCCAAACAAGCACAGCACCGGTCACGAGCGACCGAGTCGCGACGCTGAAGGTGGCGCCAACAGGCGCAATGAAAGCGTCCTTCCTCCACTCGGAGTGGAGGAATGGTCCCTTCCCAACTTAACGCCTGGCGAAGTCGGGGGCGTGTTCGGGGCGGAAACCGATTGCCACGAGGTAGGCGGGAATGAGGCCGAGTTTCGGGAAACGGTTCAGCAGCCGCAATGCGAGCGGCGTTCGCTTCGTCAGATCGACGCGGCCGCTCAACGCCGGACCGACAGCGTTGTCATGCATCAGCCGCTGCATGCCCTGGGTGATGGTGGTCGCGGGACCGCGACGACGCTGCACCTTGGCCAGATCGTCGGTGGTGACGGTTCCTCGGCGCAGCGGCGCGGCCAGGATCCTCGCCGCCGCAACGGCATCCTGCACGGCCAGGTTGATGCCCACGCCGCCGACCGGCGACATGGCGTGCGCGGCGTCGCCGATGCACAGCAGACCGTCGCTGTACCACTTGGTCAGCCGGTCCAGCTTGACGTCGAGCAGCTTGGCGTCGTCCAGCGACTTGATGTCGTCCACCCGGTCGGCCAGCCAGGGCAGCACGCCGGCGACGCTGTCCCGGAACGACTGCAGGCCGGCCTGCCGCCAGCGCGCGTCCGAGCCCTTCTCGATCAGGAAGGCCAGCTGGAAGTAGTCGCCGCGGTCGATGTAGACGACCATGCGCCCGCTGCCGAGCATGCCGCCGATGCCCACGGGGTCGCCCTCGTGCCGCGGCACCCGCAGCCACCAGCAGTCCATCGGCACCCGCCAGCTGCGAATGCCCAGCCCCAGGGCGCTGCGCAGGATCGAGCGCCGGCCGTCGCACGCCACCGTGAGGTCGGCCTGGATCTCGCCGGTCTCGCCGTCCTCGGTGCGGTAGGTGACGCCGGTGACGCGGCCGTCCTTGGTGGTCGGGCCGGTCGCCTCGGTGTTCATGCGCAGCCGGAAAGTCGGCTCGGCCGCCGCCGCGTCGGCGATCATGTCCAGGAAGTCCCACTGCGGCACCATCGCGATGTGCTTGTGCGGGCCGGGCAGCCCGCTCAGGTCCACGCCCACGGTGGTCGCCGGCCCCGCCGGGAAGCCGATCTGCGTCAGCAACCGGTGCGGCACCTTGGCGAAGTTCTCGGCCAGCCCCAGCTCGTCCAGCAGCCGCAGCGTCGACGCGTGCACCGTGTCGCCGCGGAAGTCCCGCAGGAAGTCGCCGTGCTTCTCCAGCACGGTCACGTCCACACCGGCCCTGGCCAGCAGCAACCCCAGCGTCATCCCGGCCGGGCCGCCACCGACCACGCAGCACGTCGTGCGTTCCATCGTCACCCCTCTTTTCAACAGTTGTTGAATAGTTTTAGGATGCTCCCGCCGGACGCCGCCGTCAACCCGGTTCACCCGTACAGTCAGACGTGACGCGCGGCACGGCCGCCGATCGCACCCCGTCACCGATGCGCCACGACTCGGAGAAACTCCTTGACGGCACCGAGAAACACGCCATGTCGGACGCGCAGCGGAATCGCGGGACGGCGGAGAGTGACCACCAACAAGGGGTAGCTTCACCTTGTTAGCCGAATCGCGGACAAGGGATCCGCACCTAGCCTCTCCTGGTGACGCCAGTTCTCTCCGCATTCACCACCCGCACCACCGTCGAAATCCGTGCCGTTAGCCTGGACATCGACGACACGCTGATTGACTACGACGGATCGGCGAGAACCGCGTTGACCGCCCTTGTCGGACACGACGAGGCATGGCCCGCCTGGCAGCGCACCACCGACGAGCACGTGGCCCGCGCCATCTCCGGCGAGTTCGACTACGACACCATGCGCTGGCGTCGCACCAAAGCCTTCTTCGCCGTCCTCGGCGAACACCTCGACGACGCCGAGGTGCGCCGGCGCGAGGACAGCCGCCTCGCCGTCATGGAACGGTCCTGGCGCGTCTTCGACGACACCCTGCCCCTGCTCGACTGGCTCCGGGCCAGCGGCATCAAGGTCGCCGCCGTGACCAACGCCTCCGGCTCCCGGCAGCGCGCCAAGATCGCCGCCGTCGGCCTGTCCGAATTCTTCGACCGCGTCGTCATCGCAGGTGAGCTCGGTGTGGCCAAGCCCGACCCGGTGATTTTCCACACCGCCTGCCTCGACCTCGACGTGCTGCCGGCCGAGACCGTGCACGTCGGCGACCGCCTCGACCTCGACGCCATCGGCGCCCGCGACGCCGGCATGCACGGCGTCTGGCTCAACCGCGACGGCATCGACCCGCAGCCCGCGCCCGCCGGCGTGTGGACCATCAACAGCCTCGCCGAGCTCCCCGAACTCCTCGTCTGCGAGCTCAGCACCCCCGGCGTCGACGGCCTCTGACCTGCGCGATCGGCCGACCTCAGGGGGCGATTTCGTGATCGGGCCCGCCATGGTCTAGTATTCATTCCGGCAGGGCGGACGGCCTCGAGCTACACCAAAGCTGATCCAGAATGCCAATGGGGTATGGTGTAATTGGCAGCACGACTGATTCTG